>JBKPKZ010000086.1:0-31094 GCA_046731355.1 Pseudomonadota bacterium | reverse complement strand
GTTGGCGCGGTCGTTCCGGGCGTGAACGTGATCGAGGGTGCCGCTGTCGGCGCCGCGATCGGCGGTCTCGCCGGTGCAGTCTGGGCCGACCAGAACAACGACGGCTATGTCGACGGCTACGTCTCGAACGGCCAGTATTATGCAGGTACCCCGCAGGGCTATGACCCGACGCTTCGCCGCGTCGCGACTGGCGCTCTCGGCGGTGCGGCCATCGGCGGTGTCGCCGGTGCGGTCATTCCGGGTGTCAGCGTCCTCGAGGGCGCGGTGATCGGTGCAGCGGTCGGCGGTCTCGCCGGCGCGATCTGGGCCGACCGCGACAATGACGGCCGAGTGGACGGCTATGTCCAAAACGGCCAATATTATGCGGGCGCCCCGGCCACCACGGCTCCGGCTCCCACATATACGCCTCCCGCTCGCTCGGGTGAGCGCGGCTAACGCCTCGGCCAACGAGTGAACAGTAAGCGTAACGTGCGCACCGGCCTTCATTGGCCGGTGCGCATTTTTCCAGGCTCCGGAGGCATTCTCGTTGCGATTGCGGCGCTTGTCTCTGTTACCCCCATTTCCGCCGCGAATGCGCAGTCAGGCGTGCCGCTCTACGCGGCGGCGGGCGCGCAAGGCGTTTCCGAATTCTACAAGGCGCGCTCGAACCGGCCGCTGTGGTTCTCGCAGACCGGCCGCCAGGCCGAGGCGCTGATCGAGACCCTGAAGAGCGCCGAGCTCGACGGGCTGGGACCCGACCGCTACGGCGCCGACCAGCTGGAGCTGATCGTCCAGGCGGCCGCGAAATCGGGCAAGCCGAAAGCGCTTCGAAAGGCCGATGCCCAGCTGAGCCGAGCCTTCGTCGACTATGTTCGCGATCTCAGGCAAGCGCCGAAAACCGACACGATTTTCGTCGATTCGGCGCTCAAGCCGACGCCGCCCAGCGCACGCCGGATCCTCGACGACGCGGCAAAAGCGTCATCCCTCGAACGCTACGTTGCCGAGATGCAGTGGATGAACCCGCTCTACGCGCAGCTTCGGCACGCGCTGACCTCGGGCTCCTACAGCCCCGATCAGCAGAACCTCATCCGGTTGAACCTGCAGCGCGTGCGCGAGCTTCCCGAAGGCGCAGACCGCTACGTTCTCGTCAATGCGGCTCAGCAGCGCCTCTTCATGTACGAGAATGGCCAGCCGGTGGATTCCATGCGGGTTGTCGTCGGAAAGCCGATCTATCCGACGCCGATGATGGCCGCGTACATCCGCTTCGCCAATTTGAATCCCTATTGGTACGTGCCCGCCGATCTCGCCGCGGAGCGAATTGCGCCGAACGTCGTCAAGCAAGGCCTGCCCTATCTCCAGCGCCAGGGATATGAGGTCGTCTCCGACTTCGTCGATCATCCCGATATCATCGATCCGACGACGATTGACTGGCAGGCTGTCGCCGATGGGAAGCAGAAGGTTCTGATCCGTCAGCTTCCCGGCCCTCACAATTCAATGGGCCGGATCAAGTTCATGTTCCCGAACAGCGAGGGCGTTTACCTCCACGACAATCCGGAGCGCGAACTCTTCGAGCAGGCGGCGCGGCTCTACAGCGGCGGCTGCGTTCGCCTCGAGGCGGCGTGGCGGTTGAGCCGCTGGCTGTTCGATCGGGACCTGACCTGGAAGGGTGCCGGAACCGAAGAGAAGGTACCTCTGGCCAGGCCGGTGCCCGTGTACATCACCTATCTGACGGCAGTGCCCGACGGCTCGCAGATCGCCTTTCTCGACGACGTCTACGGTCGTGACAAGGCGCGCCTGGCAGGTGCCGGCGAAGGCAGTGCAGTCGCTTCTGCGCAGTAGCTGGCGTCAGAGCGACCAGTTCGCCACGTAATTGAGCCTGTAGGGTATCGGGCGTCCTTGTGCGTCCATCGCCGGGCGGAATCGAAGCCTTCGGGAAACGAGCGGGCACAGGCCGCTATCGACAAATTCGTCGCCGCTCGAACGGATCACCCGGCAGTCGGTCGGCAACCCGCTCGTATCCAGCTTCAGGGAAACCATCGCCTGGCCATATGGCAAACGTCCAGCTGTCAGATCCCGATAGTCGCCGCGGTTGAGGTTGCGGACCAGGCGGGCGGGCGTAAATCCGCTGAAGTCGCCGGTACCGCCGCCGCCCCGGCCAGTCCCCGATCCCCCCGCGCCCGTTCCGGTGCCCGACAAAGCGGCACCTGCCGTCGTTGCGCTCCCAGTGCCAGCCACCGGCGCCGCAGCGACAGGAGGCTTGGCGGCAAGGACGATCTTCGGCTTTGGAACGACGATCGGCGATGGTTCGGCTTTCTTTCCAGCGGCGCCTTCCTGCTCCTTCGCGCGCTCGGCCTGCTCGCGAGGCGGCGGGGGTTGTGGCGGAGGAGGGGGTTCTTGGGTGATGTCGAAGGTTTTCAGAGTCTCGACGACCTGCTGTACATTGCGGACGTTGAGACCGGTCAGGATGACCGCTCCAAGCGCGACGTGAACCAAGAGCACTCCGGCCAGCGCCTTCGCTCGATCATTCCGGACAGTGCCTTGATAAGCGGCCATTCCACTCGTCTCGAAAGTGCAACGCACACAGCCGTTGAAAGTTTTCGGTTCGGTAACGTAATTGTCGGATTTCCGACGTTGCGGACACCGGAGCAGCCTGCCACGTTGATTTGCGGCAATGCACAGGGGAATTGAGGCGACAACCGACGCTGAGCATGATGCCGAGTTTCGCAAAGGCGGGCCCCTGGGCGTCGCTTTGGCGGCGCTCGGCAAGTTGTGCTGGCAATATTCGATTGTCGTCGTCCTTGCATGGCTGATTGCTGCAGTCGTCGCCGGGTTCGTCGCGGGAAGGCTCCCGGACAGGCTCCTCAGCGGCACTGGCGACATCGAAGGCAGCGCGTCGTACCGGGTCGACCAGGTCCTTCACTCGGATTTCGGACGCGGTGACAGCCAGTCACTGGTCCTGGTCTTCCGTTCGGCCAGCCTCGACAGGAATCCCGGCGAGCTTTCCGCGCTCTTCGACGAGTTGACCGCCCGGCTCCAGAAGCAGCCGTCGGTCGACAGTTCGGTCACTGAAGCCGACATCGAGGACACCCGCCTGTTGCCGAAGGAGGGATCCGGGCACTTCCTGGTGGTCGACCTCAACAGCGGGGACATGCTCGAGGCCGAGCAGCAAGTTCCCATTCTTCGAGCGGCAGTCGCCCCCGTCCTTGACGGGGCGAAGGCGCGCCATAGCGACCTCGACTGGTCGCTCACCGGCCGGCCCGCGCTGACCTACGATCTCAGCAGGTTCGACGCCCAGGACACGGCTCGAGCGGAGCTCCGGGCGCTTCCGCTGACGCTCATCATCCTGATCTTCGCGTTCGGATCGATCGTGTCGGCAATGCTTCCCTTGATCCTTGCGGTAGCCAGCCGAACGGTGGTTCTCGGAATCGTCTTCCTGATCGCCGGTTCGATCGACGTTTCGAACCTGGTCTTGAGCGTGGTGACCATGCTCGCGATCGCTCTGGGCATCGACTACAGCCTGTTCATCATCCACCGGTACCGACGCGAGCTCGAACGGATCGGCATCGACGATCCGGCAAAGCGTGGAAAGGCTCGTGAGGAACTGGCGATGCGTTGCGCCATGTCGCAGTCCGGCGTCGCGGTCGTCTACAGTGCCGCAACCGTCGCCATTGGCATCGGGTCGCTGCTCGCAACCCCGCTGATGCAGACGCGCTCGGTCGGGTTGGGCGGGCTGTTCGCAGTGCTGGTGTCTTTGGCCGCCTCGCTGACCCTGGTTCCTGCCTTCCTCCGGATGCTTCGATCGAAGGCGCTGGAGTGGCCTCGTTTCCTTTCACGTCCGGCCAGCAGGGACCGGTCGCGGCGGCTTTGGATCCAATGGGCGAACGCAGTCGAGAAGAAACCCATCCTCTCGGTCGTCGCGAGCCTCGGGTTGATCGTCGCGATGGCCGCGCCCGCGCTGCACACTCGCACGGGGTTTCCCGAAAGCGAGTTCCTCCCGCCCGAGCTCGAATTCACCAAGGGCATGAAGATGCTCGAGGGCATGGATCTAAGAGGGCTCGTCTCGCCGATCGTCGTGGTCGTCAGCGACACTCGAAAGGAGAGGGCGCTGACCCCCGATCGGGCGCCGATGCTCTCCGCGTTCGTAGCGCACTTGCAGAAGGACCATCGCGTACGGGCGGTGCAGGGGCCGGTACGGTCGGCGTCCGACGGATCGATGGTGCAGACCATGGGCGGAGCGCTGTCGAGAAGCGCCTTCACCAGCAAGGATCGAAGCAGGCTGCTTTTCCTGGTCATCCCGTCTGCAACTGCGACCTTCGCGGAGCTGCAGGATTTGTCGAAGGGGATTCCGGCCGCGCTGAAAGCGGAAGACCTCTCGGTCGCGGTCGGCGGACAGGCCCAATATTACAACGACTTCGACAATGCGGTGAGCGACTCTTATCCGCTCACGGTGACGCTGGTGCTCGGAATGTCGATCCTCGTCCTGCTGCTGTTTTTCCGGGCCCCTCTCGCTTCAGCCAAGGCCTTGCTCCTGAACCTCTTCTCGGTTGCAGCCGGCTACGGCGTGGTCGTGCTGGTATTTCAGCTGGGGCACGGGTCCGAGATTTTCGGAGTCGCGGCTGCAACCGAGGTCGTTCCGAGCACGGTCCCCCTGGCGATCTTCTGCATCCTGTTCGGCCTCAGCATGGACTATGAAATCTTCCTGCTCAGCCGAGTGCGGACGATTTTCAACGAAACCGGCGACAATGCGTTGAGCATCCGGGAAGCGCTTGCCGACACCGGCTCCGTGATCACGAGCGCGGCCCTGATCATGGTGGCGGTCTTCGGCGCATTCGCGTTCACGCGCGATGTGATCGTGCAGATGATCGGACTTGGCCTGGCGGTCGCCGTCTTCGTGGATGCGACCCTGATCCGTTCGGTGCTTGGCCCGGCGCTGATGCATGTGGCCGGGCGCTGGAACTGGTGGCCTGGAAAGCCGAATTGCGAAAAGAACGGCGCCCCGGACAAGGCCCGAGGCGCCCTCGAACGAACGAATTAATCGTCGTCGTCGTCATCGTCCCAACGGCCATCGTGTCCGCGACGGCCGCGGTCCGAATAATAACCGTTGTTGGCCCCGTAGTAGCTCCCGCCGCGGTTCCACGACACGGCGCCCTGGTGGCGCTCCAGTCGGTAGATCCGCTGGTCGAACTCGCGCTCCTCCCACGGGCTGAAGCCGTTGCGCGACGCTGCGCGAAGGGCGCGATCGAGGTTGATCGCTTCCGAATAGAGCTGGCGGCGCTGATCAGGGCGAACTCCGTCGAGCGACCTCAGCACGTTCTCGATACGCCGATGAAGGCCGCTCGGATCGGCATAGCCGCGGTTGTAACCGTAGCCATTGCCGTAACCGTAGCCATTGCCGTAGCCGTAGCCGTACGGCTGCGAATAATATTGGGCCGCGGCGGGGCTCGCGACGGCAAGAGCCGAACCGGCGGCAACTAGTGCAAGGCCAAATTTACGCATCACAGCCCTCCTTCGAGCAAGTAGATGCGCAATCTGGACCAGGTCGCTTGATTGCGCCCTGAACGCCGCTGTTATCGACCGTTCAGGCAGACCGCTCCGTGCCCGGGATGGCAATTTTTACGTCCGGCCTATTCGGCAGCGACGCGCTGTTTCTCCAGCCACTGCTCGAGCCACTTGATCGTATAGTCGCCGCGGAGGAATTCCTCGTCGCGAACGAGCGCCTGGTGCAGCGGAATCGTCGTCTTCATTCCTTCGACGACGAACTCCTCGAGCGCCCGGCGAAGCCGCATGATGCAGCGTTCGCGCGTGCTGCCGTAGACGATCAGCTTGCCGATCATGCTGTCGTAATAGGGTGGAACCCTGTAGCCCGTGTAGAGGCCGCTATCGACGCGCACGTGCATTCCGCCGGGAGCCACGTAGTTCTTCACCAGGCCCGGCGACGGCGCGAAGGTCATCGGATCCTCAGCATTGATGCGGCACTCGATGGCGTGGCCATGCAGTTGGATCTGGTCCTGCGAACAGGACAGGCCTTCGCCCTGCGCAACTCGGATCTGTTCGCGAACGAGGTCGATGCCGCTGATCATTTCCGTCACCGGATGCTCGACCTGGAGCCGGGTGTTCATCTCGATGAAGTAGAACTCGCCGTTCTCGTACAGGAACTCGATGGTGCCCGCGCCGCGATAGCCCATGTCGCTCATTGCCTTGCGGACGATCTCGCCCATGCGCTCGCGCTCTTCCGGAGTGATGACCGGCGAGGGGGCTTCCTCGAGGACCTTCTGGTGACGCCGCTGGAGTGAGCAGTCGCGCTCGCCGAGGTGGATTGCCTCGCCATTGCCGTCGCCAAACACCTGAAACTCGATGTGGCGCGGATCGGAGAGGTATTTTTCCATGTAGACGGTGTCGTCGCCGAACGCGGATCGCGCCTCGGACGCCGCCTGGCTCATCAGGCTTTCGAGCTGGTCGTCGGACTGGACGACCTTCATCCCTCGGCCGCCGCCGCCGGAGGCCGCCTTGATCAGGACCGGATAGCCGATCTCCCTGGCGAGCTCGTGCGCTTCGGCGACGCTCCTAAGCGCACCGGCGGAGCCGGGGACGAGCGGAAGGCCGAGCTTCGCGGCAGTCCGCTTCGCCTCGATCTTGTCGCCCATGATCCGGATGTGCTCGGGCTTCGGCCCGACCCAGATGATCCCGTGGCTCTCGACGATCTCCGCGAACTGGGCATTCTCGGAAAGGAAACCGTAGCCGGGATGGATCGCGTCGGCGTGCACGATCTCGGCCGCTGAAATGATGTTGGGAATGTTGAGATAGGATTCGGCAGCCGGCGGAGGACCGATGCAGACAGTCTCGTCCGCAAGGCGGACGTGCATCGCGTCGCTGTCGGCGGTCGAGTGAACCGCGACCGTCTTGATTCCGAGCTCATGGCAAGCGCGATGGATACGCAGCGCAATCTCGCCGCGGTTCGCGATCAATAGCTTTTGAATGGCCATGGCTTAGCCGAGCACCACCAGGGGCTGGTCGAACTCGACGGGCTGACCGTCGGCGACATTGATCTTGGTCACGGTGCCGGCCTTGGGCGCGGTGATCGGGTTCATCACCTTCATCGCCTCGACGATGAGAAGCGTGTCGCCGGTCTTCACGGCCTGGCCGACGGTGATGAAGGGCTTCGAGCCAGGCTCGGCGGAGAGATAGGCGGTGCCGACCATCGGCGATTTCACAGCTTCGCCGGCAACCACCTCTTCCAGCAAGGGAGCGGCCGCAGGGGCGGCAGCCGGAGCCGCTGGAGAAGCGGCCGCTATGGGCGCTGGCGCAGCAACAAACGCATGTGGCGCGTCGCGCCGCACCTTGATCTTGCGCTCGCCGTCCTCGACTTCGATCTCGTTGAGGTCGTTGGCGCTCAGAAGCTCCGCGAGCTCACGCACGAGGGCAGTATCGACACGCATCGATGCGCTCTTGTCGGCGCCGCCCTTGCCGGTCTCGGCCATGTTCGATTCCCCTAATTCATACCCACACGGGCTCTTGGCGCCGCGTCTTACCGCTTCGAGCGGCGGCGTCCAGTCAAAGCGCGCTCTATAACAATTGCGTGGAGGCGAGGACGTTCCTATCTGCGCCACGTTCATGACGATCGATCACACAGTCCAGGTCCGCATCAATGGCGAGCATCGCCGGGTGAACGAGGGCATCAGCATCGCCGAGCTCGTCAGCGAGCTTGGGTTCGATCCCGTGCGCGTCGCGGTCGAGCGCAATCTCGAGGTCGTTCCGCGTTCCACGCTCGGCGACGTTGCCGTCGAGGATGGGGACGAACTGGAGATCGTACGCTTCGTTGGAGGCGGCTGATGAACGTCGAAAACCCGGTGAAAGCGGACCGCTGGTCAGTCGCCGGCCGAAGCTTCACGTCGCGGCTCATCGTCGGCACTGGAAAGTACAAGAGCCTCGAGGAGAATGCGGCGGCAGTCGAGGCTTCGGGCGCTGAGATCGTCACCGTCGCGGTCCGGCGGGTGAACGTCTCGAACCCCAACGAGCCGATGCTGACCGACTTCATCGACCCGAAGAAGATCACCTATCTGCCGAACACGGCGGGCTGCTTCACCGCCGACGATGCCATTCGCACGTTGCGGCTGGCGCGCGAGGCGGGCGGCTGGAACCTCGTGAAGCTCGAAGTGCTCGGCGAGGCGAAGACGCTCTACCCCGACATGCGCGAGACTCTGCGCGCGACCGAAATCCTCGTGAAAGAGGGCTTCGAGCCGATGGTCTACTGCGTCGACGATCCGATCGCGGCGAAGCAGCTGGAAGAGGCTGGCGCGGTGGCGATCATGCCTCTGGGCGCACCGATCGGTTCGGGCCTCGGAATCCAGAACCGAGTGACCATTCGACTGATCGTCGAAGGAGCCGGAGTCCCGGTCCTCGTCGATGCAGGAGTCGGAACGGCCAGCGACGCGGCCGAGGCAATGGAACTTGGCTGCGACGGCGTGCTGATGAACACGGCCATCGCTGAAGCCAAGGACCCGGTCATGATGGCCCGCGCGATGAAAGCTGCAGTCGAGGCCGGCCGACTGGCCTACCTAGCCGGCCGGATGCAGAAGCGTCGCTACGCCGATCCCAGCAGCCCGCTAGCGGGCCTCATTTAGTCGCGGTCACGATATGCGCCGACATAGGCGCATCAAACCCGGCTGAGCCCTCGAACTCTCTTAGAGCCTCGATCGCAGCCCTGGTTGCCCGATCGAGCGTTCCAGGGCCTCGTTGCTCCAGCTCGTTCCGCATCGGAGTGCTCTGAACGAGGCCCATTGCAGCGTCACGGGCGGATTCGGCACGGCTTCGAAGGTCGACCGTTTCGATTTCAATTTTCGCGAATCCCGCCGCTTCAAGGTCCCGACGAATGACGTCCTTTTCGAAGTAGCGGAACGGCACTCGCTCGTAGAAAGCCGAGCGATCTTCGGGCGGGAACAGGTCGGCCACCACCGAGCCGACGACCTTGGTTGCAAGGTTTTCGTCGATCCTGTTCCAGATCACCAGAATGTAGCTGCCCCCGTCGCGAAGGACGCGGTGCGCTTCTAGGTTGCCGGCGACCTTGTCGGGGAAGAACATCACTCCGAACTGGCAGACGACCAGGTCGAAGCCGCCGTCCTCGAACGGCAAAGCCAGAGCGTCCGCCTGCTGAAAGCGGGCGCTTCCCGAACCAACCCTTTGCTCGGCCTCTTCGAGCATCGGGGCATTGAGATCGGTCGCTACAATTTCCGCTTCCGGCAGCGCCTGACGAAGCGCTTGCGTGACGACACCCGTTCCAGCCGCGGTTTCGAGGACGCGCCCCGGTTTCAGCGCCGCCGCTCTCCGCGCGACCTCTTTCGCGTAGGGGCGGAACAGCAGTGGGACCATGTACCGGTCGTAATTCGCAGGGATTGATCCGGCGAAGAGGATGTCGTTTTCAGCCATCGGAACGCCCCTGCTCTCCGTCCGTTTTTCGCCTGGAGCGGCCTATGCCCGATTTCGCAAATCTTCGCGAGCGCATGGTCCGGCGGCAGATCGAGTCCCGCGGGATCACGGATCCGGCCATTCTCGACGCATTTCGCTCCGTACCCCGCGAGGCCTTTGTCGACGACGACCAACGCAAGTGGGCGTATGATGATCATCCGCTTCCGATCGAGGCCGGACAGACCATCTCCCAGCCCTACATCGTCGCTCTGATGATCGCGGCGGCCGGCCTCGAGCCCGGCGACAAGGTGCTCGAGATCGGCGCAGGTTCGGGATACGCGGCGGCGATCATGAGCCGGATTGCCCGGAGGGTCGTCGGCATCGAGCGCCAGCACGATCTCGTCGAGGTCGCGCGCGAACGGCTTCATCGCCTCGGCTTCGACAATGTGACGATCGTCGAGGGCGACGGAACTCGAGGCTGCCCGGACGAGGCTCCGTTCGACGCCATTCTCGCCGCGGCAAGCGGCAGTCACATTCCCCAGCCGTTGGTTGATCAACTTGCACCCGGCGGCTGTCTCGTCATGCCGGTTGGAGGTCCTCACGACATCCAGCACCTCGTCAAGGTGACACAACGGGAGGATGGACGCCTTCAGCAATCGGACCTCGGCGGGGTTCGGTTCGTTCCTCTTATCGGAGAGGAGGGATGGCGTGACGGTTGATGTCGAGCTCGAGCTTCTGCCCGGCTTGATACGGCGCGCTGCCGAGCCGCTTCCCGAGATCGACGATCCGGCCTTCGGAGCCATGTTCGATCGCTTCGGCGACGCCCGCGTCGTCCTGCTCGGCGAAGCGAGCCATGGGACGAGCGAGTTTTATCGGGCACGGGCCGCCATTTCGAAGCGGCTGATCGAGCACCACGGCTTCAGCATTGTCGCGGTCGAGGCGGACTGGCCTGACGCCGCTACGATCGACCGCTACGTCCGCCATCGCGGACCCCGAGAAGGCGAAATGCGGGCTTTCGAGCGGTTCCCAACCTGGATGTGGCGCAACAAGGAGGTGGATGTCTTCATCCGCTGGCTCCGCGAGCACAACCAGGGCCGATCCCACGAGCATATGGCCGGCTTCTACGGCCTCGACCTCTACAACCTTCAAGCATCCATGCGCGCGGTCATCGACTTCCTCGAAAAGGAGGATCCGGAAGCCGCCAAGATCGCGCGCCTTCGCTACGGATGTTTGGAACCGTGGGCGGATCATCCGGCGACTTATGGGCGAATGGCCGTCTTCGAGGGCTATGCCCGCTGCCAGGCGCCGGTCATGGACATGATGCGCGACCTGATGAGGAGCAATTTCGATTGCCTCTCGGCCGAGTGCGACGAGTGGCTCGATGCCGCCTCCAACGCCCGGCTCGTCAAGAACGCCGAGGCCTACTATCGGATCATGTACGAAGGCGCGGCGGAGAGCTGGAATCTCCGCGATACGCACATGTTCGAGACCTTGAACCAGCTTCTGGATGCCAAGGGGCCGCAGTCGAAAGCGATCGTCTGGGCACACAACAGCCACATCGGCAATGCCGCGCACACCGACATGGGGAAGCGCCGGGGCGAGCTCAACATTGGTCAGCTTTGCAAGGAAAGGTTCGACTCGAAGGCGCGATGCATCGGCTTTGGAACCCATGCCGGCACGGTCGCCGCGGCGGACGATTGGGACATGCCGATGCGGATCAAGGAGGTTCGGCCGTCCATGGAGGGAAGCCACGAACGCATGTCGCACGAGAGCGGAATTCCCCGCTTCATCCTCGACCTTCGCGCCGAGGAAATTGGGCTCGACCTGAAGGAAGCGCTCGGCGACGAAAGGCTCGAGCGCTTCATCGGCGTCATTTACCGGCCCGACACCGAACGCTGGAGCCATTATTCCGAATGCGTGCTTCACAGACAGTTCGATGCCTGGGTCTGGTTCGACCGCACCGGGGCGGTGACGCCGCTTCCGGGCGAGATGAGGCCAGGGGAAGACGAAACCTATCCATTTGGACTGTGAAAGAGCGCATCGAAACAACCGTCCGACGGTTGATCCATTGTGCCGAGGGATGCGTAGCGGAGGTCGTCATGCCGAAGGGCCGGAAGAAGTCTCGTGGCAGTTTTCGGGATGAGCTTGGCGAAGTGATCGAGCGGATTGCACCGGAGGCTCGAAAGCATTCGCCGAAGCCCGGGAAGGCCGAAACGCCTGAGAAGAGCAATGACGCGCCGAACGACCGGCTGTTCTGGCGCAGGCCCGACGAAAGGGCCTAGTCCAGCCGCTTTTCGAACCAGTGATGGGCGTAATGTTCGTCGTTGAAGGGTTCGACCTCGGCGTAGCCGGCTGAGCGGTAGAGCTGCTGCGCCTCGCCCAGCGCCTCGTTCGTCTCCAGACACACGACGCGATAGCCGAGCTCGCCGGCCTTATCCTCGAGAGCACGGAGCAATCGCTTCGCCAGGCCTAGGCCGCGGACATTTGGAGCGATCCACATTCGCTTCAGGTATGCGGCCTCCCCAAGGGGAGTGAGACCCCCGCAACCGACCGGTTCGCCGTCCATCCGAACGACGAGAAAGCTGCCTTCGGGAGGCGAGAATTCATCGAGCGAGCCAAGGACGCTCTTGCGAGGATCGAAGCCAGCTTCGAAGCGCTGGTTCAACTCTTCATAGTAACGCTTCAGACACTGCCCCGCGGCCCTGCCGGTCGCAGGCTCTTCCTCGATTTGAACCTTGTCGTCCTCAGCCAATCAAGCCTTCGCTTTCTCCCGGATTTTCGAGATCGTGGTCGCATTGGTGATCTGCTCGACATCCGTCTTGCAGTGAATCAGCCGAATGCCCTTCTGGCCGAGCGCGCGATCGACCGCGGGTGCGAAATCCGCTGTCCTTTCGACTGTTTCCCCGGTGCCGCCGAACGCCCGGGCGAGCGCCGCGAAATCCGGATTGTCGAGCTGCGTCGCCGAGATCCGCTTCGGATACTCGCGCTCCTGGTGCATCCGGATCGTGCCGTAGAAGCCATTGTCGACGATGATCACGAGAAGGTCAGCGCCGTACTGGGCCGCGGTTGCCAACTCCTGGCCGTTCATCAGGAAATCACCGTCGCCTGCGACGCAGACAACCGGGCGGTCCTTGAAACGAAGCGCTCCGGCAACTGCCGCGGGCAGGCCGTAGCCCATCGTTCCCGAAGTTGGAGCGAGCTGCGTCGGCATGCAGCCGTAGCGCCAGTAGCGATGCCACCAGCCGGAGAAATTGCCCGCGCCATTGCAGATGATCGTGTTCTCGGGGAGTTTCTCCCGCATCGCCGCGACGCACGGTCCGAGGTCGAGCGCAACGTCCTCGCGCGCCCTCGGCTCCGACCATTCGAGCCATTCTGAATGCGCCTGCTCGCCGCACGAGAAACGAACGAGATCCGGGTCGATCCAGTCGTCGAGCATTTCCGCGAATTCGCCCATGTCGGCGCAGATCGGCAGGTCAGCATGATAGACGTGACCAAGTTCGTTGGGGTCGGGATGGACGTGGACGAGCGTCTGGCCCGGGTGGTCCGGAGTGACGAGCGAGTAGCCGTCGGTGGTCGATTCTCCGAGACGGGCACCAACCGCAAGGATCAGGTCGGCCTCGCGGATGCGTTGCTGGAGCTTCGGGTTGGGCCCGTAGCCGAGCTGGCCGGCATAGACCCCGCACTTGTTGTCGATCGCGTCCTGGCGGCGGAATGCCGCCGCTACCGGAATGCCGTAACGGAAGGCGAAATTGCCGAAGTGGTGAGCCGCGCGCGGGCTCCAGTCGGCGCCGCCGACGATCGCGATCGGTGCGGCCGCTTCCTTGAGCAGCTCGAACAAGGCCTGGAGTGCTCCCGGATCGGGCTCCTCGGCGACCGGTGGAACGCGCGGACGGTCCAGCGCCTCCACTTCGTCCCTCAGCATGTCTTCGGGCAAAGCAAGGACCACCGGCCCCGGCCGGCCCGCCGTCGCAACGCGGTAGGCGCGATAGACATATTCCGGAATGCGGCGGGCATCCTCGATCCGCGCGGCCCATTTCGCGATCGGTCCGAAGAAGGCGGGAAAGTCGATTTCCTGGAAACCCTCGCGGTCGCGGTCGCCGCGAGCGACGTCTCCGATGAACAGGATCATCGGGGTGGAGTCCTGGAACGCGACATGGACTCCGGCGGTCGCATTGGTCGCGCCCGGACCGCGGGTGACGAAGGCGATACCGGGCCGGCCGGTCATCTTGCCGTCGGCGTCGGCCATGTAGGAAACTCCGCCTTCCTGACGGCAGACGACCGTGTCGATCTCAGGCGTGTCGTGGAGCGCGTCGAGCACGGCGAGGAAACTCTCGCCGGGAACGGTGAAGATTCGGTCGCATCCCTGGATCCTGAGTTGGTCGACGAGGATCCGGCCGCCGGTGCGCTTGGTCATGCGGCGCGCTCTAGCTTCGCGCCCGCCTCACGTCACCCCTAGTGCGGATTGGCGACCGCGAACCGCCGCCTGGGCCTCGTCAATTCGCGCAATTGGCGGTGGCCCGCAGACAGCATTACGGCGACAAGCAGCGACAGGGCATAGGCCGCCATCGTCGTCGCGAAGAGCATCGCCAATCCTCGTCCGTGCGGGAAGAAGTCGAATGAGGTGAGGATCATCGAGTGCACGCAATAGATGACGATGAGATAGCGCTTCCGCGCCGCCAGCCACTGGACGAGGGGCGTGGACGGAAGCGAGCGCCCGAACAGGAAGACCGAAAGCGCGAACGGAATGGTCGCAAGCGTCATGTGCGGGGCCCGACCGGCCGCATAGCCGGAGGCGGTCGCAATCAGCCGGTCGTCGAGGATCTGCAGCCAATAGGCCACCACTGCCGCAATGCCGAACCACAACAGCGACCGCGGCGGCCCCGATAGCCTGATCTGGACACCGCAAAGGACCAGGAACGGCGATAGCATCACGTTTCCGCGAAGCGGGTTGGCCTCGAGCCCGAGGAACGTCTGGTAGGCCCCGTTGAACAGCGCGAGCGCGCCAAGTCCTGCCGCAAGCAGCCACGTCCGACGAAGGCCAAGGAAGCGCAACGACAAGGAAATCACCGAGAGGGCCAGGGCAAGCGCCGGCAGGAACCAGAGCGGCAAAGTCCCGACGCCGAAGCCGATTGTCGTGACCAATTCGACGAAGGACCCGAGGCCCGCGATCCAGGCGAAGAGCGTGTAGAGTCCTGCCCAGATCACGTAGAGCGGGATCAGCTTTCGGACGGACCACCTTGTGACCGCAAAGGGATCGCCCTCGCTCCATCGCAGAAGATAGCCGCTGGTGATGAAGAAGGTCGGGACTGCGCATTGCGCGGTCATCAGCAGCAGGCCGCTGTTGCCCGCGGACCCGAGCGGAGGCGCGAATAGCCAGAACGAATGCGCCATCACCACGGTGAACATGGTGACGAAACGGAATGCATTTACGCCGGCGTCGCTCGACGGGTTTGTTACCACTACGCTGCCCCCGCGGATGTAATGGAAGTTTAACAGCAGTACTCCGCGTTCGCCAGCATTCCGAACTCACGAAATGTCCATCGCTGGGACAGTCCAACAATGATATGCGCCACGCCGGATCGCGACCGATTCGGCCGTTCTACCCACGATGTGGAACCGGCGGTCGACCGTTCGCGAGACCCGCGGCCTCGCCCCTGTGGCCGGGCGTCGAGCCGACTGTGCGCATGCGTCTCTTCAACCCCCCGTGAGGAGCATGATCGATGTCAGAAGGCGCCGATACCCTATCGCCGCAACCCACCTTCACCACTTCACCGACCGCGACCGATAAGCCGGCAATCGGCGGGGCACAGGACGCCTCGATCCGGCCGTTCCGGTTCGAGGCTTCGGAGGCCGATCTCAACGACCTTCGCCAGCGTATCCTCGCCACTCGATGGCCTGAGGGCGAGACGGTCTTAGACGACACGCAAGGCGTTCAGCTGGCGACGATCCAGAAACTCGCGGACTATTGGGCCAACGGATACGACTGGCGGAAGGTCGAGGCGAAGCTCAACAGCTATCCGCAGTTCGTGACCGAGATCGACGGTCTCGACATTCACTTCCTTCATGTCCGGTCGCAGCATCCGAATGCCCTGCCGTTGATCGTCACCCACGGCTGGCCGGGCTCGGTCATCGAGCAACTCAAGATCATCGATCCATTGACCAACCCGACGGCGTTCGGCGGAAGTGCGGATGACGCCTTCGATGTCGTGATCCCGCACATCCCCGGCTACGGCTTCTCGGGCAAGCCAACGACTGCCGGGTGGGGTCCAGAGCGGACAGCCAAAGCCTGGGACACGCTGATGAAGCGTCTCGGCTACGACGAATATGTCGCCCAAGGCGGCGACTGGGGTTCGATGATCACCGATCTCCTCGGTGCAGCGGCCCCTTCGGGTCTCCTCGGCATTGCCAACAACATGGCGGCCGCCATTCCGCCGGAGATCGATGCTGCCGCAATCGCGGGCTCACCGCCGCCTTCCGGCCTGACCGACGAGGAGAAACAGGCCTACGAGCACGTCGCTTTCTTCTACAAGCATGGCCTTGGCTACGCGAACGAGATGGGGAACCGGCCCCAGACGCTTTACGGCCTTTCGGATTCGCCGATCGCGCTCGCGGCCTGGATCATCGATCACGACATCTGGACGTATCGACAGATCGTGAACCTGTTCAACGGCGGGCAAGAGGGACTGACGAAGGACGACATCCTCGACAACATTACCCTCTATTGGCTGACCAACACCGGCGTTTCGTCGGCCCGGCTCTACTGGGAGAACAAGAATGCCTTCTTCGGACCGAAGGGTGTGAAGGTCCCGGCGGTCGTCAGCGCCTTCCCGGAAGAGATCGCGCCGATCCCGAGATCCTGGGCTGAAAAGGCCTATCCCAAGCTGATCTACTACAAGCGGCACGACAAGGGCGCGCACTTCGCGGCCTGGGAGCAGCCGGAAGCGCTCGTCGGCGACCTTCGCGAAGGCTTCAGGCCGCTTCGTAGCTGATGGATCCCCAAGCGACGCGGCAGCCGGGGAGCCACAGGTCCGTTGACCCGGAACTGAGGCCGACCAACCGCCGCGTCGAGTCCTTCTCGGACGGCGTATTCGCGATCGTCATCACCATCATGGTGCTGGAGATCGGGATTCCCGATAGCCTCGCGTTCGGGAACGATCCGGCCGCGCTGAGGGCCTTCGGCGCGGTCTTCGTGACCTATGCGTTGAGTTTCTTCGTCATAGCGAATCTGTGGGTCAGCCATCATTATCTGATCTTCACGCTCAACAGGCCGACCAGGACCACGATCTGGTTCAACAACCTCCTGCTGTTCTGCATTTCGACGATCCCGCTGGGGACGCGATTCCTCGGTATGTTTCCGACCTCAAGCAAAGCCGCCGCGGCCTACGGCCTCGTCGGAGCTGCAAGCACGGCGGCGTTCATGCTCCTTCGCTCTCACGCTTCCCGGCGGACGCACAACGAGGCCCACCGCGACATTCATCATCGAATCCTTCGGCGGTCGGCGCTGTTCCTGTCGATCTACATTGCCGCGATTCCGCTGGCTTTCGTGAATGTCTGGCTCGCCTGGGCCTGCTTCGTGATTGTCCCGCCGATGCTGGTCGTGCCGGTGATCCGGGCCCAGATCGCCAGGAAAGACTATCCCGAAGACCATCACGAGATGGAGCATTCCTGTCCCTGACCTGTGCTAAAGAGCTGTGCCTGACTCGGAGGACCCGCAATGGACGATACGACCACGATCCTGTTCGACCTGACCCCGCCTAGCGACGTCCAGCGACACGAGCTCGAAACCGACCTTACGGAGCAGGAAAAGCACGTGCTCCTGGAGCACGGAACGGAGGCTCCGTTCTGCGGGGTGTTCCTCGATGAGAAGCGCGAGGGCGTCTACACCTGCCGCCTCTGCGGACTGCCGCTCTTCAAGGGCGGTTCGAAGTTCGAAAGCGGCACCGGCTGGCCGAGCTTCACCCAGCCGTTCAACACCGATCACCTCGAGTACATCCGCGACACCAGCTACGGGATGATCCGGACCGAGATCGTCTGCGCGCGCTGCGGGTCGCACCAGGGCCACGTCTTTCCCGATGGTCCGCCGCCGACCGGCGAACGCTATTGCATCAATTCCGTAAGCCTCGAGTTCACGCCTAAGGAAGAGCCGTTGCCCGACAAGCTCGGCCGTGGATCGCCGGAAGGCGAGCCCTGGGGCGGCTGATCGGTGGGCGCCTGGGGGAGCGGCAGTTTCGAAAATGACTCGGCGCTGGACTGGGCGGCAGGCGTGCAGTCCATCGAAGATGTCAGCGCGCCGTTCGACCGGCTGAGAGCCGAAGATTCAGGCTACATCGACGCCGACCTTGCCTCGGAAGTCGTCGCCGCTGCCGAGACCGTTGCCATGCTGATGGGTCGCAAAAGCCCCGACTTCCCGGACGATCTGGCGGAGCGGATCTCGGGTGAGCTGGACAGCAAGGTCTACCATCAGGCCCGGAGTGCGCTGATGCAGGTCATTCGCAACTCCGAGCTTGCCGAGCTGTGGGAGGAGGGTGCGGCGGAGACCGGCAACAACGAATGGCTCGCGTCGCTCACCGGGCTGATCGAACGCCTCAATCCCGACGTGGAAGCCGCGCCTTGGCCCGACGAGGAGATCGAGAAGGTCGCAGGCCCGATGCAGGCGTGCGCCTTCTGTGACCAGCCGATCGATCAAGGCGAGCTATTCATGATGACCCTCTACGATGCCTCCAACCGCCTGAGCGGAGGGAGAGGCATGTGGATGCACCTCAATTGCCTGAACTCACGCCTTCACCACAAGCACGCGGTCATCAACCTCAAGTTCGACCCGAACGCCATGCCGGAATAGCATTGCAAAGCGCATCATCACGCCTGGTGGATGGCCTTGACCACCTGGTAGCTCTCGAGGCCTTCCTTGCCGCCCTCCGACCCGAAGCCTGAGTCCTTGACGCCGCCGAATGGCGCGTCGGCGCTCGAGACGGCGAAGGTATTGATCCCGACCATCCCGCTTTCGACGAGGTCGCCGATCAAATTGGCTCGACGGCCGTTCTCGGTGAAGGCGAAGGCCGCGAGGCCGTAAGGCAGGCGGTTGGCCTGCTCGATGACTTCCTCGAACGTGTCGAACGGACGGGAGACTGCGACCGGGCCGAACGGCTCCTCGTTCATGATCTCGGCTTCGTTAGGAACGTCGGCGAGAAGCGTCGGCTGGAAGAAGAATCCACCTTCGCCACGTTCGCCTCCGGCGAGGACCCGAGCGCCCTTGGCCTTGGCGTCCTGCACCAGGGCTTCGATTGCTCCCGGGCGGCGGCTATTGGCGAGCGGGCCCATCCGGGTGTCGGCTTCAAGGCCGTTGCCGATCTTCACCTTGGCAGTGCGCTCGGCGAAGCCCTTCACGAAGGCGTCGTAAATGCCGCTCTGCACGTAGAAGCGGGTCGGCGAAACGCACACCTGACCCGCGTTCCGGAACTTCTGCGGAACGACCATGTCGAGCGTCTTTTCAAGATCGCAGTCGTCAAAGATCAGAACGGGCGCATGGCCGCCGAGCTCCATCGTGACTCGGGTCATGCTGTCCGCGCAAAGGCGCATCAGATGCTTGCCGACATTGGTCGAGCCGGTGAAGCTGACCTTGCGGATGACTCGGCTGGCTATGAGAGTCTCGCTGACGAGGCCGGACTCGCCGTGGACGAGCTGGGCGACGCCGTTCGGGATGCCCGCATCGGCAAGAGCGCGGAACATCTCCGTGCCGACGCCCGGAGTTTCGTGCGGTGGTCGGGAGATGACCGTGCAGCCCGCGGCCAAAGCGGCGCTAACCTTCTTCGCGAGCAGATAAAGGGGGAAGTTCCACGGCGTGAACGTCGCGACCGGCCCGACCGGCTGACGAATGACTCGGCTGAGCTGGCCCGCGGGACGGACCAGCGTACGGCCGTAATCCCGCTTCACGTCCTCGGCGTACCAATCGAAAAGCTGGGCGGAGGCGAGCACCTCCGTCCTTGCCTCGGCGATGATCTTGCCCTGCTCCTGGGTCATAGTCGCGGCGATGAGATCGACGCGCTCGCGGAGCAGTGAAGCCGCCTTGTGAAGGATCGCCCCACGCTTCTCGACATCGGTCGATCGCCATTCCGGCCAGGCCCGGTTCGAGGCTTCCAGCGCCTCGTCGAGATCCGCCTTGGTCGCGTAGGGGACCTCGGCGATCGGGCTTGCGTTGACGGGGTTCAGGACCGTGTGGGCATCGCGGCCTTCGCCGCTTTTCCAGACACCGTCGATGAAGAGCTTGAGGTCGGTTTCGTATCCCATGGGCGCCCAGATAGGCCTCGCCCGTTACGGCTGCAACTCGACTCATCCTCTCGGCGCCATGCACCCCGGAAAGGAGAATGTTGTGCCATTTTCAGCGGCAGGGTAGGCGTTACTGACAAAGGAGAAAGCAGGTCATGACCAAGCAGGAACTCGTAGCGCGGATGCAAGAGGGACAGGCCTGGGTGCCCGGCAAGAAGGTCAAGATCGACTTCGGCGGGGATCAGGGCGCCATCTTGCTCGACGGCGCGGGTCAGCAGGTCAGCGATATCGCTTCGGACGTGAACGCGGCCGACACGACGATCAAGGTCAGCTGGGACGACTGGCAATCCATGGCCGCGGGCCAGCTCGACGGCATGACGGCATTCATGACCGGCAAGCTCCGAATCGAGGGCGACATGTCGAACGCGATGCAGTTGCAGGGCGTCCTCGCGAAGCTTCGCGGGTAATATTGGCGGGGGAGCGCGATCTATCGCGGCTTCTGCAGGGCCTTGAACCCAGGCTGCATCCGGACCGCTACACCTTCGCTCCTTGTGAGGACTGCGCGTTGACGCAGGGCCAGTTCGCCCTCGTTCGCGAAGACGAGGGGCTGACTTCGATCCACGTCGATCCCGAAGGAGAATGGGCGCGGATCAGTCTTGAGGTTCATTCCAGCCTTGAGGCCGTCGGCCTGACGGCTGTGCTTTCGTCGCGCCTGGCCGAGCATGGAATCAGCGCGAATATTGTCGCGGCAAGAAATCACGACCATCTGTTCGTTCCGTGGGACCGCCGAGAGGACGCTCTTGCGGCTCTCATTAGCCTGCAAGCGGGCACGGCGGGCTAGGCTTTTCGGAGGTCGGATGCTGGAACTTTTCTACTCGCCGGGCGCCTGCTCGCTCGTAACGCATATCGCGCTGGAGGAGGCGGGCGAGCCGTTCCAGCCGATGCGTGTCACGCTGATGCACGGCGAGCATCTCACCGAGGAATTTCTCGAGATCAATCCGCGAGCCCGAGTCCCAGCGCTGGTGACTGACAACGGCGTCGTCACCGAGAATGTCGCAATCCTCAACCTCATCGGCGACCTTTACGGAAAGGACGGGTCCGTCCCGAACAGTGACCCCTTCGACGCGGCGAGGTGCAATGAGCTGCTCGGCTGGTTCTCCTCGAGCGTTCACATATCCTTCGCCCAAGTCTGGCGCGGGGAGCGTTTCACCAGCGACGAGAAGCTGTTCGATGCCATCAAGGAGGGCGGCATCAGGGCTCTCGAGAAGCAGTTTGCAGAAATCGAGCAACTGTCGGGCGAAGGCTGGCTTGTGGGGGAGACCTTCACGGCTGCAGATTCCTACGCGCTGACCTTCTTCCGCTGGGGAAGGCGGATCGGAATGGACATGGGCCGCTATCCACGCTGGTCCGCGCTCCTTCAGCGCGTGCTGGAACGGCCGGCGGTGAAGCGGGCGCTCGAACGCGAGGGGCTGAAGCCCGAGGAGTTCCAGCCCGCATAGGAGAGAGCAATGCGGGCAGCTTTCCTCGTCTTGGTCGTGACGGTCTCGACTCCGCTGCAGGCCCAGCAAATGACCTTGGACGCGCGCTCGGCCCAGGCGATTGTCGCGGGCTGCGCGGCGCACGCAACTGCAAAGAAGCAGAGCCACGCGATCGCAGTCGTCGACGTCGGCGGTCACGTCGTCGCTGCGCTTCGGATGGACGGCAACGGCAGCGGAATCATGGATTTCTCGCTGGCCAAGGCCGAGGCCGTTGCTGCCTGGGGCTTTCCGACCGCCCAGATGGAACAGGCCGCGAGGGAAACCCCGGGCTTCGCCAAGGCTCCGCATGTCGTGACCGTCGCCGGCGGTGTTCCGGTCTGGTCGGCGGACGGCAAGACCCGTATCGGCGCCGTCGGCGCCTCGGGCGAAGCGCCCGTCGATGACGCAGCCTGTGCCGAAGCCGGCATCGCCGCCGCCGGCCTCAGGTCCAGCCGCGCTCGCTGACTGCTGCTTGACCCTTGTTGCCGCGAGCGGCAGAGGCGGGCCCAAGGAGTGGCGATGCAGAAAATCTATTCCAGCGCGGAAGATGCGCTTGAAGGCCTGCTGTTCGACGGAATGACCATCGCGGCGGGCGGATTCGGCCTGTGCGGGATCCCCGAGCGGCTGATCGACGCGATCCAGGCGAGCGGAGTGAAAGACCTCACCATCGCCTCGAACAATGCCGGGATCGACAATGAAGGGCTCGGCAAGCTTCTGCGCACCAAGCAGGTGAGGAAGATGATCTCGTCCTACGTCGGCGAGAACAAGGAATTCGAACGTCAATTCCTCGCCGGCGAGCTGGAGGTGGAATTCACGCCCCAGGGCACGCTCGCCGAGCGGCTACGCGCGGGCGGGGCGGGTATCCCGGGCTTTTATACCAAGACCGGCGTCGGCACCCAGGTCGCCGAGGGCAAGGAAGTGAAGAGCTTCGACGGCGAGGACTATATCCTCGAGCGCGGGATCCGCGCCGACGTCAGCGTTGTCAAAGGCTGGAAGGCCGACGAAAGCGGCAACCTCGTCTTCCGCAAGACTGCTCGAAATTTCAACCAGCCGGCGGCGACCAGCGGCAAGGTGTGCGTCGCAGAGGTCGAGGAAATCGTTCCCGTCGGCTCGCTCGATCCCGACTGCATCCATTTGCCGTCGATCTACGTGAAGCGAATGATCCTCGGCGCTCCTTATGACAAGAAGATCGAGTTCAGGACGGTTCGTCAGCGGGAGGCGGCATGATGGCGACTGCGATTGAAACGAAAGGCTGGACCCGCGACCAGATGGCCGCGCGCGCCGCGAAGGAACTGCGCGACGGCTATTACGTGAACCTCGGAATCGGCATTCCGACCTTGGTCGCGAACAACATTCCCGAAGGAATGACGGTCACTCTGCAGAGCGAGAACGGGATGCTCGGGATCGGCCCGTTCCCGTACGAAGACCAGGTCGACCCGGACCTCATCAATGCCGGCAAGCAGACAATCAGCGAGCTCCCGTCGTCGAGCTACTTTGACAGTGCCGCAAGCTTCGCGATGATCCGCGGAGGGCACATCGACCTGACCGTGCTCGGAGCGATGGAAGTCAGCGAGAACGGCGACATCGCCAACTGGATGATCCCCGGCAAGATGATCAAGGGCATGGGCGGAGCGATGGATCTCGTCGCGGGAGTCAAGAAGATCATCGTCGTGATGGAGCACAATGCGAAGTCGGGCGATCCGAAGTTCATCCCCCAATGCACCCTTCCGCTGACGGGCAAGAACGTCGTCGACATGATTATCACCGACCTCGCCGTCTTCCATCGGCCCGACCACGACAGCGCGTTCAAGCTGATCGAGCTGGCGCCGGGCGTGACGGCCGAGGAAGTGCGCGGGAAGACGACCGCGAATTACGTGGAGTAATCGAAACGGGGAGAGAGAATGCGATACCTGATCGCCGGCCTGCTAGGCGCAGCAGCCTTCGCAACCACGGCTTGCGGGACGTCCGAACCCCAAGCGCGGAACGAGCCATCCGCGACCAACGAAGCGGCGCCTGCGCAGAAGCAGGCCGAGCTGTCGTTGACGCGGCTCGACTGCGGCACCCCGACGATCAAGAACTTCGACAAATTCTTCTCCGACAAGCCGGGCCTCTATCCGCCGGGGCCGAGGGTCATCACCGACAGCTGCTATCTGATCCGCCATGGCGACCAGATTCTGCTGTGGGATACCGGTCTCCCGGCCTCGTGGAAGGGCAAGGTCACCGACCTTGGCGATATCTCGTTCAAGGTCGACAAGACGATCGCCGAGCAGCTTGAGCAACTCGAGTTGAAACCCAGCGACATCGATATCGTCGGAATCAGCCACATGCATTCCGACCACACCGGTCAGGCCGCTGAATTCCCCCAGGCCGAGCTGCTCATCGGCACGAAGGATTTCGAATTGACCAAGGGGAAGGACGATCCGTTTGGGCCGTGGCGCAAGGAGGGAGCAAAGGTTCACAGCGCGGAGGGCGACGTGGACGTGTTCGGCGACGGGAGTGTGATGACTCTTCACCTGCCAGGTCACACGCCCGACCATATGGGCCTGTTGGTGAAGCTGGCGTCAGGACCCGTGCTCCTGAGCGGCGACCTCTACCATTCGCGCGAAGCGCGCGAAAAGCGCGGCGTGCCGCCGTTCAATACCAGCCGCGAGCAGACCCTCCAGTCGATGGACGTGTTCGAAAAGCTGGCGAAGGCCACCGGCGCGAAGGTGATCATCCAGCACGAGCCGCGCGACATCCCCCTGCTTCCGGCTTTTCCGCAAGCGGCCCAATGATCGCTCCCCTGCTCCTTGCGTTGCTGGCGGCAGCCGGCGCCCAGGGAGGTTGCGCGGATCACTGGTCGGTCGCGCTCAATGCCGAAAGCTTCGCCGGCAACGGCGCGGGCAAGACCTTCAGCGCGGCCGAGCTCGAAGGCTTCCGAGCGAAGATCGAGGCGCGGCTGAGGTCGGCGATCGGTGATGCCTGCGCGCGCGGCGCAGTCAAACCGGCAGCAGCAAGGGCTGTCCGCCAAGTCGAAGTGTCGAGCGCCAGCGGAGCGAGCGACCCGTTTCTTTACGAGGCGCGGGACGGGACCCTCAGGCTCGAATGGGTCTTCGCCGAGGAAGACCTGGCCGTGCCGTCGCCCACGGACATCGTGGCAGGAGCGGTGTGCTGGACGGATCCGAACGGCAAGGCCTGCAACAGCAATGGAGACTGACCGCCGATGAAAGCACTGCTCAGCCACGAACCCGGCGGTCCTGATACGCTTTGCCTCGAAGAGCTTCCCGATCCGAAGCCGGGTCCGGGGGAGCTGTTGGTCAAAGTCCGTGCGGCGGCGATCAATTTCCCGGACGTGCTGATCATCGAGGACAAGTACCAGCTGAAGCCGCCGCGACCCTTTGCTCCGGGGGGCGAACTGGCCGGCGAGGTCGAAGCGTTCGGCAGCGGTGTCGATGGATGGAATGCCGGTGACCGGCTCATCGCCGTAACCGGCTTTGGCGCGCTTGCAGAGAAGGTCGTGATTCCCGCGCGCTCCGCTTTTCGTCTTCCGGAAGAACGAAGCTTCGAGGAGGGCGCGGCCCTCTTGCTTACCTATGCGACGTCGATCCATGCCGTTCTCGACCGCGGCAGGCTCGAGGCCGGGCAGACCATGCTCGTGCTCGGGGCTGCGGGCGGGGTGGGCCTTGCGGCGGTGGAGCTGGGCAAGGCCCATGAGGCGCGGGTGATCGCCGCCGTATCTTCAGAAGAGAAGGCGAAAGCCGCCCGCGACGCCGGAGCCGACGCTGCCATCGTCTATCCCCAGGGCCCGTTCGACAAGGAGGGGCAAAAAGCGCTTGCCCAGCTCTTCAAGGACGCGGTCGGTCCTGCCGGCGCGGATGTCATCTTCGATCCGGTCGGCGGGGATTACACCGAGGCGGCGCTCCGAAGCATCGCGTGGGAAGGCCGCTTCCTGGTCGTCGGCTTCCCGGCCGGAATCCCGAGGCTCCCGCTCAATCTCACCCTCCTCAAGAGTTGCGACGTCTGCGGCGTATTCTGGGGCGCGTTCGCGGCGCGCGATCCGAAGGCCAATGCGAACCACGTCGACACGCTGTTCAAACTCTGGCGCCAGGGAATGATTTCCCCGAAAATCAGCGCGACCTATCCACTCGAGCGCGCCGGCGAGGCAATCCGTGCCATCGCCGAACGCCGGGTCGTCGGAAAGCTGGTGGTTACGCTGGATTGAGATTTTCGCACCTCGGAACCGGGTTTCGCCATGCTGCGCAGGCGCTCGGCTCTCCGCCCACTGGCGCAGATCGCGCAAACGTTCCCCTTCCCGAGGAACGCTATGTCGCCGGCACACCCCCGCGTGCCAGCGGCATTTTCTCATCTTCTACCAGAAGCGGCGGGAGAGCCCGCTGTCATCGTCGGAGTGGGCGAGGAAATCCTTCATCATTTCGGATACGCGCTTTTGCGATCCCAGGCGCACCGGCAGGTCCTGCCCGTGCCAGCTTGCCCAGACCTCGCCCTTTTCGAGGCTGAAGATTACCCCGCCCGATGTGTCGCGACCGCGCTTCTGAAGCGCGGTGATCGTCCGCCTGACCAGCAGGGCGACGCCGATCATCGCTGCTGAAGACGCAAGGAAGATCATTGCCGCGGAGGCAAAGCAGGCAGCGTCGAACGCGGGCCCTGGTGGACCGACGAACAGGCCTCCCATGATCGCAACCGATGCGAGCGCGCCCGCACCGGCCTGCCACCAGCGCAGAAGGATGGCGCTGACTAGCACGAATGGAAGGTAGGGCGTGAACTCGCAGCCGGTGATCGTTCCCTCGGTCGCCATACGAACGATTGTCGGGACTGCGACAAGCAAAATCCCGACTAGCAGCGCCTTCCAGTCGCCCAGAGGGGGCGCTGAAAGCAATCTGACCAATGTTGCGCGAACCATTCAAGCCTTCCGGGATCTTTACGTAAACGTCAGTCGTCCTTGCGAGCATGAAAGCTCCTCGATTGCAATGTCTGATAGACGACTCTTGCGACGGATGGATGCGGGCGCGTTGCCTAGGAGCCGCGTCGGCCCTATTTCGCGGGCCAAACAACCAAAGGATGCCGAGTGAGTAGCTTTGATGATCGTGAGCGCGCGTTCGAAACCAAGTTCGCGCACGATGAGGAGATGAAATTCCGATTGATCGCTCGCCGCAACCGGCTGCTCGGCGAATGGGCGGCGCACAAGATGGGACTCTCGGAAGCCGAGCGTGAATCCTATACCAAGGACGTCATCCGAGCGGATTTCGAGGAAGCCGGCGACGAGGACGTGGTCCGCAAGGTTCTGGGTGACCTGACCGCGGCCGGCATCGACACCAGCGACGACGAGATCCGCCAGGCCCTTCGGCAGAACGCTTTCGAGGCCAAGCGCCAGCTGATCGAAGCGCAGGGGCCGGGAGCCTGACATGCCAATGGCCGCAAGCGAAATCGAACGGCTAATCCGTGAAGCCATTCCCGATGCGGCTGTTACGATCACGGACCTCGCGGGCGACGGTGATCATTATTCGGCCCGGGTGGTGAGCTCGAGCTTCGCTGGAATGCCCAGGGTGAAGCAGCATCAGCGCGTTTACGCGGCGCTGGGCGGCCGGATGGGCGGAGAATTGCATGCGCTGCAACTTGAGACCGCAGTGCCGACAGGAGACGAATGATGAGCGATGCAAACAACCGCATCGACGAGATTGTGAAGGCCAACGACGTTGTTCTGTTCATGAAGGGCACGCCGCTGTTTCCCCAGTGTGGCTTTTCCAGCCGGGCGGTGACGATCCTTGAGCATCTCGGCGTTCCGTTCGAAAGCGTCGACGTCCTACAGGACCCTGAAGTCCGCCAGGGTATCAAGGAATACTCGGATTGGCCTACGATCCCGCAGCTCTACGTGAAGGGCGAGTTTGTCGGGGGGTCCGACATCATGATGGAAATGTTCAAGAGCGGAGAGCTTCAATCGCTCGTCGGAGCCGAGGCAAGCTAGTCGCCAGATACAAAAAGGGACGGTGAGCGGGACCAGAATAAACCGCTGCACCGTCCCTTTCGTTGGCGTGGGACCAAGTGGACGCTGATAATGTAGCAATCGGCGTGCCAATTTGGAGAAATGGCAGAAAACTCCCATTTTTTCTGCAAGAGGGGAAGAGCGGGCGATCGAATGTGTAAAAAGTGCCGACGTTTTTGCCGGATCACGGCTGATGGCACTTTGTTGTCGCGTCCGTGTTGGGATGTCCAATGAGCCGAGACGACCCTGACATGACAAGTCCGCTCGCAGGCGAGCGCTTGATCTGCGACCTCACGCAAAGCTGGTCGGATGTCGGCGGCGGCGTCGGCACTTACCTGCGCCACAAGAGGAATCACATCCTCGAGCGGACCCCGCATCGGCACCTCCTGATCGTTCCCGGGAAAGAAGACACGGTCCACGAAGAGGGGCGGGCGATCACGGCCACGATCCGCTCGCCGAAGGTGCCGGGGAGCCCGCACTATCGGCTCATGCTGCGCAACGGCGCGGTTCGCGAGCTTCTCGAGCGTTTCCTTCCGGACCTGATCGAGTGCCAGGACAGCTACAATCTTCCGTGGGCGGCGATTGGGCATCGCAAGCGCCATCCTGACACGGCGTTGGTTGGTGGCTATTTCACCGACTTTCCGACGGTCTATGTCGAGCGGCCCTTCTCGAAGGTGATGCCTCGAGTCCTCGCCGGAGCTGCGAGCCGGATTTGCTACAATTACTGCGGTCACCTTTATCGCCGGTTCGACGCGGTCTTCGCGTTGAGCGAGAATGGAGGCGCGGCCAAGCTCCGCTCCTACGGTGTCGAGGACGTTGGAATTGTCCCGCTGGGCGTCGAACTCGGCGATTTCGGGCCGGCACTTCGCGATCCGAAGCTGCGTCGCTCTGTTGGCGTTGCCGATCATGAGCCGCTGCTGATCTATGTCGGCCGGCTCGATGCGGAGAAGAAACCGCACATCGTCGTCGATGCGTTCCGCAAGCTCCCTCATTCGCTCGGGGCGCGACTGGTCCTGCTGGGGGAAGGCCCGCTCCGCGAGGAGATCGAGGCGCTCAAGGATCCGCGGATCCATACGCCCGGCTTCGTCCGCGACCGGCGGGAGCTGGCGCGCTGGCTGGCGAGCTCGGACGTCTACGTCTCCGGAATGGCCGACGAGACGTTCGGGGTATCGATCGTCGAAGCTCAGGCATCCGGCCTTCCCGTGGTCGGCGTAGCCGCCGGAGCGATGGTCGACCGCGTAACCGATGCCATTGGAAGGCTTGGTCCGGTCGATAATTCGGCGGTGATGGCCGCGAACATACTCTCGATTTGGACGGGCGATCGGGAGACGATGCGCCGGATCGCGGAGGCGGAAGCGCACCAGTACAGCTGGGACCGGAGCATGGAGGCGCTGTTCGGCCAACTCTACCGTCAAGCCTTCGGCGCCAGCGCCCGCCGGGTGGTTGCGCCCAAGGCGGTTCGAACGCCGCTGGCCGTCCCCGCCGAATAGCTCCCCTTTGCGGGCGAGTGCGTCCGTGGCAGAGCGCTCCGGTGGATGCTCCTTATGAACTCCTGGAGAGCCTTGAGCCCTCAATCGCTCGGGTGCTGGCGCACAATCCGTCGGCGTTCACGTATTACGGGACGCAGACCTATCTCGTCGGCGATCGCGAAGTCGCGGTCATCGATCCCGGGCCCGACCTCGACGAGCATGTCGACGCCCTCGTTCGGGCGATCGGCGGACGCCGGGTTATCGCGATTATGTGCACGCACACCCACCGCGATCATAGTCCCGCGGCGAAACCGCTCGCGAGATTGGTCGACGCTCCGATCATCGGCTGTGCGCCGCTCGCTCTTGAAAGCGTTGGACCTCGCGCCGACGCGGCGTTCGACGGCGACTATCGGCCGGACCGGATCCTGAAGGACGGCGAGAGCGTCGAAGTCGACGGCCGAAGCATCGTTGCCGTCGCTACCCCGGGGCACACGTCCAATCATCTCTGCTTTGCGGTCGAAGGCGCGCTCCTGACCGGCGACCACGTCATGGGGTGGTCGACGACGGTCGTCGTACCCCCCGACGGCGAGATGGCGGCCTACATGGCCAGCCTCGACAAGCTTCGGACGCGCGAAGACCGTATCTACTATCCGGCGCACGGTCCGCCCGTGACCAACCCGCAGCAATATGTCCGCGGGCTGATGGGCCATCGCATGCAACGCGAGAAGCAGATCCTTCGCCTGGTTGCAGAGAAGCCGCGCGACATCGCGGACATCGTGGCCAATGCCTATCCCGGCCTCGACCCGAGGCTCGTCAACGCAGCCGGCGGATCGGTTCTCGCTCACCTGCTGGACCTCAAGAAGCGCGGGCTCGTTGTGCAAGACGAACAGCAATGGTCGAAAGCCGCCTAAGCAAACCTCTCGCGATCGCAGCGATCATCGTCGCGCTGGTGCTCGGCGTGCTGCTCGGAATGGCGTCCGGCCTGGTCGACCGAATCTTCGGCTACCCCGATGCGAAGACCATTGCGACGTCGAGCCTGGAATCGATGCGCGCCCAGAACCGGCTGATCACCTTCGTCGCCCGCTACGTCTCCGTCGTCAGCAGCGAGCAGGAGAGGCTCGGCGGGCTGGTCAGCACGGAGCGAACGCTGATCCTTCCGGGCAACGTCCGCTACGAAGTCGACCTGTCGCAGCTCCAGCCGGACGACGTTCGCTGGGACTCCGCATCACAGACTTTGAACGTTCGCATTCCCGACGTCGAAATCGCCGGGCCCGAAGTCGATCTCAAGGCCGCGCGTGAATATGGTTCGGGAGGGGTACTCGCGAACCTGACCAACGCCGAAACACAGCTCGACGCCACCAACCGAGCCCGAGCGGTTGCTGACTTGCGCAAGCAGGCGCAGGCCGAGCTCCCGATGCGGTTGGCGCGTGACTCCGCTCGTCAGGCGATCGAGCGAAGCTTCTCCATGCCGCTCAAGGCCGCAGGCTTCGAGAATGCGAAGGTCGTCGCGCGTTTCGGGTTCGAAGAAGGCGCCGATGATCCTTCCTATCTCGACAGGTCGACACCATATAATGAGGCCATCGCAGAGGCGGAGCGCAGGCGCGCTCAGGGGAATTAGATGACCGTACAAACGCCGAGCCTGAAAGGCCTCGACCTCCTCGCCGAGATTGAACGGCTGAAGCGCGAACGCAACGCCGTGATCCTCGCGCATTATTACCAGAAGCCCGAGATACAGGACCTGGCGGATTTTGTCGGCGACAGCCTCGATCTGTCACGCAAGGCGGCCGCGACGGACGCGGATGTGATCGCGTTTTGCGGCGTTCGCTTCATGGCGGAGACGGCGAAGATCTTGAGCCCTGAGAAGACCGTTGTCCTTCCCGACATGGACGCCGGCTGCAGCCTCGAGGACAGTTGTCCTCCGGACCAGTTCGCGGCCTTCCGAGCCGCTCACCCGGACCATATCGCGCTGACCTACATCAACTGCTCGGCGGCGGTGAAAGCGCTGAGCGACATCATCGTCACCAGCTCGTCGGCAGCGGTCATCCTCGATCAGATCCCGAAGGACCAGAAAATCATCTTCGGTCCCGACCGTCATCTCGGCGGCTATCTCGCGCGCAAGTTCGACCGCGACATGCTTCTTTGGCCAGGGGTGTGCATCGTCCACCAGGCCTTCAGCGAGACCGAGTTGCTGAAGCTCAAGGCCGAGTACCCCGAAGCGCCGGTCGCAGCGCACCCGGAATGCCCGCCGCACATCATCGACCATGCGGACCTCGTCGGCTCGACCAAGGCGATCCTGGATTTCGCACTGAGCTCGCCCGCGCAGACCATCCTTGTCGCAACCGAGCCGCACATCATCCACCAGATGGAGAAGGCAGCGCCGCAGAAGACCTTCATCGGAGTCCCGGGCGGTGACGGGAACTGCAATTGCAACATGTGCCCGTACATGGCGCTGAACACGCTCGAAAAGCTCTACGTCGCGCTTCG
>JBKPKZ010000085.1:0-3418 GCA_046731355.1 Pseudomonadota bacterium | reverse complement strand
ATTGCAGTGAGCGGGTTCGCCAGGTCATTCAATTCACGGCGCCGTCCCCTGACGAAATCGTCGAGTTGCCGCCGCACGGATTTCTCGGCCGCGAGCTGGCGAACATCGCGGTAGCGGCCTGTTCGAAGGAAGCCGACTATCTCGCTCGCTTCGGAGCTAGATATGTAGGGATAGCGCCTGAGGAGCTGCACAATCCGCTCCATCGCAGGTGAAAAAGTTGCGCCAACGACGCAATTTGCCTGGGGTTGTCTGTTTTTCAAAGTTGCGGTGAAACCCGCCATCACGACCTCCAATTTCCGGCGCGCGCCGACCAGCGGATCTCCACGCGGGGCGCCGAGTTTGTGTGCGACGCCCCTTGGGAAGGGGCGCATTTCGGAAGGGGAGCCCTGGGGAGAGTTCGCGCTAGGCGAACGCCGCCAGGGCTTAGGGTCGTGCGGTACTGCTACCCGGATGCAGCTGAGGCTGCTTCAACTGAAAAAATCCAGTCACAACAGCAATATGGATCGTCAAGGTTCAATTTCAAGAAACGCGGCACGCGATCGAGCAGCCATCAATCCAAGCTTGTCGAAGACTGAAAGCGGCATTCGCTGGGAGGCAGGAATCCGGTCCGGGTCCGCTGTTTCCACCGGTTGGGGACATTTCCGTCTGCCGTTGGAACGCCCCGTCTGCCCAAGCGCTTGAACGACATGAAGGTCATCAACGCCAACGAATTCCGTGCGCAGGCAAAGCATTGCCGCGAGCTTGCGATGAGCACGAAGGATGCCGAGATCGAGCAGCTGTTCCTCCGAACTGCCGAGGATCTCGAAGGGCAGGCCAGTCGGCTTGAGGTCCTGGAGCCCGGAAATTCCCGATGAGCGGTTACCGCTGCATTTCAGGAATTGAGCTGATCTGAGCATGGCCCTGCCAACCCAGGACTGCTAAGGGCATCCGATCGCCGGCACGTTCTCCAGCTTTTCGGCGACTGAGAGACACCAAGCTCCCGCTGAACCGAGGGAGCATATATTGTCCGAACCATCCAAACGAAACGAACCTGGACAGGCGAGTGCCGTCACTCGAGCATCCGCGGCTCCGAATACCGCGGAGCTTCTGAAGCGCTATGGCATCACCATCGTGCCAAAGCCCGTCTATGAATGGGGTGGCTACCGCTACAGCAATCCAGACGACGCGATTGCGGCCGCCAAAAGGGGAGAGGCCCGATGAGCCGCGCCGTGTTCCTCGACATGAGCGAGAAGGCGGTCGTCGCCCACTGCAACGAAAAAGACATTGGCATCTCGACAATTGGCAAGGCGCCAGGCGGCGGTACTCGGCTGGTCTGCATGAGCGTCTATGGCGCAACCCAGATTCGCCGCCAGCTCGCTGCAAAGCTCACCAAAGATGCGCCCGAGCAGCATGGGCCTGGTTGGGGTTACGTGCTTCGAAACTAGCCCGACGCGATAAACGCGGATCGAGGCCCGCGCACATTCGACGACAAGCGCGGGATTTGGCGCGGCGGCGGCGAAGCTGTCGCCTAGGACTCCGTCTGCGTAGGAGCCAGTTTCTTCGTCCCGGCTTCCTTGTCGGAGGCTTGCTCGTCGAACTCGCTCGCCATCGTCCGCAGGATGATACGGGTGCGTTCGTCGATCGAGCTCTTTGCTAGACGGCGGCAATGTTCGGCGTGTTGCCGAAGTTCGATGGCTTTCGCCTCCACTCATCATGAAATGATCGGGCTTGGTATTGTTCCGCAAAGGCGGTGAACGGAGGGCCATTTGCCCGGTAATATCAGGCGAGAAACCCTCCCTTCGGGTCGAATGAAGACGTGAAGTCTTACAATCGGCGCGCATCTTCGCTATGTAATATCCGCTACAAGTCGCAAACTGACGGTCTTTGGGCGCTTTGCGGCTCCTCCATTCCATCTCTTCGCCTCTCCTAGCGCGAGAGGACCGATTGGCGGTCCTCCACAGAAGGAATGAAAACATGCCCATAGGCACAGTGAAATTTTTCAACGAACAAAAGGGCTACGGCTTCATCGCTCCGGACGGCGACGGAAACGACGCCTTTGTCCATATCTCGGCCGTGGAACGCGCAGGTATGCGCACCCTGCAGCAGAACCAGCGCGTCAGCTACGACCTCGAGCAGGACCGCCCCGGCAAGACGAGCGCAGTGAACCTGAAAGCCGTCACTGAAGATGCGCCCGAACAGCAGGCAGGCGATCAGCCGGCGCCGGCACCCACGGGCGAGAGCGAGTAGGCTTGGCCGCTCCCTTACTTCGCAATTCGAATGCCGACTTCTTCCTCGCTCGCGCCGAACAGGCGCGGGTCGAGGGAGAGGGGGCTATACTCGACCACGTGCGTGCGCGCTTTCGTCGCTCGGAAGCGGCATGGATCGCTCTTGCCGATCGTGCGCAGCGCCTGGAACAACTCCAATTAGCAGAACGAGAAAGAAAGGCGGGCCAGCAGTCCGCATAACTCATGACAAAAGCTTATAATCTGGCGGGCTCCACAGTCCGCAGCCGGCGCAATGCGCCATCAATTCCACTCGGTTCCAAGGCCGGGCAATCGCTTCCACCCAGTCAATTCGACCCCGTCGCTTACGCCGCGGTCATCGAAGTCCTGGGGTAGGAATCAGATAATCTCGGGTTTGCCCTCGATGGGGCGTACCCGGCCTCGCCAGCAACAAGTGGCTGGTCGGCGCTAAGCACGACGAACGTGGGCAAAGCCGGCCGGTTAGCCGACGCAATTCGGAAGCTTTGACCCTATCCTCGAAGTTTCGCCGCTTCGGCTAGCTTGTCATATTGTCGCGCCACGTCGAGCAGATGGGATTTCACGTCGCGGTCCGGGGTATTTTCCGCCTGGTTGCGACAGCGGTCCGCTTCTCCACGATAGTGATCGGATGTTCTCTCCATCGGTCTACCTTACGCTTTTGCTGTGAGCATGTCCGCAAACGGGGAATAAAAGGTGACACCGACGTGGCCTTTTTGGCTTGGGGGGGAGCAGGCACTTCGTGCGGAGTACCTCGTTCTCCGAGGCATTAGGGAGTGCCAGTTTCCCGGGCCGAAGAAGCTTTCTCGAGGCGCTCGAGCTGTTTCGCTCGCGCGCGCCAGCGCCTGGCACTGGCTTCGGGAAGCAACCTGGCGTTGATGGGCAAGTCGGCTTGAGCCTTCCTGAGGTCGGTGTCGGCTTGTTCATGACACGCCGCGGCGGTGTCGGAAGGGTCGGCCATCAGCGTGGTCCGCCTTCCAGCGAGTCCGACTATGCGCGGCCGCGTGCCGGGCTTGCCGTCGCCTCGGCTTTCCCTCGGTGATTTCATCCCCTCTCATCCACTGGAGAGGCCGCCGGACTTGGTCGTAGCCTTCGAGGCGTTCGACTTCTTTGCGGAGTTCGCCTTGGGTTTCCGGACTTCCTTGTTCGACCTTCGCTGACCCTTCGCCATTCAGATCGAC
>JBKPKZ010000084.1:0-11476 GCA_046731355.1 Pseudomonadota bacterium | reverse complement strand
AGAGATGCCTCACCCGAAGGGCGTCGAGCTCGGCCCGGCACAGGTCGCCGAAGCGATCGAACAGCTTGAGCGAGTCGTTCGCAAGCAGGTCCCTGATCTCGACGACCGTCTTGTCGGGATCGGTATAGGCGTCGAGGATTTTGTGGGAAATCACCAGTCCCTCCTGGATGACTTCGGGCGAGGAATGGAGGCGCATTCGCCCGAGCTCGCCATAGAGCTTGGCCAGCATCGCAACGTCGGGCTCCTGTCGAAGCAAGGCTTCTCCGTAGCCGCTGACGGCCGTTTCCAGGAATTCGCTGTAGAGCTCCTGCCGGCGCCGGATTTCCTGGGCCAGCCATTGCCCGCGGGCCTGGATCCGTTGCGCAAGCCATGAAGCGAGGACCGACAGAAGCCCGCCGATGACGGCTCCGAGCAGTGCGGCAAGAGTGGCGTCCATAAAGCCCCGATGCAGTTGGGACGCACGACCGGCAAACAGCTCCGGCCGACCCGATTGTTACCGGCTTTGCACGAGCCTTCGCAAGGCGATAGAGGCGCCATCCACAACCCATGAATGAGCGTCGGATCCACGGCCTGTTTGTGCTCAGCGTCGGGCTGAAGGGCTTTTACGCGCTCGTCGAAATGGCGAGCGGAATCGCGCTGTTCCTCGTCGCCCATGATCGGATCATCAATTTCCTCGGCCGGTTCACCACCGACGAAAGGCTGCAGGACCCGCAGGACTGGGTGGCGACGACCGTCCTCAAGTTCGCGCAGAGCTTCTCGCTTGAAACCCAGCATTTCTACGCATTCTATTTGTTCACCCACGGGCTCTTGAAGCTTGCAGTGGTCGTCGGGCTGCTTCGCGAGAAGCTCTGGGCCTATCCCGCCTGCTTCGTCGTCTTCAGCGCCTTCATCGCCTACCAGCTCTATCGCTACAGCTTCACGAACGACGTCGGCCTGCTCCTGCTTTCGATCCTCGACGCCTTCGTGATCGCGCTCGCGGTCCACGAGTACCGGCTGCTGAAGAAGCACCTTCCGACCCACTGATTGCGGTGACGGCAATGCGCCGATAGAGCCGCGCCCGATGCAGCGGCTCTACCACGACCAGGTCATTCCCGAGGAATTCCGCGGAGCGGTCCTCGCACTCGGCAATTTCGACGGCTTCCATCTCGGCCACCAGGCGGTTGTCAGCCGGGCGATCGCGCTCGGCTTCCACTTGCGGCGGCCGGTGATCGTCGCGACGTTCGACCCGCATCCGGTCAAGCTTTTCCGGCCCGACGTTCCGCCCTTCCGACTGACCTCGCTCGACCAGCGCGAGAGCCTGTTCGCCCATGCCGGAGCGGACGCCATGCTGGTCTTCCGCTTCGGCCCGGAGCTCGCCTCGATGGACGCCGAGGAATTCGTCGGCGACGTTCTGGTCAAGCGCATCGGAGCGGCGGGCGTGGTGACTGGCGACGACTTCAGCTTCGGGAAGGGCCGCTCGGGCGACGTCGCCCTCCTGAAGCAGATCGGCGAGCAGCACGGCCTCACCGCAGAGGCAGTGTCGCAGGTGATCGTCGACGGCGAACGCGTCTCCTCTGGCCGGATCCGCGAGGCGCTCGTGGCAGGCGACATTGGAACTGCGACGCGCCTTTTGACCCGCGCTTTTTCAATCGAGGGCGTCGTCGAGCGTGGCGACGGAAGGGGAGGGGCTGAGCTCGACTGCCCGACCGCGAACCTCCGCCTCGACGACTATCAGCGGCCCGCCTATGGAATCTACTCGGTCAAAGTCCGTCTCGAGGGCGAGGTGGAATATGCCGGCGTCGCGAGCCTCGGCATCCGTCCGATGTTCGACCCGCCGGTCGAGCTTCTCGAAGCCAATCTCTTCGATTTCAGCGGCGACCTCTACGGCCGGAGGATCGAAGTTGGCTTGCATCATTACATCCGTGAGGAGATGAAGTTTGGCAGCATGGGGGAGCTGGCCGAACACATGAAACAGGATGCGGAAAAGGCGAGGCGGCTCCTGGCATTGCCTGAATGAGGAGCTGGCTGCGGCTGATCGCCTTCGCGATCGCGGTATTTCTCCTCATCTTCACCTTCGTCAATGCGAGCTGGCTGGCGAGCAGGCCGCTCGGCGGGGTGCGACTGATCGCCCACCGCGGAGTCTCGCAACTGTTCGACCATGAGGGGGTCGGGCGAGACACCTGCACCGCCGACCGGATCGAGCCGCCGGTCCACGACTATCTCGAGAACACGGTCCGATCGATGCAGGCGGCCCGGCAGATGGGCGCCGACGTCGTCGAGATCGACATTGCGCCGACGAAGGACGGGCGGATCGCCATATTCCACGACTGGAAGGTCGATTGCCGCACCAACGGCAAGGGCCCGATCCGCGACAAGACCATGGCCGAACTGAAGCAGCTCGATCCCGGCTATGGCTATACCGCGGACCATGGGAAGAGCTTCCCTTTCCGCGGCAGGCAGGTCGGCATGATCCCGACGCTCGAGGAGGCGGTCAATGCGCTTCCCTCGACCCCGATCATCTTCAACTTCAAGGGCAAGGACCCCAGTGAAGCCGACCAGCTCGCGGCGGCGCTCAAGGCGGCCCGGCGCGACGTGGTCGCCCGCAAGGACATCTTCTACGGAGCGCCCGGCCCGGTCGAGCGTATGAGGACGATCTATCCCGCCGCCTGGGCGTGGAGCAAGGAAAGCGCCAAGGCCTGCACCAAGGATTACGTGAAGTTCGGCTGGACCTCGATCGTTCCCGAGAGCTGCCGCAACGGAATCCTGATCGTGCCCCTCAACCGCCAGTGGGCCTTCTGGGGCTGGCCCAACCGGACCATCCAGCGAATGGACAAGGTCGGAGCACGAGTCCTGATCGTCGGGCCCTACGGCGACGACCTGCCGATGGGCCTGACCCTTCCCGAGCAGCTCGGCCAGATCCCGTCCACGTTCAAGGGCTATGTCTGGGTCGACGACATCTGGACGGTGGGCCCGGCGCTTCGCTCGAACCGCGACATCCGGACCCGGGAACAGCAGGACGCGGCGGAAGCGGGGTTGAAGCGGCGGCGCGAAGCCACGAACTAGCGGCGGTTTGCATTCTAGGACTCCGCCGCTAGAGCCGCGCCCAATGGCCGACAGCCCAAATACCGACGCGACCGCGACCGAACTGACTCGGGATTATCGCCCGACCGTCTTCCTTCCGAGGACCGACTTTCCGATGAAAGCCGGGCTTCCGCAGAAGGAGCCGGCGATTCTCGCCCGCTGGCTGGAAGGCGACATCTACCAGCAGATCCGCAAGAGCCGCGCCGGCCGCGAGAAGTTCATCCTTCACGACGGCCCGCCCTACGCCAATGGCGACATGCACATCGGCCATGCGCTCAATCACATCCTCAAGGACATGGTGGTTCGAACCCAGACGCTTCTTGGGAAGGACGCGCCTTATGTTCCCGGCTGGGACTGCCACGGCCTGCCGATCGAGTGGAAGGTCGAGGAGCAGTACCGCAAGAAGAAGCTCAACAAGGACGAGGTTCCGGTCAAGGAATTCCGGGCCGAGTGCCGGGCCTATGCCCAGCATTGGGTCGACACCCAGCGCGAGCAGCTGAAGCGGCTCGGGATCGGCGGTGACTGGGATCATCCCTACCTGACGATGGACTTCCAGGCGGAAGCGACGATCGTCGCCGAGCTGATGAAGTTCGCCGAGAGCGGCCAGATCTATCGCGGCGCCAAGCCGGTGATGTGGTCGCCGGTCGAGAAGACGGCGCTTGCCGAAGCCGAGATCGAATATGAGGACATCACCTCGACGCAGATCGACGTGGCGTTCGAGATCGTCGAGAGCCCGGTCCCGGAGCTGGTCGGCGCCCGTGCGGTGATCTGGACGACCACTCCGTGGACGATCCCCGTCAACCAGGGCATCGCCTACGGGCCTGACGTCGAATACGTCTCGCTGAAGCTGTTCGATGACCAAATGAACGGATTGGGCGAGTTCCTGGTCGCCGTTCCGCTGGTTGAGCAGTTCAAGGCGCGCACCGGTCATTCCGGAACGGAGATCTGGCGCGGGAAGGGCTCCGTCCTCGCCGGTACCGTCGCGCGCCATCCGATGCATAAGCTCGGCGGGTTCTTCGCCAGGCCTAGGCCTTTCCTTGCGGGCGACTTCGTCACCACCGACCAGGGCACCGGCCTCGTCCACATGGCACCCGATCATGGCGAGGACGATTTCGAGCTGTGCAAGGCGAACGCCATCGACCCGGTGTTCGCGGTCGACGCGGCCGGCTTCTACCGGCCCGACTGGCTTTGGCTCGGCGGGCAGGGCAGCGTCATCAACAACAAGTTCAACGCCCCCGACGGCCCGATCTGCACCGACCTCCGCGAAGCGGGCGCGCTGCTCGCCGCAACCGCGGACTTCGTTCACAGCTACCCGCATTCGTGGCGGTCGAAGGCCAAGGTCATCTATCGCTGCACTCCGCAATGGTTCGTCGCCATCGACCGGCCGCTCGCACAATTCTCGCCGATCACCCGCGCCGAGCAGCGCTGGGAGAATGAAGGCGGAGAGGTCAACGAGCTGTGCGACGACCGCAGCCCGACACTCCGCGAACTGGCGCTGAATGCCATCGCTCAAACCCGATTCGTCCCCGAAAAGGGCCGCAATCGCATTGGCTCGATGGTCGAGCAGCGCCCCGACTGGGTGCTGAGCCGCCAGCGCGCCTGGGGCGTTCCGATCGCTCTCTTCGTCGACCGCAAGACAGGCCAGCTGCTCGTCGACCATGAGGTCAATCAGCGCATCGTCGCCGCCATCCGCGACGAGGGCGTCGACGCCTGGGACGCGGACAACGCCGCCGCGTTCCTCGGCAACCGCAACCCCGACGATTACGAGATGGTCACCGACATCCTGGACGTCTGGTTCGACAGCGGATCGACCCACGCCTTCGTCCTGGAAAGCGGCCGCTGGCCCGAGCAGCGCTGGCCCGCCGACCTCTACCTCGAAGGCTCCGACCAGCACCGCGGCTGGTTCCAGTCCTCGTTACTCGAAAGCTGCGGAACGCGCGGCCGGGCGCCGTTCAACGCCGTCCTGACCCACGGCTTCACGATGGACGCCAAGGGTCTCAAGATGTCGAAGAGCCTCGGCAACACCGTCAACCCGCTCGACCTGATGAAGGAGCATGGCGCCGACATCCTCCGGCTCTGGGCGCTGTCGGTCGACTTCACCGAGGACCACCGCATCGGCAAGGAAATCCTTGCCGGTGTCGCCGACCAGTACCGCAAGCTCCGCAATACCTTCCGCTATCTGCTCGGCGCGCTCGCCGATTTCAGCGAGGAGGAAAAGGTCGGCATCGAGGCGATGCCGGAGCTGGAATTGTACATGCTCCACCTGGTTGCGGAACTGGACAAGAAGCTTCGCCAGGCGGTCAACGACTTCGACTTCAACAGCTACACCCGGCTGCTGTCGGACTTCGCCAACAACGACCTGTCGGCCTTCTACTTCGATATCCGCAAGGATGTCCTCTACTGCGAGGTCAACGCGGAGACTGGCTTCCAGACCGACAAGCGCCGCGCCTACCGGACCGTCCTCGACGAACTGTTCCAGGGACTGGTGCGCTGGCTCGCACCGGTGCTGGTGTTCACGACCGAGGAGGTGTGGGGCACGCGCTATTCTGACGCGGGATCCGTGCACCTCGCCGAATGGCCCGAGATTCCGGACGTGCCCGCCGACGACGGCCGCTGGGCCAGGCTCCGCGAGCTTCGAACCCAGGTCACCGAGGCGATCGAGCCGCTCCGCCGTGACAAGGTGATCGGCTCCAGCCTCCAGGCCGTGGTCACGGTTCCGGGGCTGGCGGCCTCGCCCGACGAGCTCGCCGAGCTGTTCATCGTCTCGTCAGTGAAGAGCGGCGATGCCCTTCGGGTGGAGGAAACCGATAACCGCAAGTGCGGCCGCTGCTGGCGCTATCTTCCGGAAGTGAAGGAAGACGGCGAGCTTTGCGCCCGCTGCGAGGGCGTCCTCGATGCGTAAGGGGGCAATCGGCTTCAGCATCGCCGCGCTCGTCTTCATCCTCGAGCAGATTTCCAAGTGGATCATTCTTGGTCCCCTCGACCTTAGGAACACGTTCCAGATCCGGATCCTGCCGATCTTCAACCTGACTTACACCGAGAACCACGGAATCTCGCTCGGCATGTTCCAGGCGTCGAGTGATGCGATGCGCTGGATGCTCGTCGCGGTGACGGCCGCGATCGCTGCGGGTGTCGCCGTCTGGATCACCCGCGAAGAGAAGCGCGGCGACCAGATCGCCTTGGGAATGGTGCTCGGGGGAGCGCTCGGAAACATTCTCGATCGGGTCCGCCACGGATATGTCGTCGACTTCGCCGACCTGCATTTCGGTGACTTCAGGCCGTTTTTCATCTTCAATGTCGCCGATGCAGCGATTAGCATTGGCGTCGCCATCCTGTTACTGCGCGCCTTCCTGGTTAAAGAGCGCCCCAAGGAGAATGCCGAACATGCGTAAGTTGGTCCCCCTTCTGGCCCTCACCGCCCTGGCGCTTGGAGGATGCGGCGCTTTTGGCGGAAAGCCGAAGAGCCCCGATGAATTCCAGGTCGCCCGCAACGCCCCGCTGGTGATTCCGCCCGATTACACGCTGACCCCGCCTGTCGCCGGCACCGCCGCGCTGACTCCGCAGGACGCTCAGCAGCAGGCGATCGATGCCCTGTTCGGCGGCCCGGCTCCACGCAGCCAGAGCGAGTTGAACCTGCTCGAAAAGGCCGGCCGCGATCGCGCCCTGGTGGGCGCCCGCTCGACGGCTTCGGACCCGGACACGCGCGTCGTGGACAAAGGCCCGACGACCATGGCAATCCTCAACGCTCCGGAGTCTGACGGGCAGGTCGCGTCCGCGCAGGTGCCGCAGTAAGAGGGCAAGGGGGGAACGAGGCAGGACATGGCTGAAGAGACACTTTCCGCACGCCTCGTGGAAATCGAGTCCATGCTCGAGCGATCGCGCCGCCGGTTCGAGGAGGGCTCGCGCCTCGTCGAGGAAGCCCAGCACATCATGGGCGAGATCCAGCAGGCGCTGATCGGAAGCCCCAAGCGCGTATCCCCCGAGGACAGCGAAGAAGCGGCGTCGCGGCTTCTGCAGTCGCTGAAGGCAACCGGCGGCGATATGCCGGACAGCCTGTGCGGCGGCCGGCTGTCGGTCGACCAGGTGCAGCGACTGATCCGCATCGACGGACACCCGATCGGTATCACCGAGATGGAATACCGGGTGCTCGAACTGCTGGCCTTCGCGCGCAACAATGTCGTCACCCGCGCAATGCTCCTGAAGCACCTCTATCGCCGCGCCGACGACCAGCCGCAGCCGAAGATCATCGACGTCTTCATCTCCAAGCTCCGCAAGAAGCTGCGCAGTGCTTCGGGCGGCGCGGAATTCATCGAGACCATCCCTCAGCGCGGCTGGATCCTCCGCGACGTCGACGCGACCCAGGGCGCCTGATCTCTTCACCATTTGTTGACCATCCACGCGCGATGCTGCGCGGATGTTCCAGATCCTTTCGATCGAAGCTGCCGCCGAAGCGCCCGTCGAGGGCGGCGAGCTCGCAGCACGCGTCGCCGGCCTCAAGCGCGCCTTGCGCCTGCTCGAGCCGAGCGGCGGCGGACCGTCGTGCGACGAGGAAGAATTCGAGGCCATCGAGTTCGCGAGCGAAGCCGCGAGGCGCTGCTTCGACGTCCGCTCCGAACGGGTGATCGGCGAAGCGTCGGCGGGTCTTGAAGCCGTCGTCAGCGTCCGCGGAACCGGTGAGGAGCCGCATCCCGCGGCGGTCGATCTCGTCGCAGAAGCGATCCGCGAGGGCCTCGCTAGCCTCGACGAGCTGCTGCGCCGCTAGGCGGGCCCCCGTTCCTTGGGCGTCGCTTGGTCCGCGCCCCATTCGCTCCAGCTTCCATCATAGAGCCGGGTGTCCCGGTTCCCGAGCAGCCGAGCGGCGAAGATCAGCGAATTGGCAGTCACCCCCGAACCACAGCTGGCGACGAACGGCTTTTCCGGATCGACGCGCGCGGCGTTGAACAACTGCCGGATCTCGTCACGCGATTTGAAGGTGCCGTCCGGATTGTAGAGATCGGTAAAAGGGAGGTTGCGGGCGCCCGGAATATGGCCGGCGGCGACATTCGGGCGAGGATCAGGTTCGGTGCCTTCGAAACGGCCTCGGCTTCGAGCGTCGACCAGCGGCATTCCGACGCCTTTCGCGACATCGCTCTTGCCGACGACTTCTCCTGAGCGCTCGGTCGCATCGAAACGCGCGGTTCGAGGAGCCGGCTCCCCGGTCTCGATCGGCCGGCCTTCCGCAATCCACTTGGGAAAGCCGCCATCGAGGACGGCGACCTGGTCCGCTCCGAAATGCCGGAACATGAACCAGCCGCGGCTCGCATTGCGGGTGGGGCTATTGTCGTAAACCACGATCCGGTCGTTGCGGCCGATGCCCAGCGCTTCCATCGCGGGTCCGAACTCTTCCGCGCTCGGAAGCATGTGCGGCGCCGGGTTCGTCGTGTCGGCGACCGCATCGATGTCGAGGAATCGGGCACCCGGTATGTGCGACGCCAGATATTCCTCGCGGCCGCTCCTCTTGGTCGACGGCATGTGCCAGCTCGCATCGACCACGGCCACGTCCGCCTGGCCGAGGTTCTGGGCGAGCCAGTCCGTCGAGACGAGGTCATCCATCAGCGAGCCTCCAATAGTCCGATCCTCTGCAAGGTGGCCAGGAAATCCGCGACCTCGTCAATCGGTACGGGACCGACGGTCCCTTCGAGCTGGTTGCCGATGTCCTCGACGCTTCGGTTACCGTCCACGAGATTGAGCGCTTCATAAGCAAAGCTCGGACCGTCGCGCGGCGCCTCGCGGTCAAGCATCTTCGGGCGGGGAAGCTTCGCCTTCTGAAGCTGCTCGTCGAGCCAGGAATAGCCGAATCCGGTCATCGGCCCCTTCGGGTCAAGCTTGCGGCGATAGACAATGCCTTCGATGTGATCGGGCGTTTTGAAGATCCCCGGTTCACTCGGTGCCAGCCCGAACCTCGCGAGGGATGCTTTCTCTTCCATTTCCGCCCGAGCCGCGAACCGCATGGCCGTTGGGTTCAAAGAACGAAGTGCTGCCGCCTGCCTTTCGAGGCTCTCGGCCGTCGTAACGCGCTCGAGCAGCGGGACGTCGCCTTCTTGCACGTTGGCGAGATACCAGCCCGACGCCGCGGCGATGAAGATTGCCCGCTTCATCTTCGTCGCGTCGAGGTTTTCCGGGACGTCGCGGTTGGTGTGGATGTAGCGGTCCGGCCAGTCGGACACGTAGATGATCGGTATGCGCCAGCTGCCTTCGGCCCAGATTTCGTGGTCGCTGCCTTCCGAGAAACCGCCGACCCTGGCCTGAAGCGCCTCCTTGCCGCCGTCGGGCTCGATCAGCGGCCAGTCTCCGGAGCCGCTGTCGGCGAATGCGAACGACTGGGCATCGACCCAACGCGTCAAGGCGAAGGCGATATCGTCGACGAAGCTCGGCGAGCTGGGCGGCGACCCTTCGACGCGAAGGATGCCCTTGGTCGTGTCGGTTCGGCCGCCGATCATGTCGAGGTGAATGGTCGCGAGGGTTCGCGCAGCAAATTCGGGCCGCGCGTTCAGGAGGGAGATGGTGCACTCCACCTCGCACGGCCAGATGAAGCGCAAGGTCCGCTCGGGCTGTGGCAGGCGGCCCTCCTTGACCAGCCGGTTCAGGCTTCGTGCCACCTCGAGGATCCCGGCGCAGCCGCTCGCATTGTCGTTCGCGCCGGGGGACGGGTGATCGAGGTGACAGGAGTAGACGATCTCCTTGGTGCGATCGCGGCCGGGAATTACCGCTGTCGGGATGAGATATTGGCCCGGTGAACGCCCGGCCGTCACCTTTGCACGCAGCCGGACTGCCTCCCCCTTGCGCAGTCGTTCCTGCCAGGAATGGGCCCTGGCTGGGGAGACCATGAAGGCGAAGGTTGGATCCTTCCAGGTGTCGAGATGTCCCCAGCGGATCAGGGTCTGGTCCTCGCCCCACCAGGCCTGCTTCTGGTTCTGCGCCCAGGAGACGATTCCGGCAGCGCCATATTTGGTGACCGCAAGCGAAGCGACTTCTCCGGGCTGCGAAGAGGTCAGCACCAATTTTCCGCGAACGCCCTTGCCAACATAGTCGCTCACGGAGGATCCCGCGCCGACGTCGACCAAGTCTGCTTCGGCGGCACCGCTGATACTGTCCTGCGCAAGCGTGATCGGCTGGTCCTTCCACGACGCAATGCGCTCTGAATTGACCCAGCGACCGTCTTCCTGCCGCTGCTCCCAGAGCTCGGCGAAGTCGGCGTTCCAGGCGGGGCGCGAGCGCTGCGTGCCGTAGAAAATCCGGCCGTCGGCCGGCAAGGCAATGATGCTCGCCTCGGCGAGCCCGGCCTCTCCAAGCCGGCTGAGAATGACTTCGGCGGCTCGGCGATATCCTTGCGATCCGCGCATCCGGTGATTGAGCGAAAGCTCATCCACGGTCCGCTTGGCCGCACCGCCGGAAACCTGAGCGGCGATGACCCTGGCGTCGGCAATCTTGAGCAAGGGCGGAGGCTCCGCGGCGACGCTTGACGCGGCAAACAGCAGCCCGGACAGAAGCGCGGCTCGGAACATGAATTCCCCCTCTAAGCAGACAGGATAGGCGGGAACCGCGGGGCCTGCTAGTTGGCCGCGCATGGTCGAAACGACGCATCTCGGAAGGTCGACGCCGCTTCCTGCTTCTCCGGAACAGGCCACGCTCGATTACGTACCGAACCCAAGGCCGGGCAGGCTCTATCTCGTCCGTTTCGCGGCTCCGGAATTCACCTCGCTCTGCCCGGTGACCGGCCAGCCCGATTTCGCGCACCTCGTGATCGACTATGCCCCGGCCGGGACCATCGTCGAAAGCAAGAGCCTGAAGCTGTTCCTCGGCTCCTTCCGCAATCATTGCGGGTTCCACGAGGACGTGACGGTGGGCATCGGCCAGCGCCTCGTCGACGAGATGCAGCCGCAATGGCTTCGGATCGGCGGCTATTGGTACCCGCGCGGCGGGATTCCGATCGACGTCTTCTGGCAAAGCGGCCCCCCGCCGGAAGGCCTGTGGCTCCCAGACCAGGGCGTGCAGCCCTACCGCGGCCGGGGCTAGGCCAGCTTGGCCGACACTCCGCGGATCGCCGTTCTCGGCGCGGGATCGGTCGGTTGCTTCATCGGGGGCGCCTGGCAGGCAAAGGGCCTTCCGGTCACCTTTATCGGACGGCAGAAGCTGGCACAGGATATCGCCGCGAACGGACTGACGGTCAGCGACTACAGCGGTTGGAAGGCGCGGCTTGAACCTTCGAACGTCGACTATCGGACCGATTCGAGCGTGCTCGCCGAAGCGGACATCATCGCCCTTTGCGTAAAGAGCGGAGCAACCGCCGATGCCGCTCTCGAGATCGCCCGGAATGGCCGGGACAAAGCGCTCGTCATCAGCTTCCAAAACGGCATCAGCAACGTCGACGTGCTCG
>JBKPKZ010000083.1:0-4238 GCA_046731355.1 Pseudomonadota bacterium | reverse complement strand
GCGCCGACTCCGCCGCCGTCGGGCGGGTTGCCGAGGTTACCGGAGTTGTTGAACTTGCCGTTCAGTCCGCCGCCAGAGCTTGGCAGGCGCTGAAGGACGTCGTTGATCGAATTGAGGCCGGTCTTCGCAATGTCCTGCTGGTCGACGAATGTGATCGGCGAATCCTGCGCAAGCGGGTCGCGGCGGATGCGTGACCCGGTAATGACGATCTCGCCGCTCGGCGAGGGTTCCTGAGCCTGGGTCGAGGGGTTCTGCGCGACGTCAGGCGGCGGAACCGTGTCCTGCGCGGCTGCGGCGGTCGCAATCGCAAAGGTAAATAGTGCAGTTCCGGCCCGAAGGGCGAAAGGTGTGCGCATCATTGAAAGCCCCCTTGTCACAGCGTCAACGCGGCACAACCGTACCGCGAACGCAACGAGGCTAACCTATGTCTAGGGAAGGCAACAACGGGCAGTCACCGAAACGTAACAGATTTGCTTGCAGGTGATGCAAATCGTCTACACTCACGTTTCGCCCGGTGGAGTCAGCGCGAGGTAGGCCAGGCGTCTCATCTCGCGCCTTCCACGAGTAACCGTGTCGAGGATCAACCCAGCGAAGAATGACAGAACCGCCACGATCGTGATTCCGGTGGCAAGGATGGCGGTTGGAAAGCGCGGGACGAGGCCGGTCTCGAAATAGGTGAAGGCCAGCGGCACGACGAGGATCAGCGCCACCAGCAGCAAGAGCGCTCCAATTCCGCCGAAGAACAGCACTGGCCGCTCGATCCGATAGAGCGTGACGATCGTTTTCAGGATCCTCCAGCCATCGCGGAAGGTGGAAAGCTTGGAATGTGAGCCCTCGGGTCGCGCCAGGTAGCGCGTTTCAACTTCGCCCACGGGCATTCTGAGCTCGAGAGCATGCACGCTCATTTCCGTCTCGATCTCGAATCCCTCGGAAAGGACCGGAAAGCTCTTCACGAAGCGGCGAGAGAAGACTCGATATCCGGAAAAGATGTCGCTGAAGCTTCGCCCGAACAGTCCGGACAGCAGTCGTGTGAAGACCTTGTTTCCAAGCACATGGCCGCCACGATAGGCCTCGGCTTCCTCGTGCCGGCGCGTTCCTACGACCATGTCGAGCCGTTCGGCGCCGATCATCCGTACCATCTCGGGCGCAGCGTCGGGATCATAGGTCAGGTCGCCGTCGGCCATTATGTAAACATCGGCCTCGATGTCGGCGAACATGCGCCGCACGACATGGCCCTTGCCTTGCTGAGTTTCAGTCCGAACCACGGCACCCGCGGCAGCGGCCACCTCCCTGGTCCGATCGCGGCTATTGTTGTCGTACACGTAGATGGTCGCGCCGGGCAGCGCCTCGCGGAAGCCCTCGACGGTCGCGCCGATTGCCGCTTCCTCGTTGTAACACGGCAGGAGCACGGCGATGCGCGGCGACTGCGGACTGTTCACGCTTCCCCCCTCGGCTGATCCGCTGTGGCTATAGAGGGCAACTGGCGGCCGCCGCTAGCCCAGCCGGGCAGTGGTGACGTGCAACAGCCGGAAGTCGTCCGAGCCACCGCTTAGCCGCCACCGTTCACCCGGCGGAATCACGAAGGCGTCGCCAGGGCCGAGCGCGAAGTCACCGGTCGATTCCAGCCGGGTCGATCCATCGAGCACGAACCCGAACACCAGCTCGCCGTCGTGCGGAGGAAGCTCGACCTGGCCTCCGCGGATCGTCCTTGCTTCGGCAAGGCCTCCAGTGGCGCGGTGGATCTCCGTTTCTTGCGCCTCGCCGCCTCCGAACTTCATCCAGGCCGCGCGATCCGCGACATGTCGGACAAATTGCTGTCCATTGAATTCGCGCGCCGGGTCGAACGCGGTCGGCAGCTCGATGTCATGATCCGCGATTGTCTCGTGGAGTGCAGGACAGCCGATCTCGACGACTTCCAGCCCCGCCGAGCTTTCGAGCACACGATGCCTGATTTGCGGTGGCTGAAGGACTAGGTCGCCCGGTTGCATGACGAACGGTTCGCCTTGATCCTCGTAAACCACCCGGACCCAACCGCACCGGACATAGATCAACTGCAGCGCGATACGGTGGAAATGCACCCAGTCGGCAACCGGTCCGCCATCCGGAATGCCAATCAGCGACGCGACGTAGCGACCGCCCAGCCGACCGGGGATCAGATCGCGATAGACCATCCCCGCCCGGCCCGCGCTCGCGGACTCGTTGGCTCGCGTCAGGACGAACTGCGGTTGAAAGTGTGGAAGATCCTCGGCCGGACGCGATGCGCCCGGTCGGGTGGTCAATCGTATGCTCTCGGCTTCTCTTGAGAGGACGGCAACCTGCGGGTCATCCGCTGGGTAGATCGAATCGAGCCGGAACCCGTCGCCGCGCCAGGCTTCCAGCGCGGCGTTCAGGTCCGGGCAAACGATCTCGCGCTCGTTCAAGCCTTCTTGGCGGGCTTCTTCGCAGGCGCCTTCTTGGCAGACGCCTTTGCTTCCGGAGCCTTGGCCGCGGCGGCCTCCTTCACCGGCTTGGCCGGCTTGGGCTTCGAAGCCTTGGTTTCCTCGACCGCGCCCTTTGCGGGCTTTTCGGCCTTGGCGGCGGCTTCTGCCTTCGGCTTTGCGGCCTTCGCCTTGCCCTTGGCTGCCTTGGCTTCCGGAATGTCATGGCCGCAACCAGGACCATGGACGTGGCCTTCTTCCGCCTCGAGATCGGCTTCGAGCTCGGCGCGGGTCGCGGTCCGATCGGTCACGTCCGCCTTCGAGAAGAGGAAGTCGACGACCTTGTCCTCGTAGAGCGGAGCGCGCAGCTGGGCTGCCGCCATCGGCTCCTGCTGAACATACTGGATGAACCGATCGCGGTCCTTGCCCTGGTACTGGGCTGCGGCCTGGCCGATCAGCTGGTTCATCTCGCGCTGGCTGACCTCGACGCCATTCGATGAACCGATGTCGGACAGCAGCAGGCCAAGACGAACGCGCCTCTCGGCGATCTTGCGATACTCGTCGGACTCGCTCTCCAGCTCCGCAAGAGCCGCTTTCGGGTCGGGCTCATGGCTCGCCTCGTGGCGAAGCTGCTGCATGATGTTTTCGAACTCCGCGTCGACCATCGACACCGGCACCTCGAACGAATGGCGAGCAGCGAGCTCGTCGAGCAGGCGGCGCTTCATGTGGGTGCGGGTGAGACCGTTGAGCTCCTGCTCCTGCTGGTCGCGCAGGATGCCCTTGAGCTGGTCGAGGTCCTTGAGACCGAGCGTCTTGGCGAACTCGTCATCGAGCTTGGTCTCGCCGGCAGTCTTCACCGCTTTGACCGTCACGTCGAAGTTGGCCGCCTTGCCCTTCAGATTCTCGACCGGATAGTCGTCCGGGAAGGTCACCTTGATCTCGCGCTTGTCACCGACCTTGGCGCCGACAAGCTGGTCCTCGAAGCCCGGGATCAGCTGGCCCGCGCCGATCTCGACCTGCATGTCCGTGCCGGTGCCGCCGTCGAATGCTTCGCCGCCAACGCTTCCGGCAAAGTCCATAACGACCGCGTCGCCACTGGTCGCTGCATGGCCCTTCTTCGCATCGGTGAAGCTCTTGTTCGAGCTTGCCAGCCGCCGAAGCTGCTCGTCGATGGCTCCCTCGTCGACTTCGACCGTCAGGCGCTCGAGCTTGATATCGTCGATGTTGGGCGTCGGGACGTCCGGCAGGGCCTCGAGGCGAACGGTGACCTGGGCATCGTCACCCGGCTTGTAATTTTCTTCAAGCGCGACCTGCGGCTGCATTGCCGGGCGCAGCTTCTGCTCCTGGAGGAGCTGCTGAACGCTCGCCTGAACGGCATTGTTCAGGGCATCCTGCTGCAGGGCCTCTCCGTGCATCTTGCGGATCAGGTTCGGCGGAACCTTGCCCGGGCGGAAGCCAGGCATTCGAACCTGCGGAGCGATACGCTTGATTTCCTGGTCCACCCGGGCGTCGATGTCTTCCGCCGGAATGGTCAGCATGAATGCCCGCTTCAGGCCTTCGTTTTCCGTCTCAACCGTCTTGATCACTGTTCAATCCCGTCAAAAAATCGTGATGTCCCACCCCGCAGCGGTGCTGCGCATGGAACGCCATGCTCGTCTGTCCCCCAGACAGACTTCGCGTGGCGCTGGTGCGCGCGGAGGGAGTCGAACCCCCACGTCTTGCGACACTGGAACCTAAATCCAGCGCGTCTACCAATTCCGCCACGCGCGCGCGGACAAGGAGCGGCGCTATAGCAAGTAAAAGCGCAGGGGCAACCGCTTA
>JBKPKZ010000082.1:0-5511 GCA_046731355.1 Pseudomonadota bacterium | reverse complement strand
CCCGCCTCTGGCCTTGGCTCGGCTGAAGAAATTTTGACGAAGGAATAGAATGTCAGACCAGACCGAAAAACCGAAGCTTGGAACCCGGCCGCCGCTGGGCCTCAAGCGCACGGTCGAGACCGGCAAGGTCAAGCAGAGCTTCAGCCATGGCCGTTCGAACACCGTCGTGGTCGAGGTCAAGAAGCGTCGCATCCTCGGCCGCCCGGGGGAAGCCCCGCCTGCCGAGGCGCCCAAGCCCGAGCCGGTCGCCGAAGCTCCGAAGCCTGCTCCGAAGCCGGCCGCCCCGGCTCCTCAGCCGAAGCGCACCAGCCCTGCCGACGACATTACCGCCCGCAAGGAAATGCAGACCCGGCTCCTTCGCGAGGCCGAGGAAGCTCGCCTGGCGTCGCTTGAGGAAGCGCGCCGCCGCGACGAGCGCAAGCGCACCGAGCAGAGCGAGGAGGAAAAGCGCCGCGCGGAAGAGAACCGCAAGGCCGAGGAGACTGCTGCCGAGCAGGCCCGCATCGATGCCGAGGAAGAGGCGAGGCGAGCTGCCGAGGAGGCCGCTGCCGCCGCCGCTCCTCCCGAGCCGCAGGTCGAGGAAGAGGACCGTGGCGCCCGCCGTCCGGCCGGGGGTCACGCACCCGCTCCGCGCCGGCCCGAGCCCGCCCGTCCGACGCGTGGCCGTGGCGACGACCGCCGTCACCATGGAAAACTGACCGTCACTCGTGCCCTTTCGGACGAGGACGACAGCCGCGCCCGCTCGCTCGCGGCGCTCCGTCGCGCCCGCGAGAAGGAAAAGCGCGCGCACCAGCAGTCGGGCCCAGCCGCGAAGCAGTATCGCGATGTCGACGTTCCCGAGGCCATCACGGTCCAGGAGCTCGCGAAGCGAATGGGCGAACGCGGCGCCGACTTGGTCAAGGCGCTGTTCAAGATGGGCACTCCGGTCACGATCACGGAGACCATCGACCAGGATACAGCCGAGCTTCTGATCGAAGAGTTCGGTCACCGAATCAATCGGGTCAGCGAGGCGGACGTCGACATCGACACGTCAACCGACGTCGACGCCGAGGAAACCCTCCAGCCGCGTCCGCCGGTAGTCACGATCATGGGCCACGTCGATCACGGCAAGACGTCGCTTCTCGACGCTATCCGCGGCGCGTCCGTCCAGTCTGGTGAGGCTGGCGGCATCACGCAGCACATTGGCGCCTACCAGGTCTCGTTGCCCGACAAGTCGAAGATCACTTTCCTTGACACGCCGGGCCACGAAGCCTTCTCGGAGATGCGCGCCCGCGGTGCGAACGTCACCGACATCGTCGTTCTCGTGGTTGCGGCCGACGACGGCCTGAAGCCCCAGACGATCGAAGCGATCAATCACACCAAGGCGGCCGGCGTTCCGATGATCATCGCGATCAACAAGATCGATAAGCCCGACGCCAAGCCGCAGAAGGTCCGCGAGGAGCTTCTCCAGCACGAGGTGATCGTCGAGGACATGGGCGGCGACGTCCAGGATGTCGAAGTCTCCGCGACCAAGAAGACCAATCTCGACAAGCTCCTGGAGGCCATCCAGCTGCAGTCGGAAATCCTCGAGCTGAAGGCGAACCCCGACCGCGCCGCCGAAGGAACGGTCATCGAGGCCAAGCTCGACAAGGGCCGCGGTCCATTGGCGACCGTGCTGGTCGAGCGTGGCACGCTCCGCGTCGGCGACGTGTTCGTCGCGGGCGCATCGAGCGGCAAGGTTCGTGCGATGATCGACGACAAGGGCCGTCAGGTGAAGGAGGCCGGGCCTTCTTTCCCCGTCGAAGTGCTCGGCCTTTCGGCAGTCCCCGCGGCTGGCGATCCGTTCACGGTCGTCGAGAATGAGTCGCGCGCCCGCGAAGTCGCCGATTACCGCAAGGGCGTCCTCGACAAGAAGCGCACGACCGCCGCGCCGGTGAGCATCGAGAACATGTTCGCGACGCACGCTTCGTCGATCAAGGAAGTGCCACTGGTTATCAAGGCGGACGTGCAGGGCTCGGTCGAAGCGATCGTCCATGCGCTCAACCGCCTGTCGACCGATGAGGTCCGGGTTCGGATCCTTCATTCGGGCGTCGGTGCGATCACCGAGAGCGATGTCACCCTCGCATCCGCGAGCGGCGCGCCGATCATCGGCTTCAACGTTCGTCCGAACGCCAAGGCTCGCGAGGTCGCGGACCGGAACAAGACCGAGCTTCGCTATTACGACGTCATCTATCACCTGACCGACTGGGTGAAGGGTGCGATGGCCGGTGAGCTTGGTCCGGAGATCATCGAGACGGTCGTCGGTAGAGCGAAGGTCCAGGAGGTCTTCCCGGCCGGCAAGAAGGACAAGGCGGCCGGCCTGCTCGTCCTCGAAGGCGTCATCCGAAAGGGCCTCAACGCCCGCCTCACTCGAGACGACGTCATCGTGTCGAAAACGACGATCAGCTCGCTCCGTCGCTTCAAGGACGACGTGGCGGAAGTCACCTCGGGCCTCGAGTGCGGCGTCCTTCTGGCCGACACGAACGACATCAAGCCGGGTGACTCGCTCGAAGTCTTCGAGGTCGAGGAGCGCGCTCGGACGCTCTAATCGATGGACGCGCCCGCTTCGCCGCCTTCGGTTTTCGATCGTTTTGAACTTCCCGCGGCCTCGGCTCTCCTTGGGTGGACGCTTCGGGCGATCGATCCCACGGCAGGGACGATCGAAATCGGCTTCACCGCCGATGAGCGCTTCGGGAATCCTCAAGGCTTCGTTCAGGGCGGCGTCATTGCGGCCATGCTGGACGACACGCACGGCCCCGCGCTGTTCGCACATGCCGATGGCAAGCTCTTCCCAGTGACGATCGACTGCAACATCAGCTTCATCAAGGCGGCGAGGTTTGGACACTTCGTCGGTAAGGGGCGGCTGGTGAGCATTGGAAAGACGATTGCCTTCACCGAGGCCGAGCTGTTCGACGAGGGTGACGAACTGATTGCTCGCGGCACGTTCACGTCGCGGCTCGTCGCCGGTAAGGAGATGGCCTGATGCGCCGTCAGGAAACCGCAGAAGGACGTTCAGTGCGCCTGCTTCGCGTCGGCGAGCAGGTTCGCCATATCCTCAGCGAATTGCTTCAGCGCGGCGACGTGCATGACGACGTGCTTCAGTCGCACCTCGTCAGCGTCACTGAAGTGCGGATGTCGCCGGACCTTCGCCACGCGACCGTGTTCGTAAAGCCGCTGCTCGGTCAGGACGAGGAAGCCGTGCTGAAGGCGCTCCGGCAGAATACCGCCTTCCTCCAGCGTGAAGTCGCCCATCGCGTCCGAATGAAATATGCAGCGAAGCTGAAGTTCATCGCGGACGATAGCTTCGATGAAGGTACGCACATTGACCGGATCCTGCGGTCCGAGCACGTGGCGCAGGATCTCGAAGAGGAATGATCGCGGGCCTGGACGCGCCAATGACCGGCGACGGCTGCCGCGCCGAGCTGATCTCCGATGATCAGCTCGGAGCCCTGAAGTCGGCCTGCGCCGAGGACCGCGAGATCTGGGCGATCTACGCCAACAATTTCGGTCCGGACGGCTTCGACGAAAGCATTGCCTTCTATCGTTCCAACGCGCGCAATCGCACGTTTGTCCTCTTCGAGGGCGACGAGCTCGCCGGAATGTCAAGTTATCTTGGCATCGACGAGGGTCGGCAGTGCCTCGAGATCGGAGGAACCTATTATCGGCCGCACCTTCGCGGCAGCGGCTTCAACTGGCGCGTGAAGGACATGATGCTGAAGCGCGCCTTCGACAGCGGCATCCGCCGCGTCGAGTTTCGGGTCGACCGCCGGAACGATCGCAGCCAGGCGGCGATGAAGAAGCTCGGAGCTGTTCGCGAGGGCGTCCTCCGCTCCGACCGGATCACCTGGAACGGCCACGTCCGGGACACCGTCCTGTTCGCGATCCTCAAGGACGAGTGGTCGGCATGAAGCTGATTGCGGCTTTGCTCCTGCTCGTTGCAGCTCCCGCGCAGGCTGCCGGGCTTACGGTCCACGTCGGTGAGACCTGGCTGTTCAGGATCAAGAACGGCGAACCGGCCCAGGCGCGGAAGGTTCCTCCATCGGCGACGGTTCCAAAGGGGCAGATCAAGGTAGCGGTCCGGGCGATGCTCGGTACGGCGATGACCGTCACCAACAACAGCCCGGTCGCCTATACTTTCCGAGCGGAACTGGTCTCCGGCGGCAAGGCGACCACCGCTCGATCCTGCACGCTTCCTTCGAATGCCCGCCCCGCCTTCGAGCAATGGGAACAGAAGGCCGACGCGGTGCGCATCAGCGGCTTCAAGATCGCTGACTCCGACGGGCACTGCTGACCCGTGGCCAAGCTCTATTTCTATTATGCGGCGATGAACGCCGGGAAATCGACGACCCTGCTGCAGGCCGATTTCAACTATCGCGAGCGCGGCATGGAGACGATGTTGTGGACTGCCGCTCTCGACGAGCGCGCCGGACCCGGGATCATCGGATCGCGCATCGCCCTGTCGGCGCCCGCGCATACCTATGACGAAAGCGTCGATTTGTACGAGGCGATCGGCGAGGAACTGAGGAAGCGGGAGCTCGACTGCATCCTGGTCGACGAGGCGCAGTTCCTGTCGCAGCGGCACGTGCTCCAGCTGTGCGAGGTCGCCGATCATATCGGCATTCCGGTCCTTTGCTACGGACTACGCACCGACTTCCAGGGCAAGCTGTTCCCGGGCTCGGCGGCTCTCTTGGCGCTGGCGGATACGCTGGTGGAGCTAAAGGCCGTTTGCGAGTGCGGTCGCAAGGCAACCATGAACTTGCGGGTCGATTCCGAGGGCCATGCGGTCGCCGAGGGATTGCAAACCGAGGTCGGCGGCAACGATCGCTATATTGCGCTTTGCCGCATGCATTTCTTCGAGCGCCTGAACGAGGGCCGGGCTCGACAGCTGAGCCTCGGCCTCGCCCGACCCCGGTGATCAACGGCTGGATCGTGCTCGACAAGCCGGTCGGGCTTGGCTCGACGCAGGCGGTCTCGGCCGTGAAGCGGGCCCTAAGGGAGGCCGGCGAACCGAAGCAAAGGATCGGCCACGGCGGAACGCTCGATCCTTTGGCGAGCGGAGTGCTTCCGATCGCCATCGGCGAGGCTACGAAGGTAGCCGGACGAATGCTCGACGCGTCCAAGTCGTACGAGTTCACTGTGCAGTTCGGAGAGGAAACCGACACGCTCGATCTTGAAGGGAAGGTCATCGCGACGAGCGATGTTCGCCCTGAGCGCGATGAGATCGAAACGGTCATCGACTTCTTCACGGGCGCAATCGAGCAGGTGCCGCCCGTCTATTCGGCGCTGAAGGTTGGAGGGAAGGCCGCGTACGCCCGGGCTCGCGCCGGCGAGGAAGTCGAGCTCCAGCCGCGCTCGGTCACGATTTTCGAGCTTCTGCTCCACGACACGACGAGCGACAGCGCGACCTTTCACGCGCGCGTTTCGAAGGGCACCTATATCCGCTCGCTGGCCCGGGACATCGCCAAGGCGTTGAATACAGCGGGTCACGTCACC
>JBKPKZ010000081.1:0-2715 GCA_046731355.1 Pseudomonadota bacterium | reverse complement strand
CCGACTTCTCCCCCGGATCGTCGATCATCGGCGCACTAGAAGCCAGCGGTGACCGACAGGCCGATCGTCCGCGGACGAGTCAGCGCTGCACGGATGGCATCACCCGGAAGGAGGTTGGTGCCGAGAACCTGGTCGGTGAGCCCCGCGAGCGAGCCCACACCTTCCGTGTTCGTCAGGTTCTTGACGTAGGCCTCGAGGGTGAAGCTTTCGAAGTCCACGCCGGCGCGAAGATCGATCGTCGCATAGTCGCTGATCCGACGCTGCGGCGTGATCTCGAAGATGAAACTGCCGTCCGGATTGACGCCAACGATTTCGCCGACCTGGAAGTTGTCGCGCTGCTTGCCGGTATAGGCGACGGTGCCGCCGACAAATGCCGTCGCCGAGTTCGAGATTTTCCATTCGTAATCCGTGTTCAGGCTGAAGCTGACCTTCGGTACGTAAGGAAGCGTGTCTCCATCGAGGCCTCCTGCAAGCGGGGGGGTATCGGACGTCAGGTGAGCGTCGATCCATGCACCGTTCACGCCCAGCTGCAAGCCCTGCACCGGACGCAGGGTCAGCTGACCCTCGATGCCGTTGCTGGCCGCCGTGCCCCCGTTGATGTTGACGCCGACGGAATCGATCAGCGTGATCAGCTGGATGTCCTTCCACTTGAGGTGGTAGGCCGCGATGTCGAACGACATGCGCCGGCCGAGGTCGGTCTTGAGGCCGATCTCGTAGCTCGTGAGCGAATCCGAATCGAAGGTTCGAGGAACGTCCGGCGGCGAGGTCGGGGAAACGACGTTCGGTCCGCCCGGACGGTATCCCTTCGCGATCCTGGCGTAGACCGCCGTATTGTCGTTGAGCTCGAAACGCGGCGAAACCGAATAGGTGAACACGCTTTCGTCCGACTTCGTCACGAAGTCGCTCGGTCCGACGACGAACGGATTGCCCGACGTAATCTGGTGGGCCGACTGGTCGTTCTTGGCCAGGCGCCCGCCCGCGGTGACGTCGAACCGGTCCGTGGCATGCCAGGTGACGTTCGTGAAACCGGCCAGCTCCTTGTACTTGGAATCGATCCGGGCGTTGGCGAGGTTATCGAGAAGGTCGATCCCGAACGGCTGGCCCGTCGCCATGTCGACCGACGTGATGAACTGGTCGATCTTGCCTTCCTCGTGGGTGTAATAGGCGCCGACCATCCATTCGAACTTCTCGCTCGATGGCGAAGCGAGCCGGATCTCCTGGGTGAACTTGCTAAGGTCCGTCTGCTGATCCTCGTACGGGCCGATCACGGATGTGGTCAGCTGCGGAACCGGGAATCCCGGCGGATGCAGCGGGCCGAACAGGAAGTTCAGACCCATTCCGAGGATTGGAACGACGTCGACCGTGAAGGTCTGGTCGGCCTTGCCGAAGCTGGTCGACGACACCAGGGAGGCGAACCCGAGATCATATTCGACGACGCCATTGAAGAGCCGGTACTTCAGCTCGTTCGGATCCTTGAACCACCGGCTCTGGCGGAGCTTGCCGTCGATCGGATCAAGGTCGTCCTGATCGACTTCGACGTCGCTGGACGCATCGGATTCGATATGCTGCGCGATCGCCGTCAGGCGGATCGACAGCTCGGGCGTGGGCTTGAACAGGACCGAGCCGCGGCCACCCCATACCTGGCCATCGTTGATGTCCTTTCCGCCGAGCGCGGGAACGCCGAGGAAGTCCGCATCGCTTCCGGTGCCGTCGATCCAGCCCGGGTTCTTGCGATAGAATCCGGACGCTCGGAATGCAGCAACGTCCCCGAGCGGCGCGTTGACCATCCCGCTGACGTTATAGCCGGTGCTTCCTCCGTCGACGAACTCGATCCCCGCCCTGCCCCTGGCATGAAACTGGCCGAACTGCGGCGTGTTGGTCACGAACTTGAGGACTCCGCCGAGCGAGCTTGCGCCGTAGAGGGTGCCCTGCGGGCCGCGCAAAACCTCGATACGCGAGACATCGAACGTGTCGAAGTCACCTGCGAGGATTGCGCCATTGACGAGGCCCGTGCTCGATCCGAACGGCGTTTCGTCGACGTAGACCGCAACGGTCGAGCTGACGCCGCCGGTGTTGACGCCACGAAGGACGAGACGGCCGACGCCCGGCTCGCTCTGCTCGAGGCTTAGGCCGGGAACCTGGTTGAGATAATCCTGGAACGAGACGGCGTGCTGCCGCTCGAGCGTCTCACCGCCGACCACGGTGACCGACTGCGGAATGTCGAGGATCGCTTCCTCGCGCTTCTGCGCGGTAATGATGATCTCGCCATTGTCCTGTTCGGGCGCGGCCTGTGGTGGAGCCTGCTCCTGCACCTGCGCGTTCGCGGCGGTACCCAGCGTGACGGCCAGCAGGGCGGCCGAACCCAAAAGTGCAAATCGTGATTTGAAACCGAGCCTGTTCATGTGCACTCCCCTTTGTTCAATGCCTGCCGCCCCCACGGTCAGGCCCAGGTCGCCCCCAACAGGCGCCTGAAATTGCTTCCCAGAACCAATTTGATGTTCGCGTCCGAATAGCCGCGGCGGATCAGCTCCTCGGTCAGGTCGAAGACCTTCCGGGGGTGGTCGAAGCCGTCGATGTCGATCTTGTCGCGGAAGGCGTAGCTCGATTTGTACGAGGCCTTCAGCGCCTTGTACTGATCGGGCTGCATGTCGTCGTAGCCATTGAGGTCGGCATCCGATCCGATACCGACATGCTCGATGCCAACGAGCTTCGCGA
>JBKPKZ010000080.1:0-5269 GCA_046731355.1 Pseudomonadota bacterium | reverse complement strand
GGAACCTCGTAGCTATGGAGGCCGGCAATGCGCGAGACGAGCGCGTCGGCCCTTGCCGCCGTCGTCTTGAGGATCGCGGGGACCTCTTCGGCGGTCTCCACTTCGCCGTGCCAGCGATAGATCGAGCGGCACGGGGGAAGGATGTTGATGCAGGCGGCGAGCCCGGCCTCGACGACGTCGCGGCCGATGCGCTCGGCCTCCTCCTCGCTGGCGAAGATCACGTAAAGGGAGACGACGCTCATCCGGCCCGGCGCCCGGCAATATGGGCTCCCCAGATCGTTGCCGCGACAAGGCTCGCTCCGACCGCCTGGTGAAGCGCTGCAAGCCAGATCGCCATTCCGCTCAGAACGGTGAGAATTCCGAGCATCACCTGGGTCCCGAACGCGGAATGGATCGCGATCGAAGCCTTCCGCCCGTCTTCGAGCTTGCGGATGCTCCGGGCGAACACGACCAGTACGGCGACGACGACCCAAGCCCACCAGCGGTGGACGAAGTGGATTAGGAAGGGGTCGTTGGTAAAAGCGTGGATTGCACCCTCGCTCCAGTCGATCCCGTCGGGAACAAGGCGGCCCTGCATGGTCGGCCAGTCATTGGCGACCTTGCCGGCGTCGAGCCCGGCGACCCAGGCCCCGAGCAGGAGCTGGAGGAAAAGCACTGCGAGCGCGATGACCGAGGCGCCGGTCAGTTGGGCAGGGCGGTCCTCGCCGGTCCTAGCCAACTGCCTGAGGTCGAGCGCGACCCAGACGCATGCCGCCATGATCGTCAGAGCGAGAAGCAAGTGCGCGGACAGGCGGAAGTGGCTGACGTCGGTCCTCTCGACGAGGCCGGACATGACCATGTACCAGCCGAGCACGCCCTGCATTCCGCCAAGGACGAGAAGCCCGGTCAGCTTCCAGCCATAGCCGGGTGGAATGGCGCGCTTCGCCGCGAACCAGACGAGGGGAATTGCGAACATGACGCCGATCAGCCGGCCGATCAGGCGATGAAGCCACTCCCAGAAGAAGATGAACTTGAACTGGGACAGGGTCATTCCGGCCGGCCCGTTGATCTCGAGATATTCGGGCGTCCGCTTGTACAGTTCGAACGCCTGGGCCCAGTCGCCATGGGTCAGAGGGGGAATGGCTCCCGAGACCGGCTTCCACTCGGTGATCGAGAGGCCGCTCTCGGTAAGACGGGTGATCCCACCGACGACGACCATCAGGAAGACCATGCCGGCGACCGCGAACAGCCAGCTGGAAATGGCGAGCGGGCGCCTGATCGGGGCGGCCTGCTTTTGCGAAACGGAAAGAGTCGAGTCCATTTGCCGAGCGCCTATCGGGCGGCGGCGAGGCTTTGCCAAGCCCGGCGCATTGCGCTCAATCGGTCGAAAATCACGGGATGTAATGTTGTAACCTGACGAAACGCGCGTTATATCGTCACCAATGGCAATTGCAGTGCACACCCGCGGGCTCGACCGGCTGGCCATCGGCCTGTCCGGGCTTTGCCTCGTGCATTGCGTCGCGACCGCGGTTCTTCTCGCGATGCTCTCGGCCGCTGGCGGGCTGCTCGGATCGCCGGCGATTCACGAGGTCGGCCTCTCTCTCGCGATGGTCGTCGGAAGCTTCGCACTCGGCCGCGGCATCATCGAGCATGGCTTCATGATGCCGAGCGCCGTTGGAAGCATGGGCCTCGGTGTGATGGCCGGGGCGCTCTCTTTACCACATGATGGAAGCGAAGCGCTCTATACCGTGATCGGCGTCGGAATCCTCGCTCTCGGGCATCAGCTCAACAGCATCGCGAGCGAATAAACCCCGACTTTCGCGCCGCTTGCGGCTCATCGGGCCGAGGTCTATCTCCTTATCTCATGGGTGCACATCAGCATCATCTCCACGAAGGCGAGTCGCTCAAGGCAGCGGCGCGCGAGCGGCTGACCAGCCGCGGCGAGCAGTGGACCGACATGCGCGCATCGGTGTTCGAAGCGCTCGCAGGCTTCGATCGTCCGGCAAGCGCCTACGACATCGCCGAGGCGGTTTCGAACCGGCAGGGCAGGCGCGTCGCCGCCAACAGCGTCTACCGGATCCTCGACCTGTTCGTCGGCGCCAATCTCGCCCGACGCGTGGAAAGCGCGAACGCCTATATCGCGAATGCCCATCCGGACTGTCTCCACGACTGCATCTTCCTGATCTGCGACAATTGCGGGCAGGCCGTGCACATTGACGACGACACGCTCTCGGGTGGAGTCCGGAAGGCCGCCGCAAATGCCGGTTTCTCCTCGGCCCGGCCGGTGATCGAAGTCCGCGGCACCTGCGGCGACTGCGGCGACGAATAACCCCTTTCCGCATGCCATCTCCTCCCGCGTAGACTCCTGACGTTCTCGATGGGGGGCTTGGAAATCGCAGCCGCGATATTGGGCGTGATCAACGTCAGCCTGGTCGTTCGCCGGTCGAGCTGGAACTACCCGTTCGGCATCGCGATGGTGTCGCTCTACTTCTTCGTCTTCTGGCATTCGAAGCTTTACTCCGATGCTTTGCTCCAGATCTTCTTCCTTTTGATCCAGGTCTACGGCTGGTGGGCATGGCTCCACGCCCGGCAGGTCGATCATGGCGTGGCCGTCGAATGGATGCGCGCAAGTGCTCGGCTGCGATGGCTTGGAGGAACCTTGCTGTGCATCCTCCTATGGGGCACCGGCATGGCACGTTTTACCGACGCGGCCGCACCCTTCCCCGACGCGACCATCGCCGGGCTCAGCGTGACCGCGCAGATCCTCCAGTCGCTTCGCCGGGTCGAGAGCTGGGCGCTGTGGATCCTGGTCGACCTGTTCGCGATCGGGCTGTTCGCCTGGCGCGGACTCCTGGTGACTTCCGCCCTTTATTGCCTGTTCCTGGTGCTGGCGACGATCGGCTGGTTTGAATGGCGGCGGAGAGCGACGGCGTGAAGCGCGGGTTCATTCTTGGAAAGTTCATGCCCCCGCACGCCGGGCACGTGACTCTCATCCAGTCGGCAAGGGCGCTGGTCGACGAGCTGACCATCCTGCTCTGCTCGCTTCCCGACGATCCCATTCCCGGCGAGACGAGGCTCGAATGGATGCGGGCGATGTTTCCCGACTGCCGGATCGTCTGGCACTCGAAGCCGGCGCCCCAGGCGCCCGGCGATGCGCCCGGCCTCTTCTGGCAGATCTGGTCGAAGATCGTCGCCAAGGCCCATCCCGAGCCGATCGACTATGTCTTTGCGGGCGAAGCCTATGGGAGGGACCTCGCAGAGCAGGTGGGCGGCTTCTTCGTTCCGCTCGGGGGCCGGGTCCTCGGAGCCGACCTGGGAGGAATCGGCGGGCTTGCGGGGGAGAAGGTTCGTGCCGACCCCTGGGGCTACTGGAATTATCTGCCGCGGCCGGTCCGCAACCATTATGCGATGACCGTCTGCCTCCACGGCATCGAAAGCGTCGGCAAGTCCTCGCTCGCCGAGCGCCTGGCCGACCATTATCGAACGACGTTCGTTCCCGAATATGGCAGGGCGCACTGCGAGACCCACGGGACCGACTGCCGCGAGGACGACCTGATGCTGATCGGCCGGGCGCAGCAGGCGATGATCGAAGCGGCGCGGCCGTTCGCCAACCGGCTGCTCATTGCCGATACCGACGCGCTGATGACCGCGGCATGGTCGCAGATGATGATCGGCTACACTCCCGACCAGCTCATCTCGCAGCGCAAGGCCGACCTCTATTTGATGCTCGGAAGCGACGCGCCGTTCGTCGACGATGGCACGAGGGTCTACAAGACGGCTGAAGAGCGCGAGAAATTCGACCGGATCGCGATGGCGACCCTGGTCCTTTCGCGAACCAACTTCATCGAGATTCGCGGTAGCTGGGACGAACGGTTCGAGGCGGCCGTCACGGCCATCGACGCCCTCGTGAAACAGAACGGTCTCAGGTGGCCGGCTGAGCAATCCGTGAGGAATTGCTGAGAAGTCCAGTGCTCGGGTGACATGTCGGCAGGTTCAAGATAAGTGCCGGCCGCATGTCCGACCGGCCTGAAACACCGTTGCTCGACACGGTCCAGTATCCCGCTGACATTCGAATGCTCAGCAGGGACAAGCTCCCCCAGCTCGCCGACGAGCTGAGGCGGGAGACGATTTCCGCCGTCTCCGTGACCGGCGGCCACCTTGGAGCCGGCCTCGGAGTGGTCGAGCTGACGGTGGCGCTCCACTACGTGTTCGATACGCCGGGCGACAAGATCGTCTGGGACGTCGGCCACCAGGCCTATCCGCACAAGATCGTCACCGGCCGCAGAGACCGGATCCGGACGCTTCGGCAGGGCGGAGGCCTGAGCGGCTTCACCAAGCGGACCGAGAGCGAATACGACCCGTTCGGGGCGGCCCATAGCTCGACCTCGATCTCGGCCGCGCTCGGCTTCGCGATCGCGAACAAGCTGGCGGGTACCCCGGGCAAGGCCATTGCCGTCATCGGCGACGGCGCGATGAGCGCGGGAATGGCCTATGAGGCGATGAACAATGCCGCAGCGGCCGGAAACCGCCTGGTGGTCATCCTCAACGACAACGACATGTCGATCGCCCCGCCGGTGGGATCGCTTCGAAACGCGCTCGCTCGGCTGGTCAGCTCCAACAAATATCTTGCGCCTCGAAAGCTGGCCCAGAAGATCGCGCGGGCGATGCCGGAGCCGCTGCATCGGACGGCCCGGAAGATGGAAGAATATGCGCGCGGCCTGTTCACCGGCGGCACGCTCTTCGACGAGCTCGGCTTCTATTATGTCGGCCCGGTCGACGGCCATGACGTCGAGGCGCTCGTCCAGGTACTCGAGAACGTCCGCGACGCCGACATGGGACCGATGCTGGTCCACGTCGTCACCCACAAGGGCAAGGGCTACGGCCCGGCCGAGAATTCGGCGGACAAGTATCACGGCGTCGTGAAGTTCGATGTCGTCTCCGGCGTCCAGGCCAAGGGCGCCGCGGGTGCTCCGAGTTACACGTCGGTCTTCGCCAGGGCCCTGACCGCGGAGGCCAAAAGGGACGACAAGGTGGTTGCGATCACGGCGGCGATGCCGTCCGGCACGGGCCTCGACAAGTTTGCCGAGACGTTCCCCGAGCGGATGTTCGACGTCGGCATCGCCGAGCAGCATGCCGTCACCTTCGCCGCGGGGCTCGCGGCGCAGGGCTACCGGCCGTTCTGCGCCATCTATTCGACCTTCCTTCAGCGCGCTTACGACCAGGTCGTCCACGACGTTGCGATCCAGAACCTGCCGGTTCGCTTCGCCATGGATCGCGCCGGCCTGGTCGG
>JBKPKZ010000079.1:0-8640 GCA_046731355.1 Pseudomonadota bacterium | reverse complement strand
CTGATAGCTTCCACGTTTGCAACGGTCGCAAGGGAAATTACAAGTGGCTGATCTATACCTCAGGGCACTGGAGTCCGAGCGAAAAAAGCTGTGGGCCGAATGCCGCCTGAAAGGCCTTGCCAAGGGTACACCGCAACGGATTCGTATTGAAGAACTGGACGGGCTGTTAGCCGAGCACAGAGCCAAGTCGGGGGGGCTGAGGGGTTCAGGGACATTGTCTTAGTGTCCGCTTCCCACCCATAACTGCCATTAGCGTAGTGTCAGCTTTCGACCCATTGCGGACAATATAGCGGGGACGCTCGAACCATTGCGATCGTTGCTTGCCAAGTTCTGCCAAGGCGCAGATGCAGTTGAAACGTGTGGCGTTCCAACATGTGCTTGCACGGGGGCAAACAATGCCGATAACCGCTTTCAACAGCGTCTCGGACGGTCTCGATCCTAGCCGGAGGAAGCGCGACCACTTCATCACCAATACAAGCGTCGATGATGATGGTCCCTGGGTTCCCTACGCGGATGGAGTTTGGATTCAGCCTTGCTGCTTCGATGTAACGTCAGGTGGTTTCAGTGTCCTCCTTAAGGGTCTGCCCGGCGCCCAGCTTGGCGTTCACTATCACGTAGGAACCGTGCGCGGTTACACGTTGCGGGGCCGCTGGCGGTACCTTGAGCATGACTGGGTCGCGGGCCCGGGAGCTTTCATCTATGAGCCGGCGGGCGAGGCGCATACGCTCGTAATCGCCGATGATTCACCCGAACCTGCGTTGATCCTCTTCGTCGTCGAAGGCGGCCTCATCTATCTGGACAAGGCGGAAGGCGGCGGATTCGCGGCCTATGAAGACGGCTTTTCGCTGCTCGAGCTGACTCGCAATCACTATCAGCAGGCCGGTCTCGATGTCGGCCGACTGGATCTTATCATTCGTTAGCCCCCCGCTAATGTCCGCTTTCCACCCATTCCTGCCATTAGCGTAGTGGCAGCTTTCGATCCAAACTGACATTTCATCGCTGTCGTCCTGGCCGATCGGCCAGCCTTGGCCGTTCCCTTCAGGTTATTTGGATTTCGCCATTAGCCCCGACATCTCGCGTGCCGCTTCGTCGATGACGTCGGCCACCTCTCCCGGGTGAGTGACGAGTGCGGCGTGGCTTCCAGGGACCTCGACAATCTTGGCGCCGATGCGGCGCGCCATGCCGTGCAGCATCCCTTTGCCGAATGCGCGGTCGTCCTTGAAGATGACCGCCCAACTCTTGTGCGAGCGCCATGCGGCGCTCGAAAGCCTAGTCTCGAAGGCCGACATGCGGATCGGTAATTGGGAATCGCGAAGGAACGCGGAGTCGGCGTCCTTGAGGTCTGCCGCGAAGCCGGACTGGAACTTGTCGGCCCGCACAAATCCGAAGCCGTCCTTTCCGACATCGAGCACGAACTCCGAGGCCGCGGGAAAGCCCTTGTATTGATCGGCAGTCGTTTCGCCGGCGTCGGGCGCCAAAGCGGACACGTAGACGAGGCCGGCGACGTTTGGATGATTACCGGCTTCGGTAATGACCGTACCGCCCCAGCTGTGCCCGACGAGGATCGCGGGACCGTCCTGCCGGGCGAGGATCCGGGTGGTCGCCGCGACATCGTCTTCGAGAGACGTCAGCGGATTCTGGACCACACCGACACGATACCCGCGCGCGGTCAGACGATCATAGACTCCGCGCCAGCCCGACCCGTCGACGAAGGCTCCGTGAACCAGGACGACGTTCCGGACCTTCTGGTCCGCCGGGATCGCCGTAGCCGGACGCTGGGCGCTCGTGGCGCTCGCGAATAGTGCGGCTCCAACCGCCATCACCATCAAATGACGCAATTTCATCTCAGCCCCTTTCAACCCGCTCGCGGCAGACAAATAGTCTTGGCTTCTATCACTTGGCGCTTGCCGGCCGCTTCGCCGCCCATTCGAGCAATTCGTCGAGGGCCGGGCACATCGCCTGACCCCATTCCGTCAGTTCATACTCCACCTTGGGCGGAACCTGCGGATAGACCTTGCGGGCGACGATCCCGTTCTCCTCCAGGTCGCGAAGCTGCTGGATGAGCATCTTCTGCGAAACAAGGGGAATCGCCCGCTCAAGTTCCGAAAAACGAAGAACGCCGCGATCGAAGAGGTGAAAAATGATAACCATCTTCCATCGCCCTTCCAGCATCCGGAACGCCTCCTCGACGCCGCTCGCGGCCATGTCGGGAGTGACATCGCTTAACTTACCTGTAGGTGAGTACCCTACTTTTTTGTTGGTTCTTGCCATTTAGTCAGCTTACCTCCAGTTCTTCGGAAGCGCAACGACGCTGAGGAGAACGCTCATGTCGCCAGAACTACCGAAGCCCATAGCCGACTATGTCGACGCGAACGCACAGCTCGATGTCGAGGGCATGCTGAAGCCTTTTGCGGCGGATGCTGCTGCCCATGACATGGGCAGCACCCATCGGGGGCACGCCGAGCTCAGGACCTGGTTCGAAGAGGAAGTGATCGCCGTGAAGGCGATCTTCACGCCCGATGCCGCCCGGTACGAGAACGATCAGGTCGTGGTCGAGGGAGCTGCTCATGGTGACTTCAAGGGCAGCCCGATCCGCTTCACCTACCGCTTCACGCTCGAGAACGACGCCATCAAGACCTTGGAGATCAAGGCATGCGCGTGAAGGCCGATCCCAGCGAGTTCGCGGGAAAGCGGGTGCTCATTAGCGGCGGCAGCAAGGGTTTGGGCCGTGCCACCGTTGACCGCTTCCTGGCCGGCGGCGCCCGGGTGATCACCGCCGCGCGCGGGAACATGGAGCCGATCGACAAGGTCGAGTTCGTTCAGGCGGACCTGACGACGGCCGAGGGCGGTGAAGCCCTGGCGAAGGCGGCCATCGAGCGTATGGGCGGGATTGACATACTCGCCCACGTCATCGGCGGCTCGACTACGCCGGGCGGCGGTTTCCTCGTTCTGACGGACGATCACTGGCTGTCCGAACTAAACCTAAACCTGCTAGCTACGGTTCGCCTTGATCGTCTCCTGATACCGCAGATGATCGAGCGGGGCAGCGGCGCGGTGGTCCACGTCACCTCCATCCAATCGGTCCTGCCTCTGCCCGAGGCCACGACTGCCTATGCCAGCGCCAAGGCCGCGCTCAGGACCTACAGCAAGTCCATCTCCAAGGAGCTGGGCCCGAAGGGCGTGCGGGTGAACGCCGTCTCGCCCGGCTGGATCATGACGGAGGCGTCGGTCGACTTCCTCAAGCGTCTCCAGGCAAGCAATGGCGGCACGCTCGAGGACGCGCGACAAGCTATCCTCGACAGCTTGGGTGGGATCCCCATCGGGCGGGCGGCCGAACCTCATGAGGTTGCCGACCTCATCGCTTACCTGGCCTCGGATCGTGCCGCCGCGATCCACGGTGCCGAATTTGTCATCGATGGCGGCACCGTTCCGACCGTCTGAATGGTCGTCCCGACGTTCGTACCCATGACGAACGGCGGGGCGGCGGGGCCTGAAGAATGTCCGCTTTCCACCCATTCCAGACATTCAGCGAATGTCCGCTTTCGACCCAAACCGGACATGAGCTTCCGCCTTGATCAACTCTGGTTTAATTATTGGCATCAGTGAACAAATTGAAATGCGATGCACGCCGGCGCGCGAAGTTGCCGATTCAATCTTGAGTCCAAGGGTCGGCAGGTGAACCTCTTCGGCGCATGGGGGCACCCATGAGAAGCGGAGGGATCGGCAGGTGAGTGTTCAAGGAACGGCCAGCCGCGCTTCGACTTTTGGCCCGCGATCAGAAGGGCCAGAAGCTGACCTGATTGCGCGCGTCAGCGAGCACGAGTTGCCGGCGTTTGAGGAACTGTATCGTATCTATCAGCCGCGTCTGATCCGGTTCCTTACCAATCTCGTGCGGCGCACCGAGGTCGCGGAAGAAGTGCTCGACGATACGATGATGGTCGTTTGGGAAACGGCCGGAAGCTTTAGGAGGACAAGCAAATTGTCGACCTGGATCTTCGCCATCGCCTATCGCAAGGCACTAAGAGCGAGAGAACGCTGGCCGGAGCCCTCCGAGGACGATGCGCGCGACAGCCGCGTGGACCCACATCCGGGTCCGGATCAGCAGCTTCGGCAGAGCAGGCTGCACGATGCGTTGGTCGCCGCAATGGATTCGCTTTCCGCGGACCACCGGGCAGTCGTCGACCTCACCTACTTCCACGACATGGGATATCGGGAGATCGCCGAAATCATGCACTGCCCCGTCGATACGGTGAAGACGCGGATGTTCTACGCCCGGCGTCGACTCAAGGAAGCGATGCCTGCCTCGATTAACGACTGGCTCTAGACGGAGGATCGGCACGAATGACCAACCCGACCCCCGATCCTCACCAAGAGGCGGAAGAACTGCTACCGTGGTACACAACGGGCAGGCTCGACATCGCCGATCGTGCGCGCATCGAGAGCCATCTTGCCGCCTGCGCGCGCTGCCAGCGTCAGCTGAAGGCAGAGCATCGCCTCGTCGAGGAGTTCCGGACCATCAGCCCCGAAGTCGATCTTGGCTGGGCGCGCCTGCGCGACCGGATCGAAAGTCCCGGGCGCAAGCGATTGAGCTGGTTCACAAAGGCGATCGCGGACTTGCGGCAATTGTCTCGTCCAGCAGCGGCGGCCCTGTTGACAGTCGTCGTCGCGATTACCGTCTCCGTCACAGCGCTCATGACCTCCATGGACCAGCCTTCGTACCGGGCGCTCGGCTCGCCTGATTCTTCGGGATCGGCGAACGTCATCGTGATTTTCCGTGCCGACACAACCGAGGCGGACATGCGGAATGCTTTGAGGACGAGCGGTGCTTCGCTGGTCGGTGGACCAACATCCGCCGACGCCTACCTCCTCCATGTGCAGCCGCAGGCGCGTTTGTCAGCCTTGGAAAGGCTTCGTGCCAATGATGACGTGACCCTGGCGGAGCCGATCGATGGGGCCGGGCGGTGATTCTGCAGATCGCCGTTCGCTGGATGCTGGCAGCTTGCATTGTTCTGGCCGCAGCCCTGCAATCGACCCCGGCATATGCGCTCGAACCGGCCATATCGGCATCGGACCGGCAGATATTGGTGATGGTTCGCAGTCCCGCCGGCCACTACCGGCCCAACGGCGCTTACGGCGGCGGCTATGGCGATGAGCTCGCTCGGAGCGCCCGGGAGCGATTGGCACGGCGCATCGCGCATGATTACGACCTGGCGTTCGTAAGTGCCTGGCCGATGCCGCTGATGGGGCTCGACTGCTTCGTGATGACGGTTCCGGACAAGCGGTCCGCCGCAGCGGCGGCCGAGCAGGTGTCGCGCGACAAGGCCGTTGCCTGGGCGCAGCCTGTGACGACATACGAGACCCAGGGTGCCGCCTTGTCGCACAATGATCCGCTCTTCGCGGCTCAGCCGGCTGCCGTGCAGTGGCGTCTCGCAGAGCTGCACCGTCTCGCGACCGGACGCGGCATTCGGATCGCGGTGATCGACAGCGGCATCGAATCCTCCCACCCCGATCTTGCTGGACAGCTCCTGGTCAATCGCAACTTCGTCGCAGGCCGTGACGCGGGCAGTGAAGAGCATGGCACGCGCGTTGCGGGAATCATCGCCGCAAAGGCGGACAATCGGATCGGCATTGCGGGCGTTGCGCCCGCGGCGCGCCTCCTCGGCCTGCGCGCCTGCTGGCAGGAATCCGCAACCCAGACGCTCTGTGACGGCTTCAGCGTACTCAAGGCCCTCTACTTTGCGATCGAGCAGGATGCCGACGTCATCAACCTCAGCCTCAGCGGTCCCGAAGACCGGATTCTTCATGAGCTTTTGAACATGGGCCTCGCGCGCGGCATCGCAATCGTCGCGGCGGTCGACCGGCGACGTCCCGACGGCGGCTTCCCCGCCTCGGTTCCGGGGGTGATCGCCGTCTCAACCAGCATGTTGGCTCACTCGCACGGCCCAGTTTACACTGCCCCCGGTCGGGATGTTCCAACCACTGAGCCGGGGGGACGATGGTTTCTCGTCAATGGCAGTTCCTATTCCGCCGCCCACGTCAGCGGCCTTGTCGCGCTGGTTCGACAACGGGCCCGGTCGGCGCCGCTGTCTCTCGTGGCGGCATCGGCCGCGGGCGGAGCCATCGATGCCTGCGCCTCCGTCCTTCGTGCAACGCCAAACTGTGATTGCAGCTGCACCCCTTCGCGCGTCGCGAGCGCGCGGCAGCATCCCTAGGCTCCTCGTCCACGCAGCCTGCTTTTGCTCGGCCGCGCCCGCTGCGGCACAGGTGGGGGCCTCCGTGTCGATCTTCAGCGACGCACGATTCCGTGGCTATTCGTTGAGCGCTGGACGGCCCGTGGCGACAGCGGACCTGTCGTACGACGATCCAAGCGGCCTTTACGCGGCCATCTCCGGGAGCACCGTCCTGGGGGCCGATGACGCGATCAAGCCGCTGGGACTTCAGCTGAATAGCGGATACGCCAAGCGGCTGCCGTCAGATCTTGCGATTGATTTTGGAGTGATCCACTCGGAGTACTCGCATTATTCGAGTGCTGAATCGGCAAACTCCTACACCGAAGTCTATGCCGGGGTGACGCACAAGTTCTTGACGGCCCGGGCGGCCTTCTCACCCCACTATTTCGAGGCCGGAGCCCGAACTTTCTATGGCGAGGTCGACGCGAACGTGAGCGCGGGGGGCAAGTTTCATTTCAGCGGGCACCTGGGCCTGCTCGTCCCGATCAGCTCTGGCGACGCCATCGAAGCACTCCGACCGCAACACGATTGGCGATTGGGCGCCAGGCGTGAGTTCGGACGTGCTTCACTCCATGTGATCGCGACGGGTGGCGGGCCTGGACGTGACTATTATCGCGATCGCTACCACAGCCGGACCGCGGTGACCTTCGGGCTCAGCTACGCGCTTTAGCCGCCCAGGCGGCCGTTGGCTCCGCCCGCCCGCGTTGAACCATCCGGGTGGGCCGAACCACTAACCTCCATCGCCGCGGCGACCGGCGAAGCTGCGGAACGCCGCCGGCGAAATACGCCGCGTATCCGAACAGGAGCGGGGTGAGAAGGAGCAACAATCATCATGAAAAGAACCATCGCTCTTTGCGCCGCGACCATTCTTTCGGTCTCTTCTACCAGCGGTCTGGCCCAACCGGCCGCTGGCAGCATTTCACCGAACCACCTGACTGGCCAGCAAGTCCCGCCGCTCGAATGCGAAGATGCCGGTGCGGATGCCGCGCCGAGCAACTCGGGTCGAGAACCGGGCCCCGGCTCGCCGTTCCAGGAGGATAGCATTTCGGGCGCACACTATGCCGGCGAACAGGACGGCATCAACAACAAGAACACGACTTCGGTGTCGCAGTACGACATCGCCTGCTTCATGCATCACCACGACTAGTTAACGCTCGGGACTGGTCCGCGCGTGCCCCCCGCGGACCAGTCGCCTCCGGGCAGCAATAACTGCAATTATAGCGTATCCGCGCGTCAGCGAGTGCGTCGACACAGTTGTCCGTTGCTGCCTGATTGTAAGGCAATCTGCCGGCAGCTGAAACGCCGCGACCGCAGCGCTGCTCCAGCGAGCCCGAAACCGAGAAGCATCGTCAGCCACGTCGCAGGCTCCGGGACGATGTTCGCAACGCCGTTGACGGTAAGCAAGGCGTTCTCAGGAGCGAAGTCGCTGATCTGGTCATTGCCGGTCACCGTCGCGCCGTACCGCGGCCACAGGTTGAAACCATATTCTTCAGGCGTTGCGCCCGTGCTCGGCAGGAGGGCGAGAGGCACGGAAACGGTGAAGACGTTTCCCACCAGCATCGCTTCGAGTGTGCTCATCCCGAGCGTGGCAGTGCCGTCCTTGTTGACCCGGATCACACGATCGAAAGTGACGTTGCCCTCGCCGATGTTGCCGAACGGGTCGATTGCCCCGGCCCCGGTGTTCACGCCGATCACGTAGAAACCTTCCTCGCTGAGATTGACCGGACCTGCGAGCGATGCACCGAGCAGGAACGTGTTCGTGCCCGGATCGAAGTCGACCGAGAAGCTGGTCACGTCGAGATCGGGATCGTGATCGAAGACGTAGCTGTCGAGAAAATCGCCGACTGGATCGAGGACCGTGGCCGCCGTAGCTGGTGTCGCCAGGAACAGGGGCGCAGTCGCGAGCAGGATGGACAGTCTGGGCATGGGTGACCTCCTCCAATGTCGTTGCCTGCGACGAATGGCGAAGTCCGAAACGCCGAAGGTGCCGAGGCATCGTCGCCCACGTCGCGCGGGTTAGTGCCCTGTGCACTGGGCCCCGTTCATTTCTTCATCGAACAGAACGTCGCCGCTCGCAAAACAGCAGCGATTCCGAAAATGTCTGCCTCTCGAACTTCTACGGGCCAGCGGCAGTATTTTTTGATACGGAATGAACCGTTTGACGTGCCCGCGTAACGTACAGTGGGTTTTAATGCCTTCGGGTGGGGGCACCTGGCAGGAGATATGCCATGACACCCAGAACGCGACTCCTCTTGTCGTTCACGGCAGCCGCCGGGCTGATCGGCGCAACCCTTGCCTCACCAGTGGCGGAAGGCGGCCGCAAGTTCGTGAAATCGCTCAGCGGCCAAGCGGAGCTCGACGGCGGGCGCCTGACTGCGGACATGGACGGACGCGGGACCGCGCAAGTGAC
>JBKPKZ010000078.1:0-14054 GCA_046731355.1 Pseudomonadota bacterium | reverse complement strand
GCGATTGGCGCGATGCGTGGTATCGGCACCAAGCTGAACACGACTTTCGGCAACGTTTCGAACGCTCTCTAAGAGCTCGTTTGAAACTCCGGGGCGGCGGTGCCGAAAGGCGCCGCCGCTTCTTTTTTGCGGTTAATGCACGCTAACCCGCGAGCTTAAGCCTTTATCAAAACCTTCGACCTAGTTCCGGCTTCGACCTGCGCGGTTGCGAGGGTGGGAGCGTGCTTCCCGTGTGGACCATAGGAGATCGGAAGATGTCGAAGTTTCTGAGGCTGATTAAGAACGAAAAGGGTGCGACGGCCATCGAATATGGCCTGATCGCGGCTCTCATCGCCGTTGCGGCGATCGGTGCGATGCAGGGCATCGGCACCAAGCTGAACACGACGTTCGGCAACGTTTCGAACGCGCTCTAAGAGCTTTCAAGCGTTTCAGCGAGCGGCGGCGTCCTGAGGGGGGCGCCGCCGTTTTCGCATGTGGTCTTTTTCCGTTAACGGCCCGCAACCTCCACCCTTAGTAAATCGGAAACCAGTTTGGAGGAGAATCCTCGTGCGCGGTTGCGTTTGATCGCGTGGGACAACGTGCTGTTCCTTCGTGCGTAAGCTGAGGGAGAATGTAATGTCTAAGTTTCTGAAGCTGATCCGTAACGAGAGCGGTGCGACCGCGATCGAATACGGCCTGATCGCGGCTCTGATCGCGGTTGCAGCGATTGGTGCGATGACGAGCGTCGGCACCAAGCTGAACACGACGTTCGGCAACGTTTCGAACGCGCTCTAAGTCGTAGCGATACGATCAACAGGACGGCGGCGCCGAAAGGCGCCGCCGTTTTGCTTGCATCTCCTCGCGCGGTTACCAGGATTCACTCATCATCGGCCGGCGATTGCCCCGGTCACGCATGGATTCCCGTGATCGATCCCTGTCGCGCCATCGTTCGTTCCTGTCCCAGCTCCCGAAACGCTTGAGTTCGTCTTCCGTCATTTCGATTCGATAGCCGCCAAGGCGGGTATCGAAAGTGAGTTGGTCCCAATCGAGCGGATAATAGCGATCGTCGAGGCCGAGGAAGCCGCTGCTGTGTTTAAGCACCGCATAAACGACCTTGCCGCGGAACTTGTCGACCATGAAGTTGTGGATCGAACCGAGCCGTTCGCCACCCACGTCGTAAACGGGCGTACCCTCGACCTTGTTCGAAGCGATCAGCCGCTCGGTCTCGTCCGTCGGGATCTCGAAGCTGTTGTCGTCCGGTCTGAATTCCTGCCGGCTTCGGCCCGATCGCTCGACAAACTGGCGTCCGCCAGAGCTTTCATCCCGCAATAGGCTGCGCCTTCTCATCCGCGGCTCGCGATCGGGGCTCCCGAAAAACGCTCCACGGTCGCGGTCGTAACCACGCTCGCGCTCATCGAAGTCTCGATAGTCGCGATCGCGGGTCATATAGTCGCCGCCATTCCAGTCATGACGAGGCATTTTGTCCTCCTTTCAACTAATGGAAGGTCACGCTCGACGCGCTCTTGGATATCAATGGCCCGGGAGAAGCGCCGTTCCGCCACCGGTCGCGGGCCTGGGTCCAGCCGTCGTAAGTCCTTGTTTTCACCCTGAATCGGCCACCTCGAGGGAGCTATTTAAAGCCGCTCGACGAAGCGCTAGGAAGGAGCGGGGACAAAAGGGGGATCGACATGGCGACTCTAGCTCAACGGCCGATTGCGCCGGCCGTAGGCGACGAACGGTTCTTTCTTCGCGCGGCCATCGTGATGACGATCACGATCGTCGCCGGATTTTCGTTTCAGTACGTGATGGGCCGCTCGACGTTCGGAGCTCCGATCCGAGTCCACCTCCATGCCTTCTTCTTCATGGGCTGGGTCGCGATCTACCTCTTGCAGAACATCTTCGTTGCGACCGGCCGGATGCACCTGCATCGCATGCTCGGTTGGGTCGCTGCATTCTGGATCATCCCAATGGTCATCATGGGCTGCTTCGTGACCATTGCGATGGTCAGGCTCGGCTACGTCCCATTCTTCTTCCGGCCACTGCAATTCCTGGTCTTCGATCCGGTCACGGTTTTCGCGTTCGCAGCTCTGACCGTGGCCGCGGTGAAGCTACGTCGCCGGACGGAATGGCACCGGCGTCTGCACTTCTGCGCAATGTCGCTGCTGCTCGGCCCCGCTTTCGGCCGATTGCTTCCAATGCCGCTCCTGCAGCCGTGGGCGTGGGAAGCGGCGTTCGTACCTTGCATCCTCTTCCCAATCGCCGGTGTCCTCGCGGACATCCGCCGCAGTGGGCAGGCACACCCGGCCTGGCGATGGGGAATTGCGACGATGCTCGGCACATTCGTGCTCATCGAGGCGATCACATACAGCCCCGTCGGAATGTCGATCTACCGAGCGGTGACCGCCGGTTCGCCCGGCGAGACGATCGAGCCGCTCGGCTTTGCTCCGCCGCCCGCCGGACCCGTGACGGGCCGTTCCTGAGACGCCTCGATAGCGGTGAAGCGCCCTTCAACAGCCGTCAGCCGGCGCACTGTTGAGACGTTTAAGCGTTCAATAGCCATGGAAAAATTCCAGATCCGCTATTTCCGCGGTGACGACCTCGAAAAGGTCGAGACCCTTGAGGCTCCCGATTTGCTGGAGGTGATCGACCGCGCGTCACCTCCTGAGCGCAAGGTCACCGCCGAGATCTGGTCGAGGATCGGGAAGGTCGGAACGGTTGGCCCATTGCCGGAACAGTCCAGCGAGGACCAGGGCCGTTCGGCGCCGGAAGCCGAGGTCGCGGAATTGATGAAGGTCCGATTGCGGCTGGTCCGCGGCTAGGAAACGCATCGTCTCAATTCGACGGAATGATCAGGGCCAACCCTGATTGGCATTCTGCCCTCGAACCCTGAGTGCTGCCACTCCCAAGTGTGGTGGAGAGGTTCGATCGAAGTCTTCCGGGAAGCCATTGCTCTAACGATCGGGGCGCTCCTGCCGATCATGAATCCCTTCAGCACCGCGCCGCTTTTCATCGCCCTGACCTCGGGAATGGATCGACGAACGCGCAATCGACAGGCGCTTCTGGCCTGCATTTACGCATTTGGAATCCTGATCACTTTCCTATTTCTCGGCTCCGCGATCATCGACTTCTTCCGGATTTCGATCCCGGGTCTCCGGACGGCCGGCGGCCTAATCATGTCGACCATCGGCTTTCGGATGCTCTTCCCGGCAGCGCCGGCCGCGGTCAGCGATTCCAGCCAACAGCAAGAGCTGGAGGTTGCTTTCACGCCACTGGCGATGCCTAGCCTTGCCGGCCCCGGCTCGATCACGGTCGTCCTGACCGCCGCTCCCCAGATCAGGAGCATGCATCCCGACGAGCGAGGGCTGGTGGTCGTTGCGGTGGTCCTCGGAATGATCCTGACGCTCGCCTTCTGCTTCGCTGTCCTCCGGGCCGCGAGCTCAATGGTCCGTTACCTTGGAAGCAGCGGCATCGATGCGATGACCCGGATCTTCGGCTTCCTCCTCATTTGTATCGGGATGCAGTTCCTGCTCACCGGGATCAGCGATTTCTTCAGTCTGCGCTAGGACGCGGAGGATGGCTGGACTGGGAAAAAATGCGCGCCGTCAAAAACCGGCTCGACCCGGATAGACCCAGGTTCAAAAAGCAAAGAAAAGGGCGCCCGACGGCGCCCTTTTTGGAGTCATTTCAGAAGGATGGTGGAGCCGAGGGGGATCGAACCCCTGACCTTCGCAATGCCATTGCGACGCTCTCCCAGCTGAGCTACGGCCCCGATCCTTGACGCGCCTTAGGCGATGTTTTCTCGCCTGCAAACGGGGAATTTCAGTTCCCCGGTGCGAACTTCTAGGCTTCGTCGTCTTCCGCTGCGCGCTCGACGCCCAGGTCGTCGTCGCCGGTGTCGAGGTCGACTTCCTCGTCGGCGCTGGGCTCTTCTTCTTCGTCGATCGCCAGATCCTCGGCCTCGAGATCCTGGTCGGTCGGAGCTTCCTTCTGCTTCGCTTCGACCGCCTCGAACGGCAGCGGCTGCTTCGACTTCAGGACGGGCTCGGGAATCCATTCGGTGCCGCACTCGATGCAGTGCACCGGCTCGTCATTGCCGAGGTCGTAAAAACGGGTCGAGCACTTGGGGCAAGTGCGCTTGGTGCCCCATTCGGGCTTCACCATGAGGGTCAATCTCCAGTCAAAATCCGGGTGGCCGAATGAAGTCGGCAGCGTTCGGGCGCGCGCCTTGCCATAGGCTATCCGCCCTGTCAAAGCGCGGCCCTTGAACAAGGATCTCGGAACTGGAAGCGGCCCGCGCAAGGGGTTCGTGATAGCCGTCGACGGCCCGGCCGCCAGCGGCAAGGGCACGATCGCCCGAGCTCTCGCCAATCACTTCGGCCTTCCGCACATGGATACCGGACTGCTCTACCGGGCGGTCGCCCTCAAGCTGTGGCGCTGGGGCGGAGACCCGAACATCGAGTTCGAGGCTCTTCGCGCCTGCGACGATCTCGGCTTCAACCCGGACGATGAAGAACTTCGCAGCGAGCCCGTTTCAAGGATCGCCTCCAAGGTCTCCTCCTATTCGTCGGTTCGTGAAGCCCTGCTCCAGCGCCAGCGCGATTTCGCCGAACAGGAGGGCGGAGCGGTCCTGGACGGACGCGATATCGGGACAATCATCGCTCCGGACGCCGATGCCAAGCTGTTCGTTACCGCGAGCGCGGAGGTCCGTGCGCAGCGCCGAGTCCGCGAGCTTCTCGAGCGCGGCATGCCGGGCCACTACGACGACGTGCTCCTCGACATTCGTGCCCGCGACGAGCGGGACTCGAAACGAGAGATTGCGCCCCTGCGCCAGGCGGACGACGCCGACCTGCTCGATACCAGCGAGCTCGACATCGATCAGTCGATTGCCGAGGCCATCCGCCTCGTCGAACGCCAGCTCGCCCACGCCTAATCAGCCGCGCCTGATCAGAGCGCGGCGATCGCGGCGAGCTCCTTCACGAATTTGGCTGCAACGACGGCCGTCATCCCGTTGATGTCGCGCGTCGGATTATATTCGACGATGTCGGCTCCGACGATCGGCGCCTCGATGCGATGGAGCACGGACAGGATGTCACGAACCGACAAGCCGCCCGGCTCATGATGTGAAACGCCGGGCGCGAATGCCGGATCGAGCGCGTCCAGGTCGATGCTGACGTAAAGCGGCGCGTCAGGGATCGGTACGGCGCCGGGCCTGAAGTTCCGCATCTCGACGATTTCGACGCCGAACCGCTCTGCCTGCTTTCGGCAGTGATCGTTGAGGGTACGGATCCCGACCTGGACAAGGCGGCTCGAAAGCCCGCGCTCCATGATCCGGGCGAACGGCGAGGCATGGCTCAGCGGATCGCCTTCAAAGTCCTCGTAAAGGTCGGGGTGAGCATCGAAGTGCAGGATGTTCACTGGCCCGTGGACCTCGGCCAGCCCCGACACGATGGGATAGGTGACCATGTGGTCCCCGCCGAGGAAGATCGGCGTCGAGCCCGCTTGCGAGGCTTCAGAACGGATGCGTTCGAAATCGCCCTCGGCCTCTTCCAGCGGAAGGTCGCCGAAATCGTCCAGCTCAATTTCCGCGCCGAGTTCTCCTCCGAGCTCCGTCGCCTGGTTGCCATGCGGCGAGGCCAGCGCGGATCGTATCGCGTCCGGGGCCCGGGCGGGACCGCGCAGGAACGAGGAATGCGAGTCCGTCGGGAGTCCGAGGAGTCGAATCTTGGTCAACTGCGGGAAGCCTTCAGGCCGAACGGAAGGGCGTTATCGGCGAGCGCTCCGACCGCTGCTCCGATCAGGGTGATCGGACCACCAATGATGATCGTGCGCCGGGCCACGTCGCCGTGATGGCACTGGGCCGAAACAACCGCAACGTCCGCCCGTCCGATGTAAAGACCAAGTTACATGAGCTCGTGGATCGGCGAAAGAGAAGCTCGGAAGCCGACGCGCTAAAAGCGCCAGGAAAGCCCGACAGCGGCGCGGCGTGTACGTTTGGGCGCCACGTTCGCCGGCACATCTCCGACATAGCCGCGAGCCTTTGGTGCGGTTTCCCAGATACCGAGGCCGATGACCGTTCCCGGCGCGACCTGCTTTCCGGCAATGATCCCGCGCTGCGTTCGCAGCACTCCGTCGGGACCGCTGTAATCAATGACCGGGAAAGACACGCCGCGGCGATCGACACGCACCGGGGGCTCGCCGGCGAAGCGGGAAAGTGTTGGAAGGGATTGGATTGAACTCTGGCCGGGCGGTTCGGCAAGTGCGGGGGCGGCGCAGATGATCGACGTCGCAAACGCCAGGACACCCGCACGCGTCATCAGCGCTCCTCTCTCCAATCGAGTGGATAAACCACTGGTCGGGAACGAGAGTTCCTCAAGCGCAGAACCCGCAATTTTGTGGGACACATGTCTGTGGCGCCGGCACCACGTTTTACTGCCTCCCCTTCTCCGGGACTCGCGAGCGAGTCACGGCTTCCTAGGATAGAAAGGAGCAAGGATGTCGCCGCTTTGCAATATGCTTCTGCGTGCGTGGAGAAATCCGGGACGGGGGATCAGCCGGAGCGGAGCGTTTCAAGTATCCGTCAGCCCCGCCTATCTTCAAATCGCCTGATGAGCGCCTATGTGGTCCGTCTGAGGAGATCAGCGACAGAATGGCTGGGCGGGTCCAGACGCAGTGACGCTGGTTTCCAAGGAAGGTTGACTGACGTGCCCGACGATCGGCAGACTGCGCGTACTGAATTCCAGCGAATGATGAAGTGGATCCTGGTGGCGGCCGTGGCGATGGTCGCTGCGGCATTGCTCTATCTCAAGGCGTCGGGCGATTTGACCGTCAACCTGGTGGTCGCGACCATCCTCGGAGTCTTCTTCTCGGTCTTGCTCGGTTGCGGTCTCTTCGCCGCCGCCTTTTTCAGCGACAAGAGTGGCCACGATCAGGACGTCACCGACGCGACGCGGAACGACCCGGCCGACTAGGGCTTCCGCCGCACCGCCCAGACGAGCGCCGACAGGCTGCCGACGAGGGCAGCGATTGCGAAAATTGCACTGGGATCGAGAACGAGCACCCATTCCTCCTCAGCAAAGGCGAAAATGCGACTCTGCCGTCCTCATGTTCCCTATTTGTTCCCTATGTGCAATAGGAATTTGCCTAGAGCCAAGTAGCGGATTCTTCACACATGTTTGGTAGCTCACCGGTTCTTGGGACCAGTGAAAAGAGACCGACCAGTGCGGGAAACGAGGAGCACGGCTGTGCGGATTGCAAGCAGCCATCTGATCACGACTTGCGCCACTGCGGCGGCGATCATGCTCTTTGTCGCGCTCGGGAGCCAGGTACTTCCCTCGGCTCTCGCCGGCATTCAGGTGCAGGCCCACGACAATATGCTGTCGGTCGCGTTCGTTCTGAACATCGCGATCATCCTGTTCGGCTGGCGCCGTTCGAAGGATCTGCGCGAAGCTCTCGACGCCTTTGAGAAGGCGGAGCGGCTTGCCGAACGGAACGCCAACACCGATCCCGCGACCGGTCTCGCCAATCGCCGCGAGCTGATGCACGCCCTCGGCTTCCTGCTCGAGGCCAAGACATCAGGCGTGCTTCTCCTGCTCGATCTCGATCACTTCAAGCGGGTCAACGACCTCCATGGCCACCTTGCCGGTGACCAGCTTCTGAAGGTCGTCGCTCAGACCCTGGAAAGCGAATGTCCGGAGGGAAGCTGCTGCGCCCGCATCGGCGGCGACGAGTTCGCCGTCCTTTTCGAAAGCGGCAACAGCAAGGATGCCGAGCGGGTCTCCCAGGCGATCCTCGCCAAGATGGCGAAGCCCGTCGACCTCGGCACCGTCCAGGTCTTCGTCTCGGCCTCAATTGGCCTTGCCCAGGTCCGCAAGCTCCAAAAAGAGGAAGATGTTCTCCGCGAAGCCGACTTCGCACTCTATGCTGCCAAGCGCGCCGGCCGGAACTGCTTCGCCTGGTTCGATCCGGAGCTCGAGCGTGAACTTACCGACCGGGTGAAGCTCGAGGAAGACATCCGCAGCGGCATCGAGAACGGCGAGTTCGTTCCTTTCTTCCAGCCGCTGATCGACCTCGCGTCGCGCGAGCTGGTCGGCTTCGAAGCACTCGCCCGCTGGCGCTCGCCGACCCGCGGGTTCCTGGAAGCGGAGACCTTCATCGACGCCGCGGAGAAGACCGGCCTCATCGGTCCCCTGACCATCAGCGTCATCGAGCAGGCGCTCGTCGAAGCCCGTGAATGGCCGTCGCATCTCAAGATCGCGGTCAATGTCTCGCCGATCCAGTTTCGCGATCCGCAGCTCGCCCAGCAGATCATGAAGATCCTTACCGAGGCGGGATTCCCGGCGCACCGCCTGGAGGTCGAGATCACCGAGGCCTCGCTCCTCGAGGACCGCGACCAGGTTCTCGCCACCATCGGCAGCCTGAAGAACGTCGGCATCAGCATCTCGCTCGACGACTTCGGCACCGGTTATGCCTCGCTCGCGCAGGTCAACAGCCTGCCCGTCGACCGAATCAAGATCGACAAGAGCTTCATCAGCACGATCGTGAAGAGCGAGCAGACCGCTGCGATCGTCAACACGATCGCCAGCCTCGGCCACACGCTCAACGTTCCGATCACCGCGGAGGGCATCGAGTCCGAGCAGGTGCGCAACGAGCTCGGCAAATATGGCTGCGCGGAAGGGCAGGGCTGGCTGTTCGGGCGTCCGCTATCGGCCGACACCGTCCGGACCTTCCTAGAGATGAAGGAACGCGACGAGACATTCGATCCCGATCAGCAACCACAGCAACCACAGCAGCCGCAACCGAGCGATCAGCCGGAAGCCCGGCGCCAGGTCCGCCGCAGCTGGTAGGGCGGCGGCCCTCTAACTAGGCCGCCTTCCCTTCACTCCATTGCTTCACTCGGCGGCCGCCGCACCACAATTCCTTGACTCCGTCGCCATGCCTCTCGGCCTGGCCGATGGCCTTGGAATCGTCTTCGGCAGCGAACCCTTCGACGCGACCGAAACGGCCTCGCCGATCGAGGAAATAGAGCCTGTAGTAAGGCACGTGATGTCTCCAGACCGGATCGGAGGTCATCCCGCTCCGGACCTGTCGAGAATCGGTCCCAAATGGTTAACAAAGTCCTACGATCGCCGCTATCTGTCTGACTTATCCACCGTTTTAGCGGCCACTGCTTCGCGAGGCCGTCACCCGCTGGACATTGGGATTGCGGATGCAATTGTTGTAGCTGATCCAGTCCACCCGGCCGCTCCGGCGCTGAACGGCTCGGCGGTTGCAGACGTGAATCTTCCAGCTCGGCGGATTGGTCTTCCTCGTATAGTCGACCGCGCGCTTCATCGCTCGCTTCTGCCTGTTCATGCAGCTTTCCTGCCACTGGCAGACGAAGCCGATGTTGAGGAAGACGGGATCGCGCAGGGGCGGGAGCTTCGCATCGGCGCGCACGCCGACTGCTGACACGAAGAGCGCCACGGCAACAAGCGGCAATCTCAAGCCAGCTCCCCTCAAAAACCGGCGCGACCCTCAGGTGCGTAACGCACGAAAACGTTGAATCGGTTAATCACTGGTTTGGCAAGTCCTTCGGGCCCCGAGTCCCGGTCTGGAACGCCGCTTGCGTGCGGAAAGCGCGATCGCGATCGCCCGATGGCCGAATGCCTTCGACCAGGTCGGTCGGCGAGCAGTAGAAAGCACGCCCCCACGGCCGCACTCCACACCTTGCCTCTCTCACCCCTCTAGAGTAAGGCCCCCCGCGTCCGGCGGGCGGTGATCCCCTCTGGACAGCCCGTCTCATTTGGCGAGCGCGTGCGGTGGTCCGGCTGGTCCGGCGCCGGAACGCGCTTTTTGTCATGTTGGGCTGCCCGGACGAAACCGACCCAAGGACGCTGCCCAGGGGATGAGCCCCGGGGCGGCAGTGCATTGAACCAGGTCCGCATGTGGAAGGCTCGCCATGGTGGCGGTCACGCGGCAGGCCCGAGAATACAGAGAGACACAATAGTTTATGGCAACCACGACATTTCCGACCCGCGACGATTTCGCGGAGCTCCTCAACAAGTCCTTGGGTGGTGAGAACGAGGCTTTCGAGGGCAAGGTCGTCAAGGGCACGGTGACCGCGATCGAGAATGATCTCGCGGTGATCGACGTGGGCCTCAAGTCCGAAGGCCGAGTGCCGCTGCGCGAGTTCGCAGCGCCGGGCCAGAAGGCAGAAATTTCGGTCGGCGACACCGTCGAAGTGTTCGTCGACCGTGTCGAGAACAGCGCCGGCGAGGCGATGCTGTCGCGCGACCGCGCTCGCCGCGAAGCCGCCTGGGACAAGCTCGAGAAGGAATTCGAAGCCGGCAATCGCGTCGAAGGCGTGATCTTCGGCCGAGTGAAGGGCGGCTTCACCGTCGACCTCGGCGGCGCCGTGGCCTTCCTTCCGGGCTCGCAGGTCGACATCCGTCCGGTCCGCGACGTCGGCCCGCTGATGGAGATCGGCCAGCCGTTCCAGATCCTCAAGATGGACCGCCGCCGCGGCAATATCGTCGTCTCGCGCCGCGCCATCCTCGAAGAGACCCGCGCCGAGCAGCGCAGCGGCCTCATCCAGTCGCTGGCCGAGGGCCAGGTCATCGACGGCGTGGTCAAGAACATCACCGACTATGGTGCGTTCGTCGACCTTGGCGGAATCGACGGCCTGCTGCACGTCACCGACATCAGCTACAAGCGCGTCAACCACCCGAGCGAGGTGCTGAACATCGGCGACACCGTGAAGGTGCAGATCATCCGCATCAACAAGGAGACGCAGCGCATCAGCCTCGGGATGAAGCAGCTCGAGACCGATCCGTGGGAAGGCGCTGCGGCCAAGTATCCGGTCGGCGGCGTGTTCCAGGGCCGGGTTACGAACATCACCGAATATGGTGCGTTCGTTGAGCTCGAGGCCGGCATCGAGGGCCTCGTCCATGTCTCCGAGATGAGCTGGACGAAGAAGAACGTCCATCCGGGCAAGATCGTTTCGACCAGCCAGGAAGTCGAAGTGAAGGTGCTCGAGGTCGACCAGGAGAAGCGCCGGATTTCGCTCGGTCTCAAGCAGGCCCAGGCCAATCCGTGGGAGGCCTTCGCTGAGGCTCACCCGGTCGGTTCGACCGTCGAGGGCGAGGTCAAGAACTCGACCGAGTTCGGCCTGTTCGTCGGCCTCGAGGGCGACGTCGACGGAATGGTTCACATGTCGGACATCGCCTGGGGCGTGTCGGGCGAGGAGGCTCTCCAGCTTCACCGCAAGGGCGAGACCGTCCAGGCGCAGGTTCTCGACGTTGACGTCGAGAAGGAGCGCATCAGCCTCGGCATCAAGCAGCTCGAGCGCGGCGGCGTTTCGGCCGGCGCTGCCGGCGGCAGCGGTGCCAAGAAGGGCGAGATCGTCACCGTCGAGGTCCTCGAGGTGAAGGACGGCGGGCTCGAGGTCCAGATCGCCGACGGCGGTGCTTCGGGCTTCCTCAAGCGCACCGATCTTGGCCGCGACCGCGACGAGCAGCGTCCGGAGCGTTTCCAGGTCGGCCAGAAGTTCGACGCGATGGTCACCGGTCTCGACCGGTCGAAAAAGCCGAACTTCTCGATCAAGGCGCTTCAGATCGCCGAGGAGAAGCAGGCGGTCGCGCAATATGGATCGTCGGATTCGGGCGCGTCGCTCGGCGACATCCTCGGCGCCGCGTTGAAGGAAAAGCAGGCCGAAACCGAGAAGAAGGCTTCGAAGAAGAAGTAACATGTGTAAGGTACGGCGGCACTTGCGCCGCCGTACCCTTTCTGACAGCTTGCGCGCACCTCTTGGGGGAGAGGTGTCATAACAAGATCGTGTTTGCGGGGATGAGATGATCCGTTCGGAATTGGTGCAGAAGTTGTGCGGCGACTTTCCCGACCTGACCCAGCGTGAAGTGGAAGGCGTTGTCGGCGCCCTGTTCGATTCCATCACTGAGCAATTGGCCCAGGGCGGCCGCGTGGAGCTTCGTGGCTTCGGTGCCTTCTCGACGCGTCAGCGCGACGCTCGCATCGGCCGCAATCCGCGCACTGGGGACCCGGTCTCCGTCGACGCCAAGCGGGTGCCCTATTTCAAGCCGGGCAAGGAAATGCGCGAGCGCCTGAACTTAGGCGAGGTTACTGCCGAGTAGCCGGGGCGCCCTACCGTGGCCGCGGCTGGCAAAGCGGACGTGGCGGAACGGTAGACGCTGGGGACTTAAAATCCTCTTCCCGTAACGGGAGTGTGGGTTCGATTCCCACCGTCCGCACCAGCCATGTCCGGAGGCACTCCGGAGCATGTCGAGGGCGAGGCTCCGCGCGAAGCCGAGAGGGGCCGAGGCGTAACGTCCCCGAAACGCAAATTATTAATCTTGTACGGGTACGTACCCGCATGTGTTTACGCGCCTTTTCAAGCTGAACCCGCGCGCGCCGCTCGATGGCGGTCGCCAGGACTGGGTCGTCCTAGGTACGGTCATCGCGGCTGTCATCCTCCTGATCGGCAACGGCTCGGCATTCTTCCGCCAGCTCGGACAGGCCGAAGTCATACTGGGACCGGGCGCGCAGGTCGCCGCGATTGCGCTGACGTTGAACGTCGCGCTGATCCTGTTCGGCTGGCGCCGCTATGTCGACTTGCAGCATGAGACCGAGCGCCGGATCGAAGGCGAGCGGCGGGCAGCGATCGCAGCTTCGACCGATCCGGTCACCGGCCTGCTCAACCGCAAGGGCTTTGCCGACAGCACCGAAGATCTTCGCCTGAAGGCGGAGAAGGACGGGCTGATGCTGCTGATCGCTTCGCTGCAGCTGCACCGTTTCCGAACGATTTACGACCGTCACGGCTTCGACACCGGCGACTCAATGCTTCGCGGAGTGGCGATCACGATCCTCGAGAACGCGGGAGAAGGCGCGGTCGTCGGACGAATGGGCGGCGACGAGTTCGCGATCGCCCGAGTCATCGAAGCGGACGAGCGAGCGGATGCCCAGAAGAAGGTCGAATCCCTGCTGAAGCTTGCTACGCGGCCGTTCGACATCGACGGGAAGATGATCCAGGTCGGCGCGTTTGCCGGAATGGCCAATGCGGCGGGCGGCGAAGTCCGGGTCCCGGACCTCCTTCGCCGCGCCGACATCGCGCTCGATCATGCGAAAAGCGGGCGGGTCGTCCGTCCGATCTGGTTCGACGCCGCAATGGAGCGGGCTCTCCTCCAGCATGGCGAGATCGAGCAAGGCATTCGCTATGGCCTCGAGCACGAGCAATTCCTGCCGTTCTTCGAGCCGCAGGTCGATCTGCGAACGAGCGAAATCATCGGTTTCGAAGTTCTCGCCCGCTGGCGTCACCCGCTTGCAGGAATCATCCCGCCCGACCGCTTCATTCCGATCGCCGAAGAGATCGGAGTGATGGACCGCTTGTCGGAACAGGTCATCCGCGCTGCGCTCCTGGCGTCTCGGGACTGGGATCCGTCGATCAAGATCTCCGTCAACATCTCGCCGACGCAATTCTCGGACGGTTGGCTTGCCGAGCGTATCGTCCGCATCCTGACCGAGACGTCTTTCCCTGCGGACCGGCTCGTGGTCGAAATCACCGAGAGCTCGCTGTTCGGCGACATGGACCTCGCTCGCAACATCATCACCAGCCTCAAGAACCAGGGCATCCGGCTGGCGCTTGACGACTTCGGGACCGGCTTCTCATCGCTGTCGCACCTTCGTCAGCTGCCGTTTGACATCATCAAGATCGACCGTTCGTTCATCACCAACATCCATGAGAGCGGACAAAGCGCTGCAATCGTTCGCGCCGTCGTCACCCTGGCGGACGCCTTGGGAGTGCCGATTCTGGTCGAGGGTATCGAGAGCGAAGCCGCGCACGCAGCGGTGCTGACGATCGGCTGCTCAAGCGGGCAGGGCTGGTATTTCGGCAAGCCAATGGAGGCCGATCAGGCCGCGCAGCTTATTGCGCGCCGGTCGAAGCCTAGCGAGCAACCGGCGCAAAACCCCTCCCGCGCCGCCTAGTCCTTCCAATCCGGTTTGAGTTCGTCCCGTTCCGAGACGCTCGGAGCCAACCCCTGAGCGCGGGCATTGTACGCATGGTTAAAAGCATCTTAAGAAATGCC
>JBKPKZ010000077.1:0-3430 GCA_046731355.1 Pseudomonadota bacterium | reverse complement strand
ATCCGAAGCAGGAACGCTCCATAAGCATGCGCGCCCCTATCCGCTGCCATATCCTCCCCACTGCAATGTCATGCACACAGGTATCAGCCCCTTGCGAGTTCGCAATGGGCACAGCGCGAGGTTTGTCCGAATGGCAGAAATGGGGGGAAAGCAGACATTCGGAACAAGAAACTACGCCGAGAATTTGCGCCTTCGGGGTAGCTGTGGAGGCCCAAATGCGTTCCGTGTTGCTTTGGTTGATCGGCATACCGATCCCCCTGATTCTACTTCTGGCTTTTTGTACGCACCACCTTTGAGTTGCACCGCTCGGGCTCGCCGAGTGGGCTGAGTAGGCCAATCAAATGGCGCCTTGGGTGGAGGCGGGCACTAAAAGTCACTTCTGTTCGGCCAACCGCCGTAGATATGCCGTGCGTCGTTCGTCGATCTGCGCAGAACAACTCAGCTCATTACGACTGGTTTGGGTCACTGGCGTCGATCTTGCGAACGCCGCACATTCGCGATCACGGGCACGCAGCCACTGCCGCTGTTCCTTGCGAAGGCGCTGTTCGGCTCCGGCGCCACCGTGCATCCGTGTGTGGGCAAGCGTGATCTGCCACTGAGCGTTGAGGGTCGCCTCGGCCTCGTTGAACCACGTCTCCGCAAGGCACAATGTGTAGGGCCGGGCATCGTCCGGCGCCGGATTGTCACAGGGCGAAGGCTCCGCCTGGCTCGCGTCGGGCTGTGCAGTCGCGGCTAACAGAAGCAAGGACATGGAGACGACCATCAGTCATTGATCGCAATCATGGCCCACGTCCGCAATGTCGAAGCGTCGCGCTGGCTCTCCTCCGACTACTTCAGCCTCGATATTGAAAGCTCCCTTCGAAGCTCCGAAAAACCTTGGGAGCATTTTTGCAGCTTATCGGGAGAACGGTCGCTTAAGGTCGCCGCTCGGGATGACATCGAAGCCTTGTGGGTCACGGATTAGCTGGCTGCTAATGTCGGTCATGGGTGGAAAGCGGACATTAGCCGCGATCTAATTCTGCGGTGCGAGAATATTCGACGCTCGATAGATGCCGTTGCGATCGTTGGGCAATTCGTTGGCATGGAGGAAGCGGACCGTCATGTCGGCCCAAAGGTCCCGCGACGGAATGGGCTCCGCAAGTCCGCCGCCGCCTAATCCCAGGCGGCCTGATTTTTGAATCCAGTCCTGCCTACTTTTCTCTTCGAAACTGACCACGCCAAAATATTCGTAACCGCGAGCCTGCGCGGTTTGAGCGGCCGCCAGCAGCGCTTTCTTTCGGACTTCAGAACGGGAGCCCGTGTTCAGATCTTTCGCGACAACTTGCGCAGTATTCTCGCTTAGCATCGTCGTCGATGCGGTCGTGCAGCCGGTGAGAGCGAATGCAAGCAATAACGCAGCTCTAGTCATAACAAACCTCCGAGCCGAGCGCCACGGACATAGCATACAGACAGCATGACTCTAATGTTTGCTTTGGATCGAAAGCTGACCACTGGCTTGAGACTCACGGCCGCGGATTTCCTGGTCGTGTGACGGCAAGCCTGAGGCTGGAAGCGGGCCGCGGTCATTATCGGGACGAATGACTATCCGCGGAATTTCTGCAAAAAAGCCGTCAGCTTGGCAAAATAGGTCGGCTGGTCATCGTACATGGCCATATGGCCGCCGTTGGTAGCGGCCAACTCGCCCCGCGGCAGCTGCTTCGCCATCGCGGCCATGTAGGCAGGGTCCATCGTGTCGTGCTTCCCCGAGATAACGAGCGTCGGCACGCGAATGAGCTTGAGGTCGGCAAACCTATCCCAGTGCAATAATCGTCCGCTCGCGCCCATTTCACTCGGCCCCTGCATGGTCACGTAGAAACGCCGATTCATCTTCGGGAAATCGCGGGTCAGCGGCTCCGGCCACTGGTCTACGGGACGGCGGAGGATGTGCTGTTCATACCAATTGGGCATGAGCAAGCCCATGTATTCCGGAGCTTCAGTCCTGCCGTTCGCTTCCATCGCCAAGATTTGCTTCAGCGCTGCCTGGTCCATCTGGGGCTCAAGCACCTTCCTCGCGTAATTGTTGTAGGCTGGAATCGACGCCATCATGTTCGAGATGATGAGGCATTTCATCTGGTCCTGGTGCGCCAGCGCATATTCCATCGCGACGATGCCACCCCAGCTGTGGCCCAGCAGGCAGAAATTCTCGCCCGTGCCGCCGATCGCTTTGCGAACCTGGTCTACCTCGTCGACATAGCGCGACAACGTCCACAGGTCGGGATCGTCCGGGCGGTCGCTTTCTCCAGTCTCAAGTTGGTCATAATGATAATATTCCACGCCTTCGGCAGGCAGGAAGCTGTCCATTACTTCCAGATACGCATGCGAAAAGCCGGGACCGCCCGTGAGCAGCAGCAGTTTCAGCTTCGGATTGTTGCCGACCCGCTTGATCCAGATCTGGTGAGGTCCCTTGGGCGTGGAAATCGTGATCTTCCGCGCGCCCCCGGTCCAGGCGTCTGTGTGCGCACCGTTGTCGAAGTAAGACGCTGGAGGCCTGTCGCTTGCGTCCTCTGTGCCTCGACAGGAAACCAACAAGAGTGCTGCCGCCAAAGTTTGCACTGCTCTACGCATGCAACCCCCTATTGCGTCTCAGCCGTGGCCGAGTCGCAGCAGCAGTCGGAACCGCGAGCAATATAGAGGCTACAAACGTCCTCAACATCTGCACCCCCCCTTTCGATTTCTGCGAGAGTAGAGGGGGTCCGGCCGTCGTCAATGCGTGAGAGTTAGGAAGCTCCCCGCACTTTGGGCACTGAGTGCGTTCTCAATGATGGCAGCGAGCAGCGGGGCGAACAGAGGGAAGTCGAACTCGAATGCAGTCAGATGCACCACGGGACCCGCGTGATCATCAAATCTTGTCGTTCAGCCCGCTTTGGGTCGAAAGCGGACACAAGTCAGTCGAAAACGAACAAGGGCAAATTTCAGCTCGCCGATAACCTAGATCAGCTCTGTTGACCGACTCGCCAGCGCGGCGCAGAGCAGCCGCGGGCCAGCTGTTTCGACGGACGTGTGCGAGCCCGTCATAGACCCAAATCAGTAGCGTCAGAGCCGGTCCTGCCGGCCGGCATTCCGCATCGCGGAGGCAAACTCCCATGGCACTCAACACCTCCAAAGACGGCACCCAAATCTATTACAACGACTGGGGTCCTAGGGACGCGCAGCCGATCGTTTTCCATCACGGTTGGCCACTAAGCGCGGACGACTGGGACAACCAGGTCATGTTCTTCCTCGACAAGGGCTACCGCACCATCGCGTTTGACCGGCGCGGTCACGGCCGCTCCGACCAGACCGACGGCGGCAACGAGATGGACACCTACGCCTCCGACACAAACGATTTGGTCGAGGCGCTTGATCTCAAAAATGCGATCCATATCGGCCACTCGACCGGCGGTGGCGTAGT
>JBKPKZ010000076.1:0-26514 GCA_046731355.1 Pseudomonadota bacterium | reverse complement strand
ACGATGAGCTCCGTTGCAGACCTCGTTCAGCGCATTGTTGATGGCGAGCAAGTCGTCAGGTGTAAGTTCAATCGCGACCAGATCACCGCCTGCCATCATGTCCCCCTGGGTGCCAATCAGCCTAAGCTGACCGCTTCGCCTAATGTCCGCAATGGGTCGAAAGCGGACATTAGGATGCTTCTTAAGAAACCGGCGGAAGGAACCTGCTCGCTACGTCCCTCGCTAGTCGCGCCGGGCGCTGCGTGACTGCGTCGAGGCAGCACCAGCAGCTTTTCACTTCGCTAAGGACATCCTGGCCGCGGCGGACGACGGTCGTGAAATAAGCCCGAGTTCCCTCGACCTTCTCGGCAATTACCTCGGCGACGACATTGTCCTGAAGAAAGGTCGGCTTACGGTACGAGATCTCATGCTTGAGAGCGACCCACAGGTGCCGAGCCACGGCGTCGGGCGGAGCGACGCTCTGCCAATAGTCGATCACCGCTTCCTGCACCCACTTGAGGTACACGCTGTTGTTGACGTGACCCATGTGGTCGATGTCGGTTGGGTCGATGGCGACGGAATGGCGGAACATGGTCGGGGCTCGACTCCAATCTGGGCTCAAGCTCTCACTAGCTGACAATAGTGTCAATTAGCTTTCGGTAGCTACGCCCTACGCGTAGGGCGGCTTGTCGAGTCCGGCCGGGCTCTTCGTGAAAATCTCGCAGCCGTCCTCGGTGATCCCGATAGAATGCTCGAACTGGGCCGACAGCGAACGATCACGGGTGACGGCCGTCCATCCGTCGTCGAGAAGCTTCACGTCCGGCCGGCCGATGTTGATCATCGGCTCAACGGTGAAGAACATGCCCGGACGGAGTTCGGGACCGGTGCCGGGACGTCCGGCATGCACGACCTCGGGGCTGTCGTGGAAAAGGCGCCCTACTCCGTGGCCGCAGAAGTCGCGGACGACCGTGTAGCGATTGGCTTCCGCGTGTCGCTGGATGGCGGAAGCGATGTCGCCAAGACGGTTTCCAGGTTTCGCCTGTTCGAGGCCGATCATCAGGCACTCGTAGGTCACGTCGACAAGGCGCCGCGCCTTGATCCCGACGTCGCCGACCAAGAACATCCGGCTGGTGTCGCCGTGCCAGCCATCGACGATCGGAGTGACGTCGATGTTGATGATGTCGCCGTCTTTCAGCTTCCGGTCTTCCGGAATGCCATGGCAGACGACGTGGTTGATCGAGGTGCAGCAGCTCTTGGTGTAGCCGCGGTAACCGAGCGTCGCCGGGATCCCTCCCTCGCGCAGCATGTGCTCGCGGACGATGTCGTCGATCTCGCCGGTGGTCACTCCGGGAACGACGTGCGGGACAAGTGCATCGAGGATCTCCGCGGCAAGGCGTCCGGCCCTGCGCATCCCCTCGAAGCCTTCCGGCCCGTGAAGCTTGATCACACCGTTGCGGGCTTCGACCCGGTCTTCGGCATCGACGGTGATATATTCGGTCATCGCCACCAACATAGTCGCGCCGCGACGGATTTGCACCCGCCCGCTTACCCAAGAGTCGCTTTGAATTTGCCGCACGACCGCGCGTATGGGGCGAGCATGGCTGATGAGAAGGTCTGGAGAGCTGCGCTCCTGGTGATCGGCGACGAGATCCTGTCCGGGCGAACGCAGGACAAGAATGTCGCCCAGGTCGCCATCTGGCTGAACCGGCAGGGAATCAGGCTCGAGGAGGTTCGCGTCGTCCCCGACGTCGAGGCGCGCATCGCCGAGGCCGTGAACGCGCTCCGAGCGGCTTACGACTATGTTCTGACGACCGGCGGAATCGGCCCGACGCACGACGACATCACCGTCGATTCCATCGCCGCCGCGTTCGGGGTTCCGGTCGTCATTCACCCGAAAGCCCGCGAGATCCTAGAGCAATATTATGCGGTTCGCGGCGGAGTGACCGATGCCCGGCTCAGAATGGCTCGGGTCCCGCAAGGTGCCGAGCTCATCCCCAATCCGACGTCGGGCGCGCCTGGCGTCAGGATGGGCAATGTCTACATCATGGCCGGCGTGCCGAGCATTGCCGCCGCAATGCTCGAAGCCCTCGATGGCAAGCTCGATGGCGGCCGGCCGATGCTCTCTGCGACCATCGGCGCCTACGCCCCTGAAAGCGAGGTCGCCGACCTCCTGCGGGAAACGGAGGCGGCCCACGCCGGAGTCGCGATCGGCAGCTATCCCTTCTTCAAGGACGGCAGGTACGGGGCCAATTTTGTCGTCCGCTCCGAGGACGGCGAGGTCGTCGAGCAGACATCAAACGACCTTCAGCGTCGCCTCTCCGATGCTGGGATCGAGCCCTTCCCCGGCGGCATCTAGGACTGAAGTCTCGCCGCGAACGGCGGCTTCAAGTCGGCACAGCGGGACATTCGACTGCCTTCTCCAGCTTGGGCGGTGGTCGAACTGGTCGGTTGGCGATCCCTTGAGCTGCATTCGAGAAATCCAGGATTCGCGCCGGATGCGACAAGCCGCTAAGTCTCCGGCAGGGGAAATCCAGACATGTCGGACGAAGAAGACGGCTCGACGATCTTCCTGAGCTACGCGCACGCCGACAAGGTGAAGGCGAAGCGCATTGCCGTCGCGCTCGAGCAGTCCGGCTACACGGTCTGGTGGGACCAGCTGATCGAGGGCGGCTCCCGCTTCGCCCGCTCCATCGACGAGGCTCTCGCCAAGGCCGACGCCGTCGTCGTCCTGTGGTCGAGGAATTCGATCGAGTCCGACTGGGTTCGAGACGAAGCCTCGCACGCCCGCGACCGTCAAAGGCTCGTCCCTGTGTCGCTCGACGGAAGCCATCCGCCCCTTGGCTTCCGCCAGTACCAGATGATCGACCTTACACACTGGCGCGGAAAATCCGGCGCTCCGCAGATGGAGGCGGTCAAGCGCGCGATCGCGGCCGCTGTTGGCCAAGACCCCGTCTCCACCCGCTCGAGCTCACCTCCCTTCGATCGGAGGCGCGCGCTGATCGCGGGCGGAGCGGCCGCCGCGGCAGCGGCTGGCGGGGGCATCGCCTGGCAGTTCGGCTTGTTCGGCGGCTCGGCCGCCTCGGCACAGAGCATTGCCGTCCTTCCCTTCAAGAACCTCAGCGGCGATCCGGGCCAGTCCTTTCTTTCCGACGGCCTTACCGAGGAGATTCGAGCGACGCTCGCGCGCAATCGAGCGCTGAAGGTCCTCGCCGGGACGACCTCCGCGGCGGCGAGCGAGGACGACGGAGACGCAAGGAAGATCTCGCGCAAGCTTGGCGTTGGCTATTTGCTCGACGGGTCGGTCCAGCGCTCCGGCGACCGAGTCCGGGTCTCGACGAACCTGACCAACGGCGAGACCGGTTTTTCCGAATGGTCGCAAAGCGTCGACAAGAAGCTCGACGACATCTTCGCCTTCCAGAGCGAGGTCGCCAGCAGCATACTCAGCGCATTGGCGATCCAGATCGCGACAGATTCGCCGCGCCTCGGCGGAACTCGCAATGCCAAAGCCTATGAATCCTATCTTCGCGGAAAGGCGCTCTACAATCTCGCCAAGGACGAGGAGACCGACCGCGAGGCGCGTGCCAATTACGAAGTCGCGATTGCCTCCGATCCCGAATTCGCGCTCGCCCATGCGGCGCTTTCGCGAGTTCTCGCATCCCTCGCCTCGCAGAACGCCGAAGCAAGCCAGCTCAAGCCACTATATTCAGCGGCTGTGGACCAGGCTGAGCGGGCAATTTCGCTCGCCCCGAGGCTGCCGGAGGGTCACCTTGCGCTAGGCTACGCGAAGTTCGCCGGCTTCCTCGACGTCAAAGGGGCGAAGCCCTCGTACGACAGGGCCTACAACTATGGCCGCGGCGACGCCGACATCGTCCTGCTTTGCGCGCTCTATTGGGTCCGCGCCCGAAGGTTCGCCGAAGCCCGCGACGCGATCGAGCGAGCGCTTGCGCTCGATCCGTTGAATCCGCGGACCCACCGCGCAGCCGGCACCATCTCCTACGCGTCCCGGCGCTATTCGGAAGCGGTCGAACGATATCGACGGGCTCTGGAGCTCAACCCGCAAATCTCGAATGCGCACGCGTTCATGGGCGATTCGCTGATGGAATTGGGCAGGCTCGACGAGGCCCGGAAAGCCTATCAGGCCGAACCCGCTAAAATGTTTCGGCTGAGGGGCCTTGCGAGCCTCGAGCACCGCGCCGGCGACCAGCCCGCGGCGCAAAAGGCGCTCGACGATCTCGTCGGCCAGGTCGGTGACGCCGCCATGTACCAGCAGGCCGAAGTCATGGCGCAATGGGGCAGGACCGACGAGGCGCTAGCCCGGCTCCGGCGCGCCCGCGAGATCGGGGACTCCGGTCTGAGCATCATCGCGACCGATCCGTTGCTCGATCCGATCTCGAACGATCCTGGATTCCGGAAAATTGTCAGCGACTTGGGCTTCGCTTGAAAGACGCTATCGCAAATGGACGATTCATGAGACTGTCCACGGCCCCGCGTTAGGAGAGCGACCATGCTTGTCTACGATGTGGAATTCCCGCCTGAGGACGAAGACGAAGATCGCGGCAGCGGCGACGATCGCGGAAGTGGCGACGATCGCGGAAGCGGCGACGATCGCGGAAGCGGCGACGATCGCTAGCGAAGCTCGTTGAGGGATGGGTCGGCCGCCATCGCGCGGTCGATCCAGTCCCTGAAATGCTCGTTGTCGATGCGCAGGTAGATGCCGGCGCTATGCTCCCTGAAGCACCCGATCCCCCAGTTCACCACGCCGACGAGGACGCGGTCGTCCGCGTCGAGGACCAATGGCCCTCCACTATCGCCGGTGCAGGTGTCGGCAGTGTCACCCTCCACTCGCGGACCGGCGCACATCTGATAGTCCGCCACCTTCCCTTGGTATTGCGGGTAATCCGAGCAATCGACGGTGGTTAGTTCCGCCGACGTCAGCTCCGACGAGAAGCCCTTGTCCTTGCCCTCCTCAAGCTGACCCCAGCCGGTTGCATAGACTTCCACCCCGGAATCGAGCGGCGGTCCGTCGTACAGCGGGATCGGAGCGATCGGGCCGGCATTCGCGACCCTGGTGTCCTTGTCGGCGACGTAATGGACGAGCGCGATGTCGTACGTGTGCTGCGACTTGTTCCAGTCCGAGTGACGCACCATCCGGTCGATCCGGAATGTCACGCCCTCGTCATTGTCCAGATAGTCCGCGCCAAGGCGCACCCGATAGCCCTTGTCGACCTTGGCCTGGTCGATGCAGTGCGCTGCCGTCAGCACCCAACCGTCCGCGATCAGCGATCCGCCGCAGCGATGCGCGAGATCCCAGGCGTCGCGATGAGCAAGCTCATCCTCGGTCCAGCCGGTGAAATTGCTGAAGATCTGGGCCTGCCACGGCGAAGCGCCCGTGCCATATTCGGCTTCGGCTTCCTGAGTGTCCTGACCGGCCAGCGCAAGCGCCGCGACCGGCAGAAGAAGGAACAAGCTCATCTGCAATCCCCCGCTTTCGAGAGTTACGCCACGGCCTCGCTCATCAACTCGAAGTCTCCGTCCCTCGGGCGTGCGCTCCGTCTGCTCGACCAATCCCGGACGATCTGCGTGGAGCGGGTAACGGGAATCGAACCCGTGCGTTCAGCTTGGGAAGCTGACAGGCTACCATTACATCATACCCGCGCGCAGAAAACTGCGGAAAATTGCGCTTGAAACACCCTTAGAAATAGGTTGTCGGAAGTGCAAACTCCGTTTCCTTTGTGCGCCTTAATGCGGTCGATTGCGAGCTCGCAAGGGCCTTGGTTCGGGACCTTGGCTTTACGTCACGCGCTTTGGGCACGCCAAATTAGGTCTTGCTTCCCGCGGCTCGAGCGGGCTCTACACTGAGACGCGTGGGGGATCGTGAACATCAGCTGGTGAAGGTCGAAGCCGGCGCGCTTCACGATCGTCACCTGCGCTACTTTGACTTTGTGATGGTGGCGTTCGTCACCATTCTCCTGCTCTCCAACGTGCTCGGCGCCGGTAAGGTCGCGACCGTCAACCTTCCAGTGATCGGCGACTGGCCATTCGGAGCCGGGATTCTCTTCTTTCCTTTGTCCTACGTGATCGGCGACGTTCTGACCGAGGTCTATGGCTACGCCCGGGCACGGCGCTGCATCTGGGCGGGCACGGCCGCGCTTCTGTTCATGGCGTTCATGGCGATGGTGGTGGTCGCCTTGCCCCCCGCGCCCGACTGGGGCGGACAGTCAGCCTACGAGCAGGTGTTCGGCCAGGTCCCCCGGATCGTCTTCGCGTCGATCCTCGCCTTCTGGGCAGGCGAGTTCGCCAACAGCCTCGTCCTTGCCAAGATGAAGGTCTGGACCAAGGGCAAGCACCTCTGGACCCGGACCATCGGAAGCACGGTCATCGGGCAGGGCGTCGACAGCCTCATTTTCTATCCGCTCGCGTTCTGGGGCGCGACCGGCTGGACGAACGACCTCGTGGTCAAGGTTCTGATCACGCAGTGGGTCCTGAAGGTCGGCTGGGAGGCCCTGCTGACGCCCCTCACGTACGCGGTGGTCGGCTTCCTGAAGAAGCGCGAAGGAATCGACGTCTATGACGAGCGGACCAATTTCACTCCGTTTCGCGCCAAGATTTAACATTTGTTATCTGGCGTTTGGCATTTATCAAGTCTGCTTGACCTGAGGGGTTCTGCGGAGTGGGCGGCGAGACTGAACAGAGCGGCAAGGGTCCGCAACTTCCGAGGCGCAACGCTCGAGTTGCGCTGCAGGCGGAAGTGCAGCTGAGGCGCAGCGGTCAGCGCCACTACAGGGTCGACGTCCACGACGCGTCGCCCGACGGCTGCCGGCTCGAATTCGTCGAGCGCCCTCGCCTCGACGAAATGGTCTGGGTCAAGTTCGACACGATCGATTCGATCGAGGCGAACGTCTGCTGGGTGAACGGACATGATGTCGGAGTTGAGTTCGTCCGGCCGATCCATCCGGCCGTTTTCGAGGACCTCGTCCGTCGCCTGAAGACGAGCTGACCGCCTCCCTTTTTGGGACAGCGGAGATTGTTTCGGAACCCCATCGACCGCGAGCCGGTTCAGCCATTGGCCCACGCACATACATCCCCCGTGGGCGTGGGGGCACGCACGGCGGCTCGGGAGCACCGGCAAATTCCCGGGCCGCCATTTTCCTTCTCGATGTCCATTGGCCGCCGAAGCGATGGCCTAACAGCCTTTTGCGCATTATCCGCTCAGCTGGGCGCAATCGATTTCCAGGGAGGTCGAACTTGAACTGGAGCAGCTGGATTCGTCAGGTTCATCGCTGGCTGGCGATCGTCTTCACCGCGACGGTCATTGCGAATTTCGTGGCGATGGCGATGGGTGAGCCGCCCATGTGGATCACTTACTCCCCGCTCGCGCCGCTGTTCCTGTTGATGTTCACGGGCATCTACATGTTCGTCCTGCCTTACGCCGCGAAGCGGCGGGCCCGGCAAGGACAAGCGCAATGAGCGCGTCTCAGGCGATCGATGCGAAGATTGCCGCTCTTGGCGACTGGCGCGGCGGGGTATTGGCCAAGGTCCGAAGGCTGATCCGGGAGGCGGACCCCGAGGTCACCGAGGACGTAAAATGGCGTAAGCCGTCGAACCCGTCCGGAGTTCCGGTCTGGGAATGCGGCGGGATCATCTGCACGGGAGAGACCTACGCCGATAAGGTGAAACTCACCTTCGCCAGGGGAGCAAGCATCGACGACCCCTCGATGCTCTTCAATTCCAGTCTCGGGGGCGGAACCCGGCGTGCCATCGACATTCGCGAGGGCGACGAGATCGACGAAACGGCTTTCAAGGCGCTCGTTCGCGAGGCCATCGCCGTGAACATCGGGAAGCGCCCGAAGGGCGACTAGGGCAGAAGAAGACTGGCATCGCCGTACGAGTAGAAGCGATACTTCTCCTCGATCGCGTGAGCATAGGCAGACTTCATGAGGTCCAGCCCCATCAGGGCACTGACCAGCATGAAGAGGGTCGATTTCGGCAAATGAAAATTGGTGACGAGCCCGTCGATCGCCTTGAAACGGTAGCCCGGAGTGATGAAGATCGCAGTGTCCCCGGCGAAGGGCTGAATCGTTCCGTTCGCGTCGGCCGCGCTTTCGAGCAGTCTTAAGGAGGTCGTTCCTACCGCGATCAGTCGTCCTCCTGTCGAGCGCGCATCGTTGAGCCGCTGTGCGGTCTCCTCGTCGATGCGGCCCCATTCGGCGTGCATCTTGTGCTCGTTCGTGTCCTCCGTCTTCACCGGCAGAAAAGTTCCCGCTCCAACGTGAAGGGTTAGCGTCTCGCGGCGAATCCCGTTCTTCTCGAGCGCATCGATCAGGTGCGGAGTGAAATGAAGGGCTGCGGTCGGAGCAGCGACCGCGCCGTCCTCTCGAGCGAACATCGTCTGATAGTCGTCGCGGTCAGAATCGTCTGCCGGGCGCCTGGACGCGATATAGGGCGGAAGCGGCATCCGGCCGGCGCGGTCGAGCAGGATCTCGACCGGATCCTCACCCTCGAAGTGCAAGAGGATCGCACCCTCCTCGCCGCGGTCGGCTACCGAAGCGGCCACTCCGCCGCCAAACTCGACCGTGTCGCCAGCGCGGAGGCGCTTTGCGTTGCGAACGAACGCCCACCAGTCTCGCGGACCTTCGCGCTTGTGAAGGGTTGCACCAATCCGCGCCTCCCCCCTCACGCCCTCGAGCTGGGCTGGGATGACGCGGGTGTCGTTGAAGACGAGCGTGTCGCCTGCACGAAGCAGCCTGGGAAGATCGAGGATGGTCTTGTCAAAGATCTCCCCGCCCTCGACGAGCAGCAGGCGCGCCGAATCCCGCGGCTTTGCGGGCCTAAGCGCGATCAGCTCTGCCGGTAGGTCGAAGTCGAAGAGGTCGACGCGCATCCCGCGTCTATTAGCCGCCGAGGCTCATCCGTACGATCTTCGTCGGATTCTCCGGCGGCTCGCCCGGAGCGATCTTGTCGACTGCGTCCATGCCTTCGATCACTCGGCCATAGACCGTATACTTGTCGTTGAGCGTCGCGTTGGGCGCCAGCATGATGAAGAACTGGCTGTTGGCGCTGTCCGCGGCCTCGGCGCGAGCGGCTCCAAGCATTCCGCGCATGAACGGCAGGGTGTTGAACTCCGCCTTGAGGTCGGGAAGCGTCGAGCCGCCTTCGCCGGTCCCCTTCGGATCACCGCCCTGGGCCATGAAACCAGGCACGACGCGATGGAAGGCGAGACCGTTGTAGAAGCCGTTGCGGACGAGTGTCTTCATCCGCTCGACGTGCGCAGGCGCCGCGTCCGGGCGGAGCAGGATCACGACCCTGCCGCCGGTGCTCAGCTCGATCGTCAGCCGGTTCGACGGGTCGTTCGCGACCTCGGGAGGTGCAACGACGCTGAGCATGGGCCGCGCCGGCGCCTCGACCGCGGCAGGCTTGGCGGCGATCAACGCAAGTGCCGCCAATGAAAACAAAACCCTCCCAATCATGCGCCCGCTTCTCCTTTGAGGTGCCTTTTCACATCCGCTGCTACTGCCGGCGTGACGAACTTGTCGATCGACCCGCCATAGCGCGCGATTTCCTTAACCAGACGTGAGGCGATCGGCTGGAGCGACACGTCGGCCATCAGGAAGACGGTCTCGATGTCGTCGTTCAACTGTTGGTTCATGCCCGCCATCTGGAACTCATATTCGAAGTCCGCGACGGCCCTAAGACCGCGGATGATCATCGAGGCGCCCTGCGATTCCGCGAAATCCATCAGCAGCGAGTTGAACTCGACCACCTGGATCTTGCCGTCGGAAAGGCCCGCGACTTCGCGCCGAACCATGTTCAGTCGCTCGGCGAGCGAGAACATCGGCTCCTTGGAAGGGTTGGTCGTCACTCCGATCACGAGCCGGTCGACGAAATGCACTCCGCGCCGGATGATATCGAGATGGCCGAGCGTGATCGGATCGAACGTGCCCGGATAGACGCCAATGCGTTCCCCCATGCTGCCCCCTAATGCTTTCGTTCGATCGAGAAGGTCGCGAGCGCTCGAAGCAGGTCCGCCTCGGATCCGTGACCGGCGAGATGCTCGATAGCCTGGCTGACCAGAAAGCGCGCCTGCTGCTCCGCCCGCTCCGCGCCCAGGACGGAGACGAAGGTGGCTTTGCCGGCCTCCGCGTCCTTGCCGGTGCGCTTGCCGGCGGCGCACGGGTCACCGGCGAAGTCGATGAGGTCGTCGGCGATCTGGAAGGCGAGACCGATGTTGCGCGCGTATCCCCGGTACGGAGTGCGCGCCTCCGCCGGAAGCTTCACCATGATGCACGGCGCTTCCACCGAATATTCGATGAGCGCGCCGGTCTTGAGCTGCTGCAGCCGAGTGATGGCGGTGAGGTCGAGGGACTGGCCTTCGGCAGCGAGGTCCATCATCTGGCCGCCCGCCATCCCGGAGGGGCCGGACGCCTTTGCCAGCTCCAGCACCAGGTCCGAACGGACGAACGGGTCCTCGTGCGACGCGGGATCGGCGAGGATTTCGAAGGCGAGCGCGTGGAGGCTGTCACCGGCAAGAACCGCGGCCGCTTCTCCGAACGCCTTGTGGACCGTCGGCTTGCCGCGACGGACGTCATCATCGTCCATGCAGGGAAGGTCATCGTGGATGAGCGAATAGACGTGGATCGCTTCGATCGCCGCCCCGACCCGGAGCGCCCTGACTCGGTCGATGCCGAACAATTGGGCGGCAGCGACTGTCAGAAGCGGACGAAGCCGCTTTCCACCGCCGATCGCGGCATGGCGCATCGCTTCGTAGAGGCCGTCGCGGCCATCGCCGCGTGAAACGAGCAGCTGACCGAAAAGGTCGTCGATTTCGCCCCGAACCCGCTCGGTCTCGGCGTCGAGCTCGAGCCGCGCCCGGTCGACCGTCTCAACCGGCATCGAACGGCGTGACGCCGGACGGCCGGCCGTCAGCCCCGAAGGCGATCTGCTCGATTCGCTCCTGCGCGGCCTTGAGGCGTGCCTCGCAGTGCCGACGGAGCCGGTCGCCTTCCTGATAAAGTTCGATCGACTGGTCGAGCGGAGCCTCTCCGCGTTCGAGCAGGCGCACGATCTCCTCAAGGCGCGCGAGCGCCGCCTCGAAGCTCAGTTCGCTCTGCTGTTCGGGCGCGTCCATCAGAGAGGAATGACCCTCTTGGGCTGTCGAATCAATCGCGCCGGAACGGGTCGCGAATGCCCGGGACGATTTCGTCCGAAACGACTTCGCCGGCCTCGGCGGCGGCAAGGGCCGCCTCGGCTTCGCGAGCGTGCTGCTCGCGCTCGTGACGGAGCTGCTCGATCAGGGCGACGCGATCGCTCTCGAAACGCTCGTCGGTCGGAGCCGCGCCGCCCGCGGCCTTCTGGGCCTTGGCGATCGCCGCATCGAGCTCGCGCTGCGAGGTCAGTCCGAGCGTCACCGGATCCTTCGGAGTGATGTTCGCCATGTTCCAGTGCGAACGCTCACGAATGGCCGCGATGGTCGTCCGAGTGGTGCCGATCAGCTTGCTGATCTGGCCATCACTGACTTCGGGGTGATTCTTGATGATCCAGGCAATGCCGTCCGGCTTGTCCTGGCGCTTCGATACCGGCGTGTAGCGCGGACCCTTGGTCCGGCGGACCGGGTCCGGGGCCTTGTGCATCTGGAGCACGTAGTTGGAGTCCTTCTGGCCCTTCTCGATCTCTTCGTGAGTGAGCTCGCCGGCGCGCACCGGATCGCGGCCGGTCAGCTTGGTCGCGGCGGTATCGTCGGCAATGGCCTGCACCTCGAGGATGTGCAGCCCGCAGAATTCGGCAATCTGCTCGAACGTGAGCGAGGTATTCTCGACCAGCCAGGCGGCGGTCGCATGGGGCATCAGGGGCTGGGCCACTGGGTTTCTCCCGGAAAATCAGCGAAATCGAAACAAATAGGGCCGCCCCTCACGGAGCGGCCGGCGTTGCGGGCGATGTACGCTCGGAGCGTCAGCTGGGCAAGGTCTCAATCGCCACTTGATCGGCTCGTGCCACACCTTTGCCCACATTCTTGGCTGATGTCCGACGCGGGCAAACAAACGGGGGATATTCGCTTGCGTAAACCAGCCATCGCAATTCTCGCATCGTCCTTGATCTCGGCGCCTGCTGCCGCGGCACCCTTTGATGACGGAACCGCCGGAGTTCGACCGGGCTCCTTTGCTGGAGCGGTGATCAGGATTCCATTGGACGGCAGTCGAACGGCAAAGCCAAGGACTTCCCTCACCTTTGCGCCGACCCAGACCCGGATCGCCGCCAACGGAGCAACGACTACCAGAATCGGTGAAGGGTTCGCGCTCAACCTTTCTCCAGGATCGAAACCGACGCTCAGCCTTGCCGGAGTGCGCGTCGATCGGGCTCTTCGGTTGGACAAGGGGTCAAGGACCGGTGATGATGGAAAGCTGGGACTCTCCACCGGCGCAGCCGTCGCAATCGGTATCGGGGCCGCGGTGCTCGTCGGGGCCGGCGTGTTCTACGCGGTTGCCACCCACTGCGGCGATCACGAGGACGAGTGCCCCTGAACCCTGCAGCTCAATCGCCGCTAACCAATCTCCAGGACGATCTTCCCGACATGATCGCCGGCTTCCATCCGGGCGTGCGCCTCGGCCGCCCGGTCGAGCGGAAAGGTGCTGTCGATGACCGGCTTCAGCCGGCCGCCCTCGATGTAAGGCCAGACGGTCCGAGCGATCTCGTCGGCGACCATCGTCTTGAACTCGACCGTCCGCGGCCGGAGGGTCGATCCGGTTAGGGTCAGCCGCCGCCGCATGATGTCGGGAATGAGCACGTCCGATTTCGCTCCCCGCTGGAAGGCGATGGAGACGTGGCGCCCGTCATCGCCCAGGCAGGCGAGGTTACGGGGGAGATAGTCGCCGCCGACCATGTCGAGAACGACCGAGACCCCGCGGCCGTCGGTCAGCTCCTTGACCTCTTCGACGAAATCCTTCGAGCGGTAGTTGATGGCGGCCGCCGCTCCCAATTCCTTCGCGTGGGCGCATTTTTCGTCGCTTCCGCAGGTCACGATGACCGTGAGGTTGAACAGCTGCCCGAGCGCGATCGCCATCGTCCCAATGCCGCTGGTGCCGCCGTGGACGAGGACAGCCTCCCCTTCCGCCGCATAGCCGCGTTCGAACAGGTTCACCCAGACGGTGAACAATGTCTCGGGCATCGCCGCCGCTTCGGTCAGCGACAGGGCGTCCGGAACGATGAAACAGGTTCCGGAAGGTGCGACGCAATATTCGGCATAGCCTCCACCAGCGACGAGAGCGCAGACCTTCTTGCCAATGAGGTGGCTCGCGCCCTCCCCCGCCTCGACGACGGTTCCGGCGAGCTCGAGCCCGAGGATGTCGGGCGCACCTGGCGGCGGCGGATAGAGTCCCCGCCGCTGAAGGATGTCCGGACGGTTCACTCCGGCCGCAGCGACCTTGATCAGGACCTCTTCCGCCCCGACGCGCGGGACGGGCCGCTCGACGAGGGCGAGCTCTTCCGCTCCGTCCGGTTGCGGGGCGACGATCGCCTTCATGGATGCTGGAATGGTGGTCACTGAGCGGCGCTTATTGACAGCACGACCGCAAGGGTCAACGATTCACGCCATGGACCTGGACGATCTCTTTCCGAGCAAGCCCGGCGATCCCCTGGCGGAACTTGCAAAGCAGGACCTCGACCCTATCTCGATCGAGGAACTCCACGCCCGCATCGAAGCCCTGAAAGCCGAGATCGCCCGAGTGGAAGCCCACATCAATCGTGTCAATGCGCATCGATCGGCGGCCGAAGAGCTGTTCAAGAAATAGAAAGCTGCCGGTCGTTCAGGCCCTGACAATCTTTCGGAGCGATATTCTGGGGATAAGGGATCTGAAGCCCCTTGATTGAGCGTTTGCCGCGTATGACATTCCTGCAAAGAGCCCGGCCCATTCCGGGGACCGGGCAGGAGTAACGACTAAATGCCCAGTTTCGCTCGCGAACTCGAACAGACCCTCCACAACGCGTTGGCGGAAGCCAGCCGTCGTCGCCACGAGTACGCGACCCTCGAACATCTTCTGATTGCGCTCATCGACGACGAACATGCGTCGAAGGTGATGACCGCCTGCGGCGTCAGCCGTGACGAGCTTCGCGCATCCGTGAAGCATTACCTCGACAATGAGCTCGGGGCGCTGGTGGCCGACACCGGCACCGATCCGACGCCGACGAGCGGCTTCCAGCGCGTGGTTCAGCGCGCGATCCTTCACGTCCAGTCGTCTGGCCGCGACGAGGTCACCGGCGCCAACGTCCTGGTCGCGCTCTTCTCGGAGCGTGAGAGCTACGCCGTCTATTTCCTGCAGCAGCAGGACATGAGCAGGCTCGATGCAGTGACCTACATCAGCCACGGCGTCGGCAAGGGCGAGACTCCCCAGGAGACCCGCGAAGTCGGCGGGACCGAGGAGAAAGCCAGTGACAAGGAGGGCAAGAAGGAATCCGCCCTCAAACAGTTCACGATCGACCTCAACGAGAAAGCCCGCGCCGGAAAGGTCGATCCGCTGATCGGCAGAAGCGCCGAGGTCGACCGGACGGTGCAGATCCTCTGCCGGCGTTCGAAGAACAACCCGCTCTACGTTGGCGATCCCGGCGTCGGCAAGACCGCCATTGCCGAGGGCCTCGCCCGGAAGATCATCGAGGGCGATGTCCCCGACGTCCTCAAGGGGGCGACCATCTATGCGCTCGACATGGGCGCATTGCTCGCGGGCACCCGCTATCGCGGCGACTTCGAGGAGCGGCTGAAGTCGGTCGTCTCCGAGCTCGAGAAGATGCCCAATGCGATCCTCTTCATCGACGAGATCCACACGGTGATCGGAGCCGGCGCGACCAGCGGCGGAGCGATGGATGCCTCGAACCTCCTGAAGCCGGCGCTCTCGTCGGGCGCGATCCGCTGCATCGGATCGACGACCTACAAGGAGTTCCGCAACCACTTCGAGAAGGACCGGGCCCTGCTCCGTCGCTTCCAGAAGATCGACGTCAACGAGCCGACGGTCGAGGACACGATCAAGATCATCGCCGGACTGCGCTCCTCGTTCGAGGGCCACCACAACGTCCGCTACACGCCGGATGCGATCAAGTCGGCGGTCGAGCTTTCGGCGCGGTACATTCACGACCGCAAGCTTCCCGACAAGGCGATCGACGTGATCGACGAGGTCGGGGCGATGCAGATGCTCGTCCCGCCGTCACGCCGAAAGAAAGTCATCACGACGAAGGAGATCGAGGCCGTGGTCGCGACCATGGCGCGCATTCCTCCGAAGTCGGTTTCGACCGACGACAAGAGGGTGCTCGAGAACCTCGAGGCGGATCTCAAGCGCGTCGTCTTCGGCCAGGACCTCGCGATCGAAAAGCTCGCGTCGGCGATCAAGCTCAGCCGCGCCGGCCTTCGCGAGCCCGACAAGCCGATCGGCAATTATCTGTTCTCGGGACCAACCGGCGTCGGCAAGACCGAGGTCGCTCGCCAGCTGGCGTCGATCATGGGCATCCCGCTCCAGCGTTTCGACATGTCGGAATATATGGAGCGGCACTCGGTGAGCCGCCTGATCGGCGCTCCTCCGGGCTATGTCGGGTACGACCAGGGCGGCCTTCTGACCGACGCGGTCGACCAGCACCCGCATAGCGTGCTGCTGCTCGACGAGATCGAGAAGGCTCACCCCGATCTGTTCAACATCCTCTTGCAGGTGATGGATAACGGGAAGCTCACCGACCACCATGGCAAGACGGTCGATTTCCGGAACGTGATCCTCATCATGACCACCAATGCCGGTGCCGCGGACATGGCCCGTGAAAGCATCGGCTTCGGCGCCGCCACTCGCGAGGATGCGCAGGAGGACGCGGTCAAGAGGATGTTCACCCCGGAGTTCCGCAACCGGCTCGATGCGATCGTTCCGTTCGCCTATCTGCCGCCGGCGGTCGTTGCCCGGGTTGTCGACAAGTTCATCCTGCAGCTCGAGCTTCAGCTCGCCGACCGCGGAGTCCACATCGAGCTCGACGACGAGGCGCGCAAGTGGCTCACCGACCGCGGGTACGACAAGCTCTACGGCGCGCGTCCGATGGCCCGACTGGTGCAGGAGAAGATCAAGCAGCCGCTCGCCGAGGAGCTTCTGTTCGGAAAGCTGGTCAACGGCGGCGAGGTCAAGGTCCGGATCAAGGACAATGCCCCGTCGTTCGAGATCATGCCCGCGCCGCCCAAGCCGTCCAAGGGCAAGGTCGGCAAGGCCAAGCCGAAGGCGACCGCCAAGGGCAAGGCCGGCGACGAGGCTCCGGCGGCCGAATAGGCCTCAATTCAAACAAGCAAGGGCCGGGATCATCCCGGCCCTTTTTTTTAGCGTTTACAGCGCGCCATATTCGTCGCGACGTTTCCACCAAACACCGTCACCCTCATTGCGTCCGAGCGGGGCGCGGTCGAGCCACTGATAAGCACCCCAGAGAATGTCCAACCCTCGCCCGTAGGTCGAGTAGGTGTGATAGAGTTCGTCACCCTTAAGGACGAAGGCGCTCATTCCGGGAAGCTCGCGGAGGTAGGTCCGTCCATCTACTCCGCACATGGAAGCGAACGTGTTAGGCGCATTTGGAGTCGAGCGTGACATCGCCGGTTTGTCCTGGAAATTATACTCGAATCCTTCGTCCTGCTGCCGCTCGGTGAGCCCGACGCCATAGTCGAAGTTGAAATCGCTCTCGAAGGATGAGGCCCAGGGGAAATTCCATCCCATCCGCTCTTGATAGCCGAGGAGCTTCCCGAGCGGGGCCCTCGAAATCGCCCAGAGCGTCACGTCGTGATTGATGAGATGTTCCCAGAAACCGTTGAAGCCATCGGCGATCATCGAGCACGAGGGACAGCCCGCGGCATAGTCCGGCCCGAACATGAAGTGGTAGACCAGTAGCTGCGAGTTCCCGCGGAACAGGTCCTTTAAAGACTCCTCGCCCTGCGACGTCTCGAAGCGATAATCCTTCGCTACGCGAACCCAGGGGAGTCTCTTCCGCCGCTCGGCCAGCTCGTCGCCCGCCCGGGTCAGCGCCTTCTCAGCCTTGAGGAGGTCGAGGCGAGCCTCGAGCCACTCCTCACGAGTCGCGATCGGATGGGTCGCCGTCATGACTTCCGTTTCCATTCTTCTGTCTCCTGATGATCATTGTGCCGATGGCAGCCGCCGACACTCCTCCGCCGGCGATCCAAATGGCCGCCGCGGAAAGGCAGAGAGGGCACATGTCAGGCTCCAGCGGCGGCGGGGAGGCGCGAGTCGTAGTCCTCGCGCAGCGCTCTCCAGCGGTCCCAAAAGTAGGGCTCCGGCTTCCGACCGGCAGCGCGCGCCTCGAGCAAGTCGAGATGCGCGTGCCAGCCAGCCGCATGCCCAAGGATGCTCGATCGTGTCGGGAATCGTTCGTGGGTCAGCGTCAGCAGGACCTGGCTGCCCTCGACCTTCAGCTCGAAACTCACGTCACCGGTGCCGGCCCAAGTGATCACCAGCTTGTGCGGCGGATCGGCAAAGACGACCTCGCTCTGCTTTCGATGCTCCTCCGGCATGCCTTCCGGACGCTCACCGGCAGGTTCCGTAAGCTCATCATTGCGCCAGACGAGCTCGAACTGTTCCCCCGCCTCCGCCCTCATGGCGCCACCGGCGAGCCACTGGCGGCGCAAATCGCCGTCGGTGATGTAGTCCCACACGCGCTCGATCGGCCCAGGCAGAAGGCGCCGGATCTGCAGCGTGTCCGGGCCGACGAGGGTGCCGTAGGTGTCGATTTGCAAAAGGTCGCTCATTCCTTGTCTCCGTGAGAGGGGGATTTCTGTCGGGCGTCCGCCTCGCGAAGCAGGCGGTCCAGAGTGGACAGGCGGTCGGCCCAGAAGACCGCATAACGGGTCATCCATTCGATCATCGGCTCAAGACCTTGCGGATTGGCGCGGTAGAACACCTTCCGGCCCTCCGGCCGCTCGGCAACGAGGCCTGCCTGCTTGAGAGCCTTCAAATGCTGCGAAATTGCGCCCTGGGTGACGCTACTTCCGTGAGTCAGCTCACCAACGGTGATTTCGCCCGCCGCGGCGACGCGCTCGAAAAGGCCGCGCCGGGTCGGGTCGGCAAGGGCCTTCAGGACCGAGTCGAACTCGCTTGTTTTCAGCATGCTCGACTATTTAGTGAAGACTAATACATTAGTCAACACTAATTCGTTTCCGTTCCGGCTATTGGGCCGGAATTGGGTTGGGCACCTCGTAGCGCTCCGCTTCCTCCGACCCCTTGGTCGCATCGCCTTCGCTGTAGCTGTGAGCGCCCGCTCCGGCGAGCCGGCCGCCCTCGACGATCAGATATTCGTCGCGGATCGGACGGCCCTCGAAGAAGCACTCGAGGATCTCGCGCGTGCCGGCGGCGTAGCGCGCTTGCGCCGACAAGGTGGTCCCGGAAATGTGGGGAGTCATCCCGTGGTTCGGCATCGATCGCCAGGGATGGTCCTGCGGCGCCGGCTGCGGAAACCAGACGTCGCCCGCATAGCCTGCGAGGTGCCCGCTCCTAAGCGCTTCGACGACGGCATCGCGGTTCACGATCTTGCCGCGCGCCGTGTTCACCAGGTAGGCGCCGCGCTTCATTTTCGCGATCATCGCCGCGTCGAAGAGATTTTCCGTCTCCGGATGAAGCGGCGCGTTGATGGTCACGACGTCGCAGTGCGGCACCATGTCCGCTGCGGACTCGTGAAACGCCACTCCGAGCTCCTCCTCGACCTCGCCCGGAAGCCGGTGGCGATCCGTATAGTGGAGGTGGACGTCGAAGGGCTTCAGTCGGCGAAGGACCGCCGACCCGATCCGGCCGGCCGCGACCGTGCCGACATGCATTCCCTCAATGTCATAGGACCGCGCGGCGCACTCGGCGATGTCCCACCCGCCCGCCTTCACGTCTTCCCATGAGGGCAAATAGTTCCTCGCAAGGCCGAGGATCATCATCACCACATGCTCGGCGACGCTGATGGAGTTGCAGTAGGTGACTTCGGCGACGGTGACGCCGCGCTCGATCGCCGCTTGCAAATCGGTGTGATCGGATCCGATCCCAGCGGTCACCACCATTTTCAGCGCCTTGGCTTTCTCGAACCGCTCCGCCGTCATGTAGGCGGGCCAGAAGGGTTGCGAAATCACGATGTCGGCATCGACCAGCTCGCGCTCGAAAACGGAGTCGGGGCCGTCCTTGTCGGACGTAACGACAAATTCGTGACCGGCCGATTCCAGATAGTTCCTGAGCCCGAGCTCACCGGAAACGCTTCCGAGCAGCTGGCCCGGCCGAAAGTCGATTGCTTTGGGCGTCGGAAGCGTCTGGCCGTCGGGATAGTGATCGATCTTCGGGAGATCATCGCGCGGGTAGCTGGTCGGATAGCCGTCGGCGGGATCATCGTAGAGAACGCAGAGAATCTTCGCCATTGATGTGCCTTTCATCGTCCTTGCCGGGGAACGGCACGAAGATACGCTCGGTCGTCCGCCGGCGAATGGCGCGAAGGCGCTCCTGTAGCACCTTGCGAATGGTTCTTCACCGTCGGTCGAAAGGACGCTTGTCGTCGAGGGGCGAAAGGTGAATCGTGCGCGCCTGACCCCAGGGGAGCTTTCTTGAAATGCGTCATGTCCGTTCACTTGCGCCGCTGGCGCTGCTGCTTTCTGCTACTTCCTTCACGGCGCCGGCGCTTGCCGCGCCGGAAAGCGCTCCCGGGCGCTATTTGACCGGCTCCGACCTCTTCAACCTCGAAGTCGCGACCGACCCCCAGATCAGCCCGGACGGAAGGACGATCGCCTACGTCCGCAAGTCGAACGACATCATGACCGACAAGGCGCGCTCGACGATCTGGCTGATCGACGTCGGTTCCGGGCAGCAGCGGCCGCTCGTCGCCGGAGCGGGCTCCTATTCGTCGCCGCGCTGGTCTCCGGACGGCGCCCGCCTCGCCTATGTCGGAGCCGATGCCGGAAGCCCACAGCTCTATGTCCGCTGGATGGCGAGCGGCGAGAGCGCTCGAATCACCGGCCTTCCCGACAGTCCGGACAGCATTGCCTGGTCGCCCGACGGTCGGCGGATCGCGTATTCGATGTTCGTTCCAGACGACGGACCGAAGCTCGGCCAGGCTCCGCCCAAGCCCGAGGGCGCCAAGTGGGCAGATCCGTTGCAGGTGATCGAACAGGTCACCTACCGCTTCGACGGCGCCGGCTATTTCAAGCCCGGCTACCAGCAGATCTTCTGGGTTCCCGCCGATGGCGGAGCTCCGACGCAGCTGACGTTCGGACCGACCAACGCCGGCTCTCTCGTCTCGTGGACGCCGGACAGCCGTTCGGTCGTGTTCAGCGCGAACATGGGAAAGAATTGGGAGCGCGAGCTCCAGGAGGCGGAAATCTATCGAGTGAGCATCGACGGCGGGACGCCCGCCGCGCTCACCACGCGCAAGGGCCCGGACACCTCGCCCGCGGTCTCGCCGAACGGACGGCAGATCGCCTACGTCGGCTATGACGACGATGGACGCGCGTACAAGGACACCAAGCTCTACGTCATGAACCTCGACGGGTCCGGCGCCCGAGTGGTCACAGGCGGCCTCGACCGGGCGGTGAACAACCCGGTCTGGAGTGCCGACGGACGGGCAATCTACGTCGTCTACGATGAGCACGGCAGCAATCGAGTCGCCCGCGTCTCTCTTGATGGATCGGTGCGTGACGTCGCCTCGGGACTGACCGCCGGATCTCTCGACAGGCCGTACAGCGGCGGCGAATTCAGCGTGTCCCGCGACGGCAGAATCGCGGTGACCGCGGGAGACCCAGCGCGGCCTTCCGACATCGCCCTCGCTTCAGGCGGAAGCCTTCGCCGCCTCACCCACCTCAACGAAAGCGCATTGGGCGCCAAGGTGCTCGGCGAGGTAACCAAGCTTCCGGTGACGTCGTCCGTCGACCAACGGCCCATCGACGCCTGGATGGTCACTCCGCCCGACGTCGAACCGGGCAAAAAGTATCCGCTGATCCTGGAAATCCACGGCGGTCCATGGGCCGCTTATGGCCCGACCTTCTCGACCGACGACCAGCTTTATGCCTCGGCGGGCTATGTTGTCCTCTACGCAAACCCGCGCGGTTCGACGTCCTACGGGCAGGAGTTCGCCGACCAGATCGACAAGAATTATCCGGGCAACGACTATGACGACCTCATGAGCGCGGTCGACGCCGCGATCGCCACCGGTCGCGTCGACCCCAATAACCTGTTCGTCACCGGCGGCTCGGGCGGCGGTGTCCTTACGGCATGGATTGTCGGCAAGACCGATCGCTTCCGGGCCGCGGCGACTCAGAAGCCGGTCATCAACCTCAGCAGCTTCGCGCTGACGACCGACTTTGCAGCGGGCTTCTCGCCGGGTTGGCGCAAGGAGCGTCCGTGGGAGGACCCGCAGGCCTACTGGAAATATTCGCCGCTTTCGCTGGTCGGCAATGTGAAGACCCCGACGCTCGTGGTGGTCGGAGCCGAGGATTATCGAACGCCCGTCAGCGAGGCGGAGCAATATTATACCGCGCTGCAGCTCCGCGGCGTTCCGACGGCGCTGGTGAAGGTGCCCGGAGCGAGCCATGGCGGGATCGCCGCCCGCCCGAGCCAGTCGGCGGCCAAGGCCAGCGCCATCCTCGCCTGGTTCGACCGCTATCGACAGAAGCCGAGCGAAACGGCGGCAAACGGGACTTCCCCAGCCGCCGCTCACTAAGTATCGGCTTTGCAACTGGTTCAGGCCAGCCTTGTGCCTCTGGGGAGAGAATAGAGTGAAGATCGTCCATTTGTTTGCCGCGACCGCAATTGCGCTCGTGGCCGGTCCAGTCGCCGCCGCCGACGTGGGCAGCTTCAGCCCGAAGCGCCTGTCGCAGCATGTTCAGACCCTGGGCTCCGACGCCTTCGAAGGACGCGGCGTCAATACCCGCGCCGAGACCAAGACGGTCGATTATATCGTCGGTCAGTTCCAGGCGGCCGGCCTTCAGCCGGGCGGCGACCTCGTCAACGGTCAGCGCAAATGGACGCAGGACGTGCCGCTACTGCAGTCGGACTGGGCAGCGGCCCCTCAGGCGTCGATCTCCTTGAACGGGCAGCAGGTGGCGCTCACGCAGGGCGAGGAGATCGCCCTTCGAGCACCGACCAACGGCCAGACTGCGGTGAACCTGTCGAACACTCCGCTGGTCTTTGTCGGCTACGGAGTGAAGGCCCCGGAACGCGGCTGGGACGATTTCAAGGGCGAGGACATGCACGGCAAGATCATGGTCGTGCTCGTCAACGACCCGGACTTCGAGGGCGGTGAAGGCGACTTCGGCGGCAAGGCCATGACCTATTATGGCCGCTGGACCTACAAATATGAGGAAGGCGCCCGGCAGGGCGCGACCGGCGTCCTCGTCATCCACGAGACCGCCCCCGCCTCCTACGGCTGGAACACGGTCAAGAACTCGAACACGAACACCATGTTCGACATCGTCCGCAAGGACCCGACGGCGGATCACCCGCTTGTCGAAGGCTGGATCCAGCGCGACCTCGCGCAGAAGATTTTCGCGGCGTCCGGTCTCGACATCGAGGCGATGAAGGCCGCGGCGAAGCGCAAGGACTTCCGGCCCGTCGCCTTGAAGGCAACACTGAATACGACCGGCGCGGCCAGGACCGAAGTCATTACGTCGCACAATGTCGTCGGGCTGGTTCCGGGCAAGACGCATCCGGACGAGACGGTGATCTATTCGGCCCACTGGGACCATCTCGGCATCGGCAAGCCGGATTCGAACGGCGACAAGATCTACAACGGAGCGCTCGACAATGCGTCGGGCATCTCGCACCTGATCGAACAGGGGCGCGCTTTCGCGAAGGACCCGCGCCCCGATCGCTCGGTCGTCTTCCTTGCCGTCACGGCGGAGGAAAAGGGCCTGCTCGGTTCGGAATATTATGCGGCGAACCCGCTCTATCCCCTGGGCAAGACCGTCGGCGTCCTCAACACGGACTCCATGGGCCTGTGGGGCCCGGCGAAGAACTTCAGCATTTCGGGGACCGCCAAGCTCGGTCTTCTCGACGACCTGATCGCCGAAGGGAAGAAGGAAGGCCGCTATTTCACTGCCGATCCGCATCCGGAAAGTGGCGGCTTCTATCGCTCCGACCACTTCTCGTTCGCGAAGGTCGGCGTTCCGGCGATCAGCTTCAAATCTGGCAATGACCTCGTCAACGGCGGCACCGAGCGCGGCGAAGCGATCGCGAAGGACTATACCGCCAAGCGCTACCACCAGCCCGATGACGAATATCAGCCGGACTGGGATTTCAGCGGCCAGGCCGAGGACGCGCAGCTCCTCCACGAACTGGGCGAGCGCCTCGCCAATTCCCGCGAATGGCCGAACTGGTCGGCCGACAGCGAATTCCGGGCGACCCGCGACCAGAGCGCCGGCGAGCGCCCGGGCGCAGGCGGAGAGCGCGGCTGATGAATCGTCACCGCGCGAGGGCCTGAACAGCGGTGCGAAAGCGTGATTTGCCTAGCGGCAACGATTCCGTTTCTACAACCGTTGCGAGCGCGATTGCGGTGCTCCGTCGTCGCGACGAGCAGTTCGCGGCGTCGGGCCGGTGACTTGAGTCGCTCGAACTCATAGTGGAGACGCTTGAGCAAAAGCTCGAGGAAGAGTAGTTCCCGCTTTGTTCTAAAATGGGAGAGCGAAGATGGCCGACCTCATTTTCTACACCAACCCGCAATCGCGCGGTCAGACGATCCGTTGGATGCTGGAGGAGGTCGGCGCTCCCTACGAAACGCAAGTCCTCGACTATGCCTCGACGATGAAGGGCGAGGCCTATCTCGCCATCAATCCGATGGGAAAGGTCCCGGCGATCCAGCACAAGGGCAAGATCGTCACCGAAGTTGCGGCGATCTGCTGCTATCTCGCGGATGCCTTTCCCGAGGCGGACCTCGCTCCGCCGCCTCACGAGCGCGCGGACTATTACCGCTGGATCTTCTTCACTTCTGGTCCGGTCGAGGCCGCGTTCAGCAACAAGGCCGCCGGCTGGGAGCCGACTCCGGAGCGCCAGCGGATGTTCGGCTACGGGAATTACGATCTCGCCATCAGCACGCTGGAGAAGGCGCTGACCGGCCGCGAATATATCGCTTCCGACCGTTTCACGGCGGCCGACCTGTTCGTCGGAGCGAACGTCAATTTCATGCTCGCCTTCAACCTGCTCGAGCCCCGGCCGACCTTCGTCGACTATGCTCGCCGGATGACGGACCGCGAAGCCTATCGACGGGCGCGCGACATCGATGCCAAGCTGGTCGCCGAAGCCGCGCAGGCCGAGCCGTCTCAACCGCAACCCGCGTAGGAGGCCAGATGGACGAGTCTCTGAAGCAGCAGGCGATTCTCCTCTACGATCGTTTCACCCACGACGGCCTCGACCGCAGGCGCTTCATGGCGAAGATGGTCGCGCTCGCAGGAAGCGTTGCTGCCGCGGAGGCGCTGATCGGTGCGATCGCCGCCTCGCCCGCCGCGGCTGCCGTGCTTCCGGCCGACGACCCCCGGCTGACGACGCGCACCCAGGATCTCGCCGGCGGTTACAAGGCCTATGTCGCCGAACCGCGAACCCGTTCATTGAAGGCGAGTGTCCTCGTCATCCACGAGAACCGCGGCCTCAACGATCACATCCGCGACGTCTCCCGTCGCCTGGGCGTGGCCGGTTTCCGGGCAGTCGCTCCCGACTTCCTCTCGCCTGCGGGCGGTACGCCGGCCAATGAAGACGCGGCGCGCGAGGCGATCGGCAAGCTCGATCTTCAAAGGTCGGTGTCCGACGCGGTCGCGATGCTCGACGTAGTGTCGAAGTCGAGCCGCGGTGGGAAAGTCGGAGCGGTCGGCTTCTGCTGGGGAGGCGGTTTCGTGAACCGCCTTGCCGTCGCCGCAGGAAACAAGCTGGATGCCGGGGTTGCCTATTACGGACCGGCGCCCGACCCGTCGGAAGCGCCGAAAGTGCAAGCCCCGTTGCTCGTCCACGATGCCGGGCTCGACGAGCGCGTGAACCGCACGTCCTTCCCGTGGGTTGAGGCGCTCCGGGCCGCGAAGAAGCCGGTGAATTTCTACCTCTACGAGGGCGTGAATCACGCTTTCAACAACGACACTTCGGCGGAGCGTTACGACAAGGCCGCGGCCAACTTGGCCTGGCAGAGGACGCTAGCCTTCTTCAAACGGCACCTCGCCTAAGGCGCACGCGACCTGCTAGCGGACCCGGATGGAGCTCCGCACCGAACGCCTCGTCCTCAGGCCCGCGCGGGAACAGGACCTCGACGCCATGCACGAGGTTCTGAGCGACCCGCGCGCGATGGCCTATTGGTCTTCTCCGCCCCACGAGGATGTCGCCCAGACGCGCGACTGGCTCGCCTCGATGATTGCGATCCGGCCGTCGGAGGGCGAGGACTTCATCGTCGAGCTCGATGGGACGCTGATCGGAAAAGCGGGTCTTTGGCGCTTTCCCGAGATCGGCTTCATCCTGCGCTCCGACCACTGGGGCCGGGGATATGCGAAGGAAGCTCTCTGCCTTGTCCTCGATCGCGCGTTCGGCGTCCATGGCCTCGCCAGGGTCCAGGCGGACGTCGATCCCCGCAACCATGCTTCGCTTACCCTTTTGAAGCAGCTCGGATTTCGCGAGACCGGCCGGAAGGACCATACCTGGCTCGTCGGCGGCCAATGGTTCGACAGCGTCTACCTTAAGCTGGATGCTGCCGCCTGGAACGGGAGCAGGACATAGGAAAAGGGCCGGCGGTTTCCCGCCGGCCCTCTCGTTTCCTGCCGTGGAGCGATGCCTTAGCGGCGATCGCCCATGAAGCGGAGCAGGAACATGAACATGTTCACGAAGTCGAGATAGAGGTTCAGCGCCCCCATGATCACGACTTTGCCCATCATGTCGGTACCCGCAACGTAGGCGTACATGCTCTTGATCTTCTGCGTGTCGTAGGCGGTCAGGCCGGCGAACAGCAGCACGCCGATCGCGCTGATCGCCAGCTGCATCGCAGGCGACTGCAGGAACAGGTTGATCAGCATCGCGACCAACAGGCCGACCACGCCCATGATCAGGAACGTCCCGAAAGCACTCAGGTCTCGCTTGGTCGTGTAGCCATAGAGGCTGAGACCAAGGAACGCCGCTGTCACCGCGAAGAAGGTCTGCGCGATGGAGACTCCGGTGTAGGCGATGAAGATGGTCGACATCGACAGGCCCATCACGGTCGCGAACGCCCAGAACAGCATCTGGAGCGTGCCGGTCGAGATCCGGTTGATACCGAAGCTCATGACCATCACGAAACCGAGCGGGGCCAGGGTCACGATCCAGCCGAGGCCGCTAAGGCCACGACCGCTCGCGTTCACCAGAACGTCCGAGGCATAAGGTGCAAACAGCAGGGCGACGATGCCGGTCAGCAGCACGCCCGAGGCCATGTAGTTGTAAACTGACAGCATGTAGGACCGGAGCCCCGCGTCGCGGGCCGCGCGCGGAACACCAACCGTAGCGGTCGTATTCACGCCGGTCGTCGTGCGTGGGTCAAACTGGTTCTGCATTCTCTCTCCTATCGGACGGGCTA
>JBKPKZ010000075.1:0-12954 GCA_046731355.1 Pseudomonadota bacterium | reverse complement strand
GGACGCCTCGAGCTCGGCCCCCTGAATTCGCAGCTTGCCGGCATTGAGGACCGACAGCTTCGGCGACGGCAGGCCGGTGACCGGGTCGGTGTCCAGACCGGAAACGCGGGCCTGGAAGTCCTTGTAGTCGTTGTAGAAGACCGAACCGTTCAGCCTGAGCTGCTTGGCGATCGTCGTTTTGAAGCCGGCCTCATAGGACCAGACGGTCTCCGGATCGTATTCGGTCGACTCCGCGACCGTGTTGGCGCGACCGTTGAACCCGCCCGATTTGAAGCCCTTGGCAACGCGCGCATAGACCATCGTGTCGGGCGTCGCCTGCCAGTCGAGGCTGACCATCGGCGAGGTATCGTGCCATTTGCCCTTCGGCGGCGCGAAGACGTAGGTCGTGTTGAACGCCGGAAGCAGGGAGAAGAAGGTGCTGGTCGTGCGCCAATAATCCTTCTTTTCCTCGGTGTAGCGAATGCCCGCCGAGAGCCGGACCGCGGGGACGATCTCGTAGCTCGCGTTGGCGTAAGCCGCGTAGCTCTTGGTGTTGAGCTTGTCGTCGATCGTGCGGAGGAAGCCGCTGTTCAGGAAGGCCGGGCCGAGCAGGTCGTCGGCAAAAGCTTCCTGGTGGGACTCGATGTCCTCGTTCAGGTAATAAAGACCAGCGACGCCGCTGAGCTTGTCGCTTGTGTAGGCCAGCTGGAATTCCTGGCTGAACTGATGTTGGTCGACGCCAACGAAAACGTCGCCGACCTCGTAATGCGTCGCGTCGATGTCAACGTAATCATCGGTTTCGAGGTTGCGGTACGCCGTGATCGACTTGAAGGTCAGGGCATCGGTGAGGTCGATCGCGGCCGTCCCTGCGAACCCATAATGAGTGAGCTTCGTGGAGTTAGGAAAGCCCGGAGTGGTCTCGCCCTTCCACTTGTACTTGCCCGACCCGACCGGGTCCGTGACGACGAGAATGCCTCCGGAGAAGGTGACAAGATTGTTGACCGGGCGGCCGACGTTCAGCGCGGCATCGTCGTGGCTGTAGTCCGCCGTGAGGTCGATCCGAACGTTGCTCGACGGAGTAAAGGCGAGAGCGCCGCGCACCCCGAAGGAATCACGGTCGTTATATTCGCGGTCGTCGTTGCGATCCTCGACGAAACCGTCGCGCGACGAACGCATGATCGACACTCCTGCCGAAATGCCTTCGCTCAGCGGACCGGAGATGTTTCCACGAAGATCGAACTGCGAATAGGATCCGATCGAGGCGCTGCCCTCGGCGTGAAGCTCATCGCCCGGCTTGCGCGAGACGAACTTGATCGCACCTCCGATTGTATTTTTGCCGTAGAGCGTTCCTTGCGGCCCGCGCAGGACCTCGATCCGCTCGACGTCGAGAAGGTCGAGCTGGTTGCCGCGGATGCGCGATAGATAGACGTCATCGACATAGACCCCGACCGCCGGATCGAACGTCTGCAAGGCGTCCGGCTGGCCGATTCCGCGGATGAAGATATTCGTGGCGTTCGACGAGCCGCGGCCCTGCACGATGTTGAGGTTCGGAACGGCGCCCTGAAGCCCTGTCGTGTCCTGCGCCTGGATGCGGTCGAGCGCTCGCTCGTTGAATGCGGAGATCGAAGAGGGGACGCGCTGAAGGCGCTCGTCAGTCCGGCGTGCCGTTACGACGATGTCGCCGGTCGCCGTGTCCTGATCCTCATTGTTGGTCGCGGCCGTCGGAGCGGCGGCGGGCGGCTGCTGCTGCGCCTCGGCATTGGTCTGCTCGGCAGTCTGGGCCCAGCTCGGCGTAGCGATTGCAAGTCCGGCAACACCCGCGAGCAACAGGCGTCCAAAGCGGTCGGCGCGAATCATCAGTATGTCCCCTCTCCCCGCGGCGCCAAGAGTGTTGCGCCTCGTTCGAGCTTGAGTAATACTGAAACCTGAACCGGCTTTCAACTTTGAATGACACGCCGGCGGACGCGGGGGAAAACAGTGGCCGGAAAGCGGCAGTCGAATGATGCCGAACTGGGGGTGCCTAGCGACCCCGCAGCCAGCCCCGCGAGCGACGGCAAGGCCCCGCGCACGGCGCGCGGGCAGCGCACCCTTCGGAAGATCCTTGACGCGGCACTCGAAGAATTTGGCGAGAAGGGCTTTTCGGAAGGTTCGATCGTCGGGATCACCAGTCGCGCGCGCGTCGCGCTGGGGACATTCTACACCTACTTCGACAGCAAGGAGGCGGTGTTCCAGGAACTCGTCCGTGACATGTCGGGACAGGTCCGTGACCATGTCGCTCCGGTGCTCCAGTCGGCTTCAGGAACATTGGAAGCCGAAGGCCTGGCGCTGCAGTCCTTCCTCGAATTCGTCGTCACCCACCGACAGGTCTACCGGATCATTGACGAGGCCGAGTTCGTCGATCCGGAGGGCTTCAGGAAGCATTACGTGACGACCGCCGAGCGAATCGCCGCTCGCCTTCAGTCCGGTAAGGAAAAGGGCGAGGTGGTGAAGACGGAGTCGCCGCTCGCGACCGAGGTCGAGGCATGGGCGATCATGGGCATGAACGTCTTCCTCGGGCTTCGCTTCGGGGTCTGGGGCGAGGTTTCTCCCGAAGAAGTCACTCGAGTTGCCAACCAGCTCATTCGCCGGGGCCTGAAACCCTAGGCGAGATCCGCCGCAATCGCCGCAAACGCGTCGATGTCCTGTTCGTCGTGATAGAGCGCGAGGCCGATCCGAAGTACGTCGGCGCGAACGTCGGTGATGCAGTTGCGCGCCATCAATTCCGCCGACCAGCGCTGCGCGTTGGGCGTTCGAAAGGCGAGGAAGCGGGCATCGCCGGGCGAATTGAGTTGCTCGGCATCGCCGAACCTGGTTCCGACGATAGCGTCGAGAAGGTGCTCCTGAAGCCGGCTGACGTGAGCCGAAATCCGCTCGGTCGTCAGCCCGTTCTCCTCGAGCATTCGCCGGACCGAATTGAAGCGGTAGAGACCGGAAGCGTCAAATGTGGCGCCCATGAAGCGCATCGCGTCCTTGCGATAGCCAACGGAGCCGGGAGGCAGGGTCAGATCCTCGAACTCGGCGAACCAACCGGTGATCGGCGGTCGCTCGCCGAAGCCCGGCGGGGCGTGAAGGAAGGCGCAGCCCTCGCCTGACATCGCATATTTGTAGCCGCCGCCGAGATAGAAGGCGGTCTCCGCAGCGACGTCTCCGAACGGGGTCTCGACAGCCATGAAGGCGTGATAGCCATCGATCACGACGAAGGGACCCTGGGGCCGGGCGAGAGCGGCGAGCTGCTCGACCCGATCGAAGCGGCGCCCGCTACCGAACAGGATCTGGCTGACGAAGATCAGATCGTAGGTTCCGTCCTGGGCCGCTTGCAGGAAGCGATCGGACAAAGAGTCGAACGGTTCGGCCGTGACGCGAGTGATGGCGGCCGCGCCACTCTCCTCCCACCGGGCGAATTGACGTCGAGCGCTATGAAACTCGCCATCGGTCGTCAGGATCCGGACAATGCGTTGGTCGCGTGTCGAAGCCGCGAAAAGGCGGATGATGAAGTCGTGCGTGTTCGGTGCGAAGACGACGGCGTCGGGCATTCCGCTGCCCAGCTCGGAGGCGACGTTGGCCTGAGCCTCGGGCCAGATTTCGTCCATGATCCGGTCCCACTTGCGGTCGGCGAGGCGGGCCGCATCCTCCCAGCATTCGACCTGGCCCTCGAAGCTCGCGTCCGGCCAGAGATGATGGCTGTGAGCGGCGACGTGCAGCCGATCGGGACCGGCGGCCAGGCTTCGGGCGAAGAGTGGCTTGAAACTCAGAGCTGGGTCCTCAGCGACCACAATTCGGGGAAGGCGCGCTTCTCGAGCGTCGAGCGGAGGTAGGGCGCTCCAGCCGACCCCCCTGTTCCGGGCTTGTTGCCGATGATCCGCTCGACCGTGAGCACGTGCTTGAACCGCCACATCGACAGGGAGTCGTCGATGTCCACCAGCTTCTCAGCGAGCTGATAGAGGTCGAACCACCGATCGGAGTCGCGATACACGTCGAGCCAGGCGGCCGAAATCGCGTCATCCGAGCGATCGCCGAGGTCGAAGCCCGCTCGTTCAAGCGCGGCATGGCTGGCCTCGCGAAGGCTCTGGCCATCGAGCGCGGCCTTCAGCCGCGCGACCGCCTCGGGAACGTCCTTGTGATATTCGAGGAACGCCGGATTCTTGATCCCGAACTTGAATTCCAGCTCGCGAAACTGCGCCGACTGGAAGCCCGACGAAGTGCCCAGCACGTGGCGGAAGGCCATGTAATCCACCGGCGTCAGAGTCGACAGAACGTCCCATGACAAAGTCATCACCGACTGGATCCGGCTGATCCGGGCCATCGCCTTGTAGGCTGGTGCGAACTGATCCTCGTCCACCAACCGGATCGCCAGATCGAGCTCGTGAAGCATCTGCTTCAGCCACAGCTCCTTGGTCTGGTGAATGACGATGAAGAGCATCTCGTCGTGCAGGTCCGACAACGGTCTCTGCGCGGCAAGGAGTTCGTCGAGTGCCAGATAATCGGCATAGGTCATGCCGGCGGGCGTAGCGGTCATCCCCGGCCGTTAGGCCAAAGCGCTGCCGTAAGGAAGATTACTGCCGCTGGCTTCCCGGGAGGCCTGGCTGGCTGATCGTCCCGATATTGTTGAACAGGTCCTCGAAGAAGCCCCGTTCGCGGCCCAGCGTCGGAGTCTTGTCCTTGCTCGGCCTGATCGATGCGATCAGCTTTTCGTCGGTCTGCTCGACCGAGGCAACGTTGCCGGCAGGATCGAATCGGATGTGAATGACCGTCTGGTCGGTGACCTTCGGATTGCGGAAGGCGAACGTACGGGTATCGCGGGCCACATAGTACCAGTCGTTCTGATCGAACGTACCGGTGAAGGTCGGAAGTCCGAGGGTTTTCTCGACCGACTGCTTGTTATCCGTGCCGACGGCGACGCCGGATGTCAGCTGCTCATCCATCACGTAACCACGGTGCTCGCGCACGGTGATGCCGCCGCATCCCGCCAGCATGGCTGCCGCAACAAACGCGGTCGCGCCCTTGAAAACCGCAGAATTCATGATTGGACCTTCTCCCGATAACCGCCGGTCGGCTTGCGCAACCGCGGGACCGCCTCAATATGCGGCTCGCCCCAAGAGCCGCAAGCCCTAGGCGCAAGCCGCAACGATGAGGAGTCCTATGTTCCGCGCCCTGTTCGCAAGATTAACGGGCGAGCCCAAGCGCGGGCGGGAGCTGTTCGAACTCGCACTAGCGGAGGCCGGGCGGACCGACTGGTTCATTGCGGGAGAGGTGCCGGACACCGTCAACGGCCGATTCGCAGTGCTCGCGACCGTCATCGCACTTATCATTGTCCGCCTCGAGCGGGACGGCGAGCAAGGTGCGCGAGCCAGTGCCGCCCTGACGGAGCGGCTGGTGGAAACGCTCGATGCCGAAATCCGGGAGATGGGAGTCGGTGACCCTACGCTCGGAAAACAGGTCCGCAAGCTGGTCGGGTCCGTCGGCGGCCGGGTCGAGCGCTGGAAGGAGCTGGTAAACGAGCCCGATCCCTGGACCGTGGAGGTAGAACGCAGCCTCTATTTGGACGAACCGCCCAATGCCGACGCGGTCGTTTACTGCGAGGCGGCCCTCCGCGCCTTCTGGCAGCAGCTCGGCGATTCGGAGGTCAGTAAGCTCGTCGAAGGGAGGGTTGGATGATCGAGGACTTCGCGCATCGGCTTCCACTAAACCAGATCCGCGACGGTGAGCGAGTCGAGCTAAGCGCCGATAACGAGGAGCGCGCCCGTATTGGCAATCGCCTCGGTCTTCGCTCCCTCGACAGGCTGGACGCTCACGCCACGCTCGAGCGGAAGGGTGAGATCATTCGCGCTCGGGGGCGGTTGAAAGCCAGCCTTTGCCAGAGCTGCGTGGTCACCAACGAACCGGTCGACACGCATGCCGACGAGCCCTTCGACATCTATTTCCTGCCTGAGCCCAAGCCGGACGGCGGGGACGAGGAGGTCGAGCTGGTCGAGGCCGATTGCGACGTCGTTTTCCACGACGGCGCGTCAATCGACCTTGGAAGTGCGATCGCCGATAGCCTGGCGCTCAGCATCGATCCCTATCCGCGAAGCGCGGGAGCCGAGGCAGCGCTCAAGGAAGCAGGTGTGCTGAGTGAAGAGCAGGCCGGACCGTTCGCGGCGCTCGCAAAGCTGAAGCGAAGCGAGTCCTAAAAGGGAACGTCGTCGTCGAGATCGGCATCGAACGCCGCCGGCTGCGGCCGCTGCTGGCGCTGCGGGCTGCCGCTGCTTCCTCCGCCGAATTCGTCGCCGTATCCGCTGCCCGATCCGCCGCCTTCACCGCGGGCATCGAGCAACACCAGTTCACCCCGGAAGCGCTGAAGAACGACTTCGGTGGTGTATTTGTCGTTGCCCGACTGGTCGGTCCACTTGCGGGTCTGGAGCTGACCCTCGAGATAGACCTTCGAGCCCTTTCGCAAATAGCTCTTGGCGACCTTCCCGAGGTTCTCGTTGAAGATCACGACCTGATGCCATTCGGTCCGCTCCTGGCGATTTCCGTCACGGTCCTTCCACTGCTCGGACGTTGCGACGCGAAGGTTCACGACCTCGCCGCCGTTGTTCAGTGAACGGGCCTCCGGATCCGCGCCAAGATTGCCGACCAAGATCACCTTGTTCACGCCCGCCATGTCACTCTCCTTCATTCTTGGAGAGAAGCTATAAACCCAGTGCGACCGCCGTCCAGTAGGTTAAGCCCGCCGCGACGTAGGCGAGGACGAACAGATAGCCGACCATGAACAGGGGCCATTTCCAGCCGTTGGTTTCACGACGAGTGACGGCGATGGTCGAGATGCACTGCGGAGCGAAAACGAACCAGGCGAGGAAGGCGAGCGCGGTCGGCAGCGACCAGCGGCCGCGGAGTCTCTCAGCGAGCGGCGCGGTGGCCGCATCCTCATCGCTAGCATCGATCGAGTAGACAGTTGCGATCGCGCTGACGGCAACTTCGCGAGCAGCCATCGCCGGAAGGAGCGCAAGCGAGATGTCGCGGTTGAACCCGATCGGTTTAACGAGCGCGTAGATGCCGTCGGAGATCTTGCCGGCGATCGACACCTCGACCTGGCTTTCGCCCGGCTTCGCCTGCGGGAAGCTCGCCAGCGCCCAAAGCAGGACCGTCGTTCCAAGGATGATCGTTCCCGCCCGCTTCAGAAAGATGAGAGCGCGCTGATAAAGGCCGAGGAGGACGTCCTTGATCGTCGGCATCTGATATTTCGGCAATTCCATCATGAAGGCGCCGCCGCTGCCTTTGGTGATTGTCCGGCGGAGCGTGAGCGCGGCGAGCAGCGCTCCGGTCACGCCCGCGAGATAGAGGCCGAACATCACCAGACCCTGGAGGCCGATGCCGGGGCCAATTGCCCGGTTCGGAATGAAGGCGGCGATGATGAGCGTGTAGACAGGAAGGCGCGCCGAACAGGTCATTAACGGTGCAACCAGAATCGTCGTCAGCCGGTCCTTCGAATTGTCGATCGTCCTCGTCGCCATGATCCCCGGAACCGCGCAAGCGAAGCTCGACAGCAACGGAATGAACGCACGTCCGGAAAGTCCGGCGCCATGCATCAGTTTGTCCATGATGAAGGCGGCTCGGACCATGTAGCCGCTCGCTTCCAAAAGGAGGATGAAGAAAAAGAGGATCAGGATCTGCGGAAGGAAGACGACGACCGCGCCGACCCCGCCAATGACGCCGTCGACGAGGAGCGATCGAAGGAGGCCGTCGGGCATGAGGGCGGTCGCCGCCTGAGCGAGAAGCGCGAAGCCATTCTCGATCCAGCTTACAGGTACCTGGCTCCACGCGAACACCGCCTGGAACATGACAAACAGGATCGCCCCGAGGATCAGCGGCCCGGCGACCGGATTAAGAAGGACGGTATCGAGCCGGTGCGTCCACCTCCGAACCGGGCTCTCGCTCAGAACCGCGGCCTTGGCGATGTCCCGGGCGCGACGCTGCAACTGGATAAGGCTTGAGGGAACGCTCTCGTTGACCGCGCAGCGCGGGGACGACAGCATGTCGTCAAGAGCGTCCTGCAATTCGGAAATGCCGCGCTTCCTCACCGCGACCGTCTCGATGACCGGGACGGCAAGCTCGGCTGACAAGCGCCGGGGATCGAGCTCGAGCCCATCGCGCTTGGCGAGGTCGACCATGTTGAGCGCGATGATGGTCGGAAGACCGAGCTCGATCAGCTGGAGCGCAAAGCGGAGGTGGTTGTCGAGGTTGGACGCGTCGACGACGATGATCAGCGCGTCCGGAATCCGCTCGCCCTTCTGCTTGCCCAGAAGCACGTCGCGAGTGACCGCTTCATCGAGGCTCGCGGGGTCGAGACTGTAGGCGCCCGGGAGATCGACCAGCTCGACCGGACGTCCGTCGGCAAGCACCAGGCGACCGGAGTGCCGCTCGACGGTCACTCCGGGATAGTTTCCGACCTTCTGGCGCGCTCCCGTCAGCGCATTGAACAGGGCACTCTTGCCGGCATTGGGGCTACCGGCGACCGCCACCAGCGGAAGAGGAGTCATGGCTGGCCTATGCGGCGACGTTCACGCGCACGGCGCGGGCGTGGCTTCGGCGGATCGCGACGGTCATCCGCCCGACGCGGATCGCGAGCGGATCACGGCCGAAGGGGCCAAGGTGAAGCGGCTCGACCACGACACCTTCGTCGAAGCCGAAATGCTTCAGGCGACAGGCCTCATTCTCTTCGAGAGAATCCCAGTCGATCGACGCGATAGACGCGCGCGAGCCGACCTCGAGCTGGTCGAGCGAAATCGACTCCGGTTTGAAGTGCGCCGTCATCTTGCGACTGATTATCAATAACGACACGCTTTGGGAATAGGCGCGCGTCCCTAGCGTGCGGGGTAGCGGAGTCGCCCGAGGAAGCGGGAGATGCTGAAATGCTCCTGGCCCTTCCACTGCGCCTTCAATTTCTCGAACTGCATCACGTCGTCGATCCGCCGGTCGAGAAAGGCAGCGGTTTCCGTCCAGCCCTCCGTCTGGTCGTCGAGCCAGACCAGCAACGTGGAGGCGTAGACCCCGGCAAGCGTGGCGCGCTTGGTGTAGTGATTGAAGTCAGTGCTGGAATCGCCCGCGATCCGCCAGATGACGTCCGCCGTCCGCCAGCCCGCCTTGAGTCCCGTCGGGATGTTCTGGGGCATGGCGAGGATGGACAGCGCGCGCCGGACGGCCTCCCGCGCCGGCGCCATGATCTCCAGCCGCTTCCAGATCAGCGAGCGTATCTTCTCCCGGATCTTGAGCCCCTGAAGTCGCTCCGGAGTGAACCAGCCCTCCAGCTCGCGGTCGACGGCGCGAATGTAGAGGTCGATCTTGCCGCTTTGGTCCTTCGGAAGCGCCAGGCGAGCTTGAGCTCGGTCGACTCCGGCTTGTCCGGCCGCCGAATCGACCGCGGCCGAAGTCCAACCGTCGAACACCGCATTCTCGCCGACGGCGAGCGCAAGCTTCTGTCGGATTTCCTCAAGCGGGCTCGTCTGTTCGGCCATGCGCGTTCAACTCGTCGCTTGCGCCGGCGGTTGCAAGCCTTTCTGCGGAAGCCGGACGAGCACGAGCGCCGCCGCGATGGCCGCTGCACCGACCCAATCCAACGGCGACAGGGTCTCCCCGTAGACGGTCCAGCCGATGAAGGCGGAGATCGCGGGCTGGGTAAGAAGCGTGAGGCCGACAACCAGGGGCGAGAGTGCCCCGATCGCATAGACTAATAGCCCCTGTCCGATCACCTGACTGCTAATCGCGAGGACGACCACGAACGTCCAATTGTCCGGAACGATCTGCTCTTTGAGCAACATCGAGAAAGGAAGGAGCATCGCGGCTCCCATGGCACTGGAAAGGAACAGGAGCGGGAGCGGCGCCAACTTTTCGCGGGCGCGCTCGACCGCGATCAGATAGCCCGCGTAGAGAAGACCCGCCGAAAGAGCGAGCAAATCGCCTTGCAGGTTGCGCACGGAAAGCTCGGCGCTGCCTCCCATCAGCAACGCCGCCCCGAGCGCCGCCAGGATCAATGACAAGCCCTGCACAGGCGAGGGCCAGCTTCGCGCCAGCCAGAGGCCCCAGCCGGCAAAGGCGAAGCTCGCGACATTGCCGAACAGGGTCGCATTTCCGAGCTTCGTCATGTGGATGCCGACGTGCCAGGCGGCGAGATCAGCGGCGAAAAAGAAGGCCGCAAACGCGATCATGATTCCAAGCGCTTTGCCCGGCCAGTGCACCGGTTGCCCCACCAGTTTCCCGATTGCGAACAGAAAGGGCAGAGCGAGTGACAGGCGCCAGAAACCTGCGGCAACCGGCCCTACCCCCGTCATCCGGACAAGCCACGGGCCGACGGCGAGCGCGCTGCTGCCGACGAGGAGGGCGGCAAAGGCCAGCGGATGACCAGGGCGATTCACGACAGTGCGACTAGGGCCTTCAAGGCACCGGCGAAAGCTCGAACAACGCGAGGGATCATAAGCCAGACTTATGGATCCGGACGAAGAATCGGATTTGAACGAGACGCCCCAGCACCTATTTTCAGCGCCGGGCTGCCGGAGAGGCTCACACCAAATTGGAAGGACCTGAATGTCCAAATTGTTCGAGCCACTGGAGCTTGGCGCCTTCGGGATCGCCAACAGGATTGTTATGGCGCCGCTGACTCGCGCACGCTCCGACAAGGACGCGGTGCCGAATCCGCTCATGGCCGCTTATTACGCGCAGCGGGCAAGCGCCGGCCTGATCATTTCCGAGGCAACCGGCATCAGCCGGGAGGGCCTTGGCTGGCCGAACGCACCCGGACTGTGGAATGACCGGCAGATCGAGGGCTGGAGGCTGGTGACGGACGCCGTCCACCGCTCGGGAGGCCGGATCGTCGCGCAGCTTTGGCACATGGGACGCCTCGTCCATCCCGATCTTGGTGGAGTGCAGCCTGTCAGCGCGTCCGGAACGACCGCGCCGGACTTCGCGCACACCTACGAAGGCAAGAAGCCCTATGTCGCTGCCCGCGCCGCCGCCTACGGCGATATCCAGCGCATCATCGCCGACTATGCCTCCGCCGCCCACAATGCGATCGAAGCCGGCTTCGACGGAGTGCAGATTCACGGCGCCAACGGCTATCTCGTCGACCAATTCCTTCGCAACGGGGCCAACTTCCGAACCGACCAATACGGATGCTCGATCGACAATCGCCTGCGCTTCATGACTGAGGTTCTTGAGGCCGTCGGCGGAGCAATCGGGATGGAGCGCGTGGGCATACGCTTTTCGCCCAACATCTATTCGCAGGGCGTCGAGGACTCCGATCCGATCGCTTTGTTCACCGCAGTCGCTCACCGTCTTGAAAAGCTTGGTGTGCCGTGGATCGAGCTTCGGGAAGCGCACCGGCCGACCTCCGCGGGAGCCGTTCCAACCGAACCGGTCAGCCCGGTGATGCGACCGCTCTATTCAGGCAAAATCCTGCTCAACAGCGACTATGACGGTCAGAGCGCCCGCGCGCGGATGGCGGACGGCATTGCCGACGCGATCAGTTTCGGCCGCCCTTTCATCTCCAATCCCGACCTGGTCGAACGGATCGCACTCGGTGCGCCGCTCAGCCCGGGCGACGGTGAGACCTTCTATTCGGGCGGTGCAGCCGGCTACGTGGACTATCCGACGCTGGACCAGGTGAAGGCTGCCTAGGGCGCGTATTCCTCGCGAAGATCGAACAAGGCAAGGGCGGCGCGCGCCGCGTGGCCGCCCTTGTCCAGCTGGTTCGGATCGGCTCGGACGATCGCCTGCTCCTCATTCTCGACGGTGAGGATGCCGTTGCCGATGGCAAAGCCGTCGAGCGTCAGTTCCATCAAGGCACGTGCGCTTTCCTCGGCGACGATCTCGAAGTGGTAGGTCTCGCCCCTTATCACCACGCCGAGCGCGACGAACGCGCAGTAGCGGCCGCTTTTCGCAGCGAGCGAGATCGCGGCCGGGAGCTCGAGCGCTCCTGGTACTTCGATCGTCTCGTGCTTGTGGCCTGCCGCTTCGATCGCCTTGCGGGCTCCTTCGAGCAGCATGTCATTAAGGTGCGGATAGAAGCGCGCCTCGACGATCAGAATGGTCGCCATGACGTCAGTTTGCCCTTTCGATTGCGCGTTCTTCGACGATCTCGAGGCCATAACCCGAGAGCGCGACTGGCGAATGGTGCGTGTTGGTGAGCAGGACCATCTGGTGGATTCCGAGCGCCGCAAGGATCTGGGCGCCGATGCCGTAGCTTCGAAGCGCCGGCCCTTCGGTGGGCTTCCCGGCACGAAGATCGGCCGAGCGCGACAGCGATCCAGGCGAAGCGGCGTGCAACGCCACGATGACGCCCGAGCCTTCCTTCTCGATCATTCGCATCGCGCCCTGAAGCTGGCCCGAACGTGGGCTCGCCTCTCCGAGGACATCGGCGAACAAGTCCAGGCTGTGCATTCGAACCAGCACTGGATTGGTCACGTCGAGTGCACCGTGGACGAGCGCAAGTTGTTCCTCGCCGGTCGCCTTGTCGCGGAAGACCTGGGCCTGCCACTCGGCCCCGCTGGTTGCCTCGAAGGCGGTCGAAGCCGAACGCTCGACCATGTGGTCCTTCTTGAGCCGATAAGCGATCAGGTCGCGGATCGTGCCGATCTTGAGACCGTGCGTTCGCGCGAAATCCATCAGGTCGTCGAGGCGGGCCATGCTGCCGTCGTCGCGCATGATCTCGCAGATGACCGCGCTGGGATTGAGCCCAGCAAGGCGAGAGATGTCGACGCCTGCCTCGGTGTGACCGGCACGGACGAGCGTTCCTCCGGGCTTTGCGACGAGCGGGAAGACGTGTCCGGGAGAAACCAGTTCGTCCGGACCGTGAGTCGCGTCGATGGCGACGGCGACGGTGCGGGCACGATCCGCCGCGCTGATTCCGGTCGAGATTCCTTCCTTCGCCTCGATCGAGACGGTGAACGCCGTTTCGTTGCGGCT
>JBKPKZ010000074.1:0-13030 GCA_046731355.1 Pseudomonadota bacterium | reverse complement strand
TCAAGCGGATCATGCGCTGTCACCCCTGGGGCGGCCAAGGCCCCGACCCTGTACCCTGATCGAGGATCCCAAGTGAACGAGAGCAAGAACCTGATCCTCGCGGTCGCGCTGAGCGCGCTCGTCCTGCTCAGTTGGACGGTCCTGTCGAACAAGTTCCTTCCCTCGAACCCGCCGCCGAAGGTCGAGGAAAAGGCCAAGCCTTCGCCTCAGGGCCAGGCAGGCTCGATCGCGACCGGCACCGCCCAGTTGCGCAACCGATCGATTGTTCTCGGGGAGACCCCGCGCGTGCGGATCGAGACTCCGAGCCTTCGTGGTTCGATCAACCTCAAGGGTGCCCGGATCGACGATCTCTGGCTGCTAAAGCACCGGATCACGATCGACCGTAATTCCCCCCCGGTCCCTCTGCTGTCGCCTCAAGGATCCCACGCCGCTTCGTTCGTCGGGTTCGGCTGGAATGCGCCGGCCGGCAATGCGCCCAATAATGACACCGTGTGGACGGCCAGTGCACCAGTGCTCTCACCCGGCAAGCCAGTTACGCTCAGCTGGACCAATCCGACGGGCCAGACCTACCAGCTGATCGTCTCGGTCGACGACCTCTACATGTTCAACGTCGATCAGCGCGTCCTGAACCCGACCGCGCAGCCGATCGAGGTTCAGCCCTACAGCTATGCCAGCCGCGCCGGGCGTTCCGCCGATGCCTCGACCACGACGGTCCATGTCGGCCCAATCAGCGTGCGCGATGGCAAGGCGGACTATAAGGTCGACTGGAAGACCATCCGCGAGGCAGGCCCCAACGGACTGGCTTTCAACCCTTCGAAGGGCTGGATCGGCTTCACTGACAAATACTGGCTCACCGCCCTCGCTCCCCAGGGAACGACCCGGGACTCCTTCCGCCATTCGGAATCCGGACCATACCAGGCGGACGCACTCGCACCCTCGACCATTGTTGGCGCGGGCCAGACCGCGAGCTTCAAGACGTCGGTCTTCTCCGGTGCCAAGGAGAAGGCAGCCCTCGATCGCTACGAGAACGCCGGCATTCCACTGTTGTCGAAGTCGATCGACTGGGGCTGGTTCGAATGGTTCATGCGGCCGATCTTCGACCTTTTGAACTGGCTGTTCCAGCATATCGGCAACTTCGGCGTGGCGATCATCTGCCTGACCTTGATCGTGCGCGGCCTGATGTTCCCGATCGCCCAGAAGCAGTTCCAGTCGATGGCCGCCATGCGCAAGCTCCAGCCGAAGATGAAAGCGATCCAGGATCGCTACAAGGACGACAAGCCGAAGCTTCAGCAGGAGATGATGAAGCTTTACCAGGAGGAGAAGATCAATCCTGCTGCAGGCTGTCTTCCGATCCTGCTCCAGATCCCGATCTTCTACGCGCTCTACAAGGTCCTGATGGTCAGCGTGGAAATGCGGCATCAGCCGTTTGCGTTGTGGATCAAGGACCTGTCGGCACCCGACCCGCTTACGCCGGTCAACCTGTTCGGCCTCCTGGACTTCACGCCGCCGCATTTCCTGTCGATCGGCGTGCTGGCGATCCTGCTCGGAATTACAATGTGGCTGCAGTTCAAGCTGAACCCGGCTCCCGTGGATCCAACGCAGCAGCAGATCTTCTCGATCATGCCGTGGGTCATGGTGTTCGTGATGGCGCCCTTCGCGAGCGGCCTGCAGCTTTACTGGGTAACCAGCAACGTCCTGACGATCCTTCAACAGTGGTGGCTGTACAAGAAGTATGGGCTCCACTTCTCCGACACGCATCCGGCGACCACCTGACGTGGAGCAGGAGCGAGACGAGCTGGAAGAGCGCGCCCGCAAGCTGTTCGCGGGGCCTGTCGAGTTCCTGAAATCGGCGCCGGGCCTGAAATTCCTGCCTGATCCCGACTATCCCGAGATCGCGTTCGCCGGACGGTCGAATGTAGGCAAGAGTTCGCTTCTGAATGCCCTGACCAACCGGAAGGGCCTGGCGCGCACGTCCAACACTCCGGGCCGGACGCAGGAGCTGAACTTTTTCGAAGTCGGACAGCCCACCCAGATCCGCCTCGTCGACATGCCGGGCTATGGCTTTGCCGAGGCTCCCAAAGACCTGGTGAAACGCTGGCGCTTCCTGGTGAACGACTTCCTTCGAGGACGTGCGGCCCTCCGCCGGGCAATCGTTCTGATCGACTCCCGCCACGGGATTAAGCCCGTTGACATCGAAATCATGGAGATGCTCGACGGCGCTGCGGTGAATTACCAGCTGGTGCTGACCAAGGCTGACAAGGTAAAGGCGACGGATCTCGCCAAGACGCTGGAGCAGACGACAGCCGAGGCGACCAAACATGCCGCCGCGCACCCGCAACTGATCGCAACCTCCAGCGAGACCGGCGAAGGCATCGCCGAGTTACGAACCGCGATCTTCGAAGCTGCCACGACCTAGGAGAGTCCCTCTTGATCAAGCTCATCATCGGCAACCGGGCCTATTCCAGCTGGTCGATGCGTGGCTGGCTCGCGGTGAAGCAGTCGGGTGAAGAGTTCGAGGAGCTTGTCGTCCCGATGTTTGACGAGGACTGGGAAAAGCGGCGCGAAGGCGACGAGTTCGCGCCTTCGCTCGGCAAGGTGCCGATCATTTGGGACGGCAGTTGCGTGGTCTGGGACAGCCTGGCGATCATCGAGTTCCTCGCCGACCGGGACGGCAAGGACAAGTTCTGGCCCGATGATTCCTCAGCCTGCGGGATGGCTCGTTCAATGGCCGCCGAGATGCACTCGAGCTTCGCGAACCTCCGGCGGGAGCTGCCAATGAACGTCCGCAAGACCTTCCCCTTCAGACCGCTGTCGGACGAGGTCACCGGCGAGATCGAACGAATCCTCCAGCTCTGGGCTCAGGCCCGGGCCCGGTTCGGCGGTACCGGGGGCGACTTCCTGTTCGGCAAGTGGTGCGCCGTCGACATCATGTACGCTCCGGTCGTGACGCGCTTCATCACCTATTCAGTGCCGATGCCGCCGTTCGCCGAGCTCTACATGAAGGCGGTATTATCCCACCCGCATGTCGGCGAATGGATCGACAAGGCCCAGGACGAGCCGTGGGTCATCGAGCATTACGAGCAGGAGCCGGCCTAGGCCGGGCGCGTGGCGTCGCCGAAGGGCGAGCCGTCCTTGTGAACGTAGCGGCCGTCGGCGGTGAACAGCATGTCGATGTCCGAATAGCCGCCACCGGTGTTCGTGCCTCCTCCGAAGGCGAGAAAAGTGCAATCCTCGCTGCTTTCGTTGCAAAGGTGATGGCCCTCGCCGGTCCCCTTCGGCCACGCCGCAAGGTCTCCCGGACGAAGGACAGTCCGCCCATCGTCTTCAACCAGCACGGCTACTCCTGAGAGCATGACGACAAACTCGTCCTCACCGTCGTGCCAGTGCCGCTGGCTCGACCATGCGCCGGGCTTGAGAGTAACGTGGCTGACCCCGAAGTCCGTCAGCCCGGTCGCCGGCGCCAGTCTCCGGTACCAGCGACCCGCGACCGCCTCGTTGTGCGGCGGTGGATAGCCGGTGCGGTTCGTCTGCTCGATTGATTCAAGGTCAATCTTGGGCATGTCCCGCTCCTTTGCTACGCGGACCAGATGTCAGTCGACCCAATCGCGCTTGCGCGGGACCTAATCAACTGCGCAAGCGTGACTCCGGCGCGCGGCGAAGTCTTCGACGTTCTGGAAGCGGGCCTGGCGCCGCTGGGATTCACGATCCATCGCTTCGTCCTTGGCGAGCCGCCCGACGGCCCGACCGAGAACATGGTCGCGATCCGGGGAGAAAGCGGGCCGCATTTCGGTTTCGCCGGGCACCTCGACGTCGTCCCTCCAGGGGATGGCTGGGCGACCGATCCGTTCGAGACGGTCATCGAGGATGGAATCCTGACCGGCCGAGGCGCGGTTGACATGAAAAGCGCAATCGCTGCCTTCGTCGCCGCGATCTCTCGGGTCGAGCAATCCGGCGGAACGATCTCCCTTCTGATCACCGGCGATGAAGAGGGCTACGCGACCTACGGCACGCCGCGGATCATCGACTGGCTGAAGGGGCGATCCATCAAGCCCGACATGATCCTCATCGGCGAACCGACTTCGGTCGATCGCCTCGGCGATACGGTGAAGATTGGCCGGCGCGGCTCAGTCAACATGTGGATCGACGTGCCCGGGACCCAGGGACATGTCGCCTATCCCCACCGCGCCGATAATCCGATCCCGAAGCTGGCAAAGGTCGTATCCGCGTTGGATGCCGTGCATCTCGACGACGGTACGGATGCCTTTCCGCCGTCGAACCTCGAATTCACTGCCGTCAGCACGCCGACACAGGCTAGCAATGTCATTCCTGCGACCGGAACGGCGCAGCTCAACATTCGCTTCAACAATCTGCAGCGCGGCGCGGACCTGGTTCGAATGGTCGAGGAGACCGCCGATCGCGTCGCACCAGGCTCAACAGTTCGAGCGCGAATTTCGGGCGAAGCATTCCTGACCCCGCCGGGACGACTTTACGATGTCATCGTCGCCGCGATCGAGGAAGAGACGGGCATCTCGCCCGAGCTTTCGACGTCAGGCGGAACTTCGGACGGCCGTTTCCTGATCGAGCTTTGCCCGGTCGTCGACTTCGGGCTTCCGAACGCGACCATGCACAAGCTCGACGAAAGCGCGGCTGTCGAGGACATCCACGCTCTGTCGAGGATCTATGAGCGCGTGTTGAGGAAGGTCCTAGGCTAGGCCAGGCGACCCTTCCCGACGGCGCCTGAAAGCGAATCCGACGGCGCCAAAGCCCATAAGCATCATTGCCCAGGTCACAGGCTCGGGGACCAGGGTCTCGATCCGAGTGAATGTGATTCCGTCCAGCCCCTGGTTATTCCAGACCGCGCTCGAACTGTTGGACCCGAGGGACGCGAAGTTCGTACCGGAATCGAAGATCTCGACATTGATCCAGAGCTGATCGAACGACGGAGCGCCAAACGTCGACCGATGGAACAGCGCACTGACGATTTCCCCGTTCTCGACCACGAACAGATTGTCGATGTCGAAGGGCGAGAACCAGAGCATGACGTCGACCGGAACGACGGTTCCGTCGGGCGAATAGGTGTCGATGAATACCGATTGAGCACTGGAAGGCCCATCATCGGCGAGGCCGATGATTCGGCCCGTCACATTGCCCGACACGGCAAGCGAAGGATCGACATCGGGATCGCTAAGATCGGATCCGAACATGAAAATGAAGTCTGCGGCCCGTGCCGTAGAACCGACACAGATTAGACATGCGGCGAGCGCTGCCTCCAGAATAGCGCGTCTCATGGGTTCCCTCACCCCGTTCAAGCGACTGCCATCGTTAACATATATTTACGATTTGGTAACTGTGGCAGTGACGCCACGGAAGGACTCCGTCCGGAGCAGCGAAAAATGCGTGCGAATTCCGGAGGTTCAGGCGACTGAGCGAGACGGTCCAGAGTCGCGCGTCCAGGCCATATATTCGTCTTCGAACATCGGCTCCGCGAACACATAGCCCTGGATTGTATGGCAACCCATTGCACGCAAGATGTCGGCCTGCGCCGAGGTTTCGACGGCCTCGGCGACGATCTCGCATTCAACTCCCTGGATCAGCTGCATCACGGCCTGAACGATTACTCGCGCCTTTTCCGAGTTTTCGATGTCGGCGATCAACGAGGGATCGAGCTTCACTCGATCAAGAGGAAGCTGTTGCAGCCGGGCAAAGTTCGAGTAGCCGGTTCCGAAGTCGTCGATTGCAATTCGGACACCGTCCGCGCGAAGCGCGGCGATCTCGGCGACGACCGCCTCGCTCGCCCTCATCGCGGCGGACTCGGTGAACTCGAGCTCGACAAGCGAAAGCGGCACATTGTTTTCGGCGAAAGTCTGGCGAAGCCGCGCGAAGAAATCCGCGCGATCGAGCTGACGCGGGCTGACGTTGAACGCGACCCGACGGTTGAAGCCTTCGCGGTGCCAGCTGCCCAGCGTCGCGGCGACTTCGTTGGTCACCCACTCGCCGATCTCCGAGATCAGGCCGGTGCTTTCGGCGACCGGAATGAAGGTGCTCGGCATGCACATCCCGTTGCGCGGATGGTTCCACCGAAGAAGCGCTTCCGTGCCGACCAGCTCGCCCGTGACGAGGCTGAGCTGCGGCTGGTAGGCGAGCACGAACTCGCCGCGCTGCACTGCCTCGGTGAGCGCCTTCTCGGTATCAATCTTGCGCTGGTGGTCGGCCGCGAGTTCGTCGTCGAACAGGCAGTGCTGACCGCCGCCGAGGGCCTTGGCTCGGTACATCGCGATGTCGGCGGCACGCATCAGGGATTCGATCGTGTTTCCGTGATCGGGACTCATTGCGACGCCAATCGAGGCTCCGATGTCGACGCTGTGTCCATAGAGCTCGAACGGCTCGGAAATGGCGACGGCAATCCGGCGCGCGACTCGCTCGACGTCGGCCGTGGACGAGATTTCCGAGAAGAACAGGGTGAATTCATCGCCAGCGAGGCGCGCCAGCAGAGGCCTTCGGCCGACTTCTTCCGAGACTTCCGCGGTCACCACGACGCGAAGCCTGTTCGCGACCATGATCAGAAGCTGGTCTCCACGCGCGTGGCCAAGGCTGTCGTTGACCATCTTGAAGCGGTCAAGGTCGACGAACAGCATCGCGCAGCGGCTTCCGTGCGCGGCATCGCCCATGAGCTTGTCCGCTTCCGACCGGAAATGAAGGCGGTTGGGAAGCGACGTGACCGGATCGTACATGCCGAGCGCCTGGGCGTTCTCGATCGAGGCGCGAACTTCGGCGAACAAGGTGTCCACTGCCGCGGCGAGCTTCGGCATGTTGCGGCGGACGATTGCCGGCGGCGGCGAAATCAGGTCGCCGTCCTCGACGGCGAGAAGCCGCTCGCCGAGTGCGGACAGCGCGCGAGCGCTTTCGCTGTTCGGGCGCTCCGACGCTATGTAACTGATAAGCAAACAGAAAGCGCCGGCGACAATCGACGCAACGATCTGGTCGCTGAAATTGGTGATGTAGAGAAAAGCACAGAGCGAGAAGACGAAAGAGGCGAACCCCGCCATGCCCGAAAGCACGGCGTTGCTGATTTTCTGGGCCATGCCTGCTTTCATCGAAATGGTCGTGCCCCGTCGGTCGGCATTTGGCCGATTGAGCAGTCCTAAACGGGCACGGTTAACAAAGCGTGCAGCGAAAAGGTTACTTTCGGCGAAGGACGATATAGAGGCTGCCGCCCCCTCCGTGGCGAGGATGAGCACCTCGTACGGCTGCAATTCTCGCCGCATGGCGGGACGCCGCGAGCCAGTCATGAACGGCGGCTCGGATGCGGCCGCGCTGGACCGGCGGCTCGCCCGGCCGATGGTGCCCAGTTATTAACAAAACGACGCGCTCGCCGGCAGCTTCGCTCCGTTCCAGGGCGACATCGATGGCTCTCCAGGCGCCATCGAGATTGAGACCGTGAAGGTCCACTACGCGATCAGGCTGGATCGATCCTGAGCGAAGCTTTCGATCCCAGGTTCCATCGAGAGTCGTACCCGGCCGCGGCGCTGCAGGTGCGGCTTTTGGAGCCGCCGGCTTGGGCTTCTGAAGTACCGTTGGTACCGGCGAGGCCTTAGGCGTTTCAGGCGTGGCGACCGGAGCGGTCGTCAATCGCTCACGCGAAAGCGGACGGATTGTTGCGGTGACCCGAGCCCAGAGCTCGGACTCTTCAGGGCTGAGGGCGCGCGACACTCGCGGTGCCTTTCGGCACCAGGATCAATGCAACGCCGTTGGCGGACATGCCACCCGCGATCTGCGTTGCCTCTGCCCCCGCGCCCCAGAAGGTATCGAACCGGTTCGCGCCCTTGATGGCCCCACCGGTGTCCTGGGCGACCCAGAATCCGTAAGCCTCGGCGCGGTCGAGCGCGAGGAACACCGGAGCGCCAAGCGGGACGAACTTCGGGTCGGCCGCGACTGTCGCACGAGGCGAAACCGGCACGTTAAGAGCGCCGAGTGGACCCGGACCGGTCAATTCCTTGAAGAAGATGTACGAAAGGTTCTCGCGCATCAGCGCCTTACCCTGGTCGGGACTGGAGCGCATCCATGCTTTGATTGCTTCCATGTTGGCGCCGCCTGGAGGCAGGATTCCGCGCTCGCGAAGGAGCCGGCCAATCGCGACATAGTCCCGGCCGTTCTGGCTGGCATATCCGAGCCGCATGACGCTCCCGTCCGGAAAGCGAACCCTGCCGGAGCCCTGGATCTCGAGAAAGAACAGGTCGATCGGATCAGCAGCCCAGGCGAGCACCGGCGCCTTGTTCGCGATCGCGCCGTCCTCGATCTCGGGGCGCGAGTAATAGAGAACGCAGGCGCCCGTTTCGTCGATTCGCCCCCGGCCTGTCTCGCCGTCTGCGCGCGTGCAGCGCGTGAGATCGGCCGGAACGGCGTGGATCGGCACATAACCAGGAAGTGGCGTACGCGACCCGGCGATCTCAGGCTCATAGTAGCCGGTCGCAAACGCCTTGCCGACGCCGACGGATAGCCAGTCGAACCTGTCGCGGAAGAAAACGGCAGCACCTTCCGGCGCAACGGTCGCGGCTTCGGCGCAAACCGAGGCCCAAGCAGAAGCGGTCGTCAGGCCCGACTGGTCCTGGCGTTTCAACAGGACCGGGCAGCTTGTCTGGAACGCCTTGAGCGCCTTGCTGGCGTCTACCTGAGTGACGAACTGCGGTGCGGCGGCAAGGCTGACACCAGCCGCAATCGCATTGGCGGGCGGCGGCGGCACGACCGGTGCAGGCGCCGGCGCTGGAACGGGTGAGGGAGCGGGTGCGGTTGAGGGCGCCTCGATCGGGCGCGATGCGCAAGCGGACAGAAATGCGAGTGTCGCGAGCGCGAGCGCTCTTGCAGCGCCGGTCACTCTTCCTCGTCGGTCTCGATCAGAAGCCAGTTGGGATCGCGAGAACCAATCTGCCTGCGGAAAGTCCAGAGGTCGCGGGTCTGGACCGCATCGCTAAGTGAGCCGGCGACGACCTCGCGGTCCTTGTTGCGAGTGACAGCCGCAATGTCGGCTTCGAAGCGCACGGTGACGACGGCGATGTTGTTGTCCGCAGAAGCCTCGGTGATGAGGGTCTGCTCGACATTGACCAGCCGATTGTCGAGCATGAGCCCGTCCTTCTCGCGCTGCTCGATCGCCGACGAAAAGGTCTCGAACACGTGGTCGTCCACGTATGGACGAAGTCCCGCGGCATCGCCCCGCCAGAAGGCGTCGAGCACCATCTGGTAAGCGGACTTTGCGCCTTCTAGGAATTTTGCGACGTCGAACGTCGGATCGGCGGCCAGCAGAGCGCGAACGCCCGGGCCGGCAGTCGGCAAGTAAGCAAGATCGCCGGCGTCCGCGGCCGAAGGCTGCACGACTGTCGGCTGCGTCATCCGCGGCTCGACGACCGCTTCCGGATCGGCCGGCTTAAGGATCGGCTGCTGTTCATGACCAGTGCGCTCGCCAAGCACGCTGTAAAGCCGCAGGCCGATGAACAATGCCACGAGAGCCAGGATGATGATGACGGTCAACGCTTCGAGTCCGATCCTTCAAACAATTGCATGAACATAGTGCGCGAAACCTTTCAATTCAAAGCCCGCATCGCCGTGTCGCCGCCATTGCGCGCCCGTTGGGCGACTGCTAGTCGGCCACCGCGAAACGCGCACGGGTCCAAACTGGGTCCGCAATTCCCAAATCGATCAAGGCGAAGAATACAATGGCCGATCAGGATATGCTTACGCCCGGAAACGGCTCCGGGGACCCGAACGCAGGCCCGCAGGCCGCGACCCTTGCGCAATACATCAAAGATCTCTCGATTGAGAATCCAAACGCGCCGCACGTGTTCCAGTGGCAGGACCAGCCCCGCGTCGACGTGCAGTTTAACATCAATGTGGAGCGCGTCTCCGACGAAGTCCACGAAGTCGTGATCAAGCTCGACGTTTCGGCGCGGTCGGACAGCGGCGTCCAGTTCATGATCGAGCTGAGCTACGGTGGACTGTTCGGACTTCGCAATTTCCCGGAAGAGGCTCTCGGGCCGTTTCTCCTGGTCGAGGCCCCTCGCCTGCTTTTCCCGTTCGCCCGCCAGATCATCGCGGAATCAACGCAGCATGCCGGCTTCCCGCCGCTCCTGCTCGATGGCATCGACTTCGGCGCCGCCTATCTCGCGCAGCTTCAGGCGGCCCAGGAAGCCCAGGGCAATGGCGACGGATCGGAGAACGCTCCGGACGGTGGCACGCCTTCGGCTGACGACGGCCAGGCGTAAGCACGCCTGACCGCAGCGGGATCGGCCTATGAACCTGCTCAAGGCAACCGGGACGATCGGCGGGCTGACCCTCGTCAGCCGAATCGCCGGTTTCGCGCGCGAGATGCTCATGTCCCGAGTAATGGGCGCGAGCTGGCAGGCGGACGCTTTCTTCGTCGCGTTCAGGCTTCCCAACACCTTCCGCCGATTGTTCGGCGAGGGCGCCTTCTCGGCGGGCTTCGTCCCTCTCTACAGCCAGCGCCTTCAGGGCGAGAACGGAGAGGCCGAGGCTAAGACGTTCAGTGAGGAAGTCCTCGCGGTCTTCCTTCCCGCGCTGATCCTTTTCACCTTGGTGTTCGAGATCATCATGGGGCCGTTCGTTTTCCTGATCTCGGGGTATCACGACGAGAAGCTCGCGCTTGCGACCTTCCTGACCAGGATCACTTTCCCTTATCTCCTTCTGATCAGCCTCGTGTCCCTGTTCTCGGGCATCCTCAATAGCCTTGCGCGGTTCACGGCTGCTGCCTTCGCCCCGGCGCTTCTCAACCTTGCAATGCTCACGGCGCTGATCTTCATGCCGGTCGGGGGCACGACCACTGCGGTTACCCTTGCAATCGCGGTGACCATCGGGGGCTTTCTCCAGCTCGGTCTTCTCCTCGCCGCCTGCAAGCGCGTCGGAATCGTTCTGAAGTTGAGGCGCCCACGGATGACTCCCGGCGTCCGCCAGTTCATCCGGGTCGTGGTTCCGGCGACCCTGGGCGCTGGCGTCTATCAGATCAGCGCCTTCATCGACACGTTCTTCCTGACACGCATCGGCACCGGGGCAATGAGCTATTTCAATTACGCCGATCGCCTCAACCAGCTTCCGCTCGGGGTGATCGGTGCAGCGCTCGGCACCGCCATCCTGCCTCAGGTGAGCAAGCACGTCGGCGCGAACGAGCCGGAGAAGGCGGCACGGGTTCAGGGACAAGCCGCCGAGCTTGCGATGCTGCTTTGCCTTCCTGCCGCCCTTGCACTTGCAGTAAGCGCCTTGCCGCTGGTCTCCGCCCTCTTCCAGGGCGGCAAGTTCACCGCCGAGGACGCGCGCCTGACCGCTCTCACCTTGTCGATCGTGGTCCTTGGCCTTCCCGCCTACGTGCTTGTGAAGGTGCTGACGCCCGGCTTCTACGCGCGGCAGGACACGGCGACGCCGGTGAAGATCGCGGCCTTCGTGCTGGTCGCAACCGTGGTGCTCAACTTCATCCTCATTCCACCGTTCGGGATCGCCGGCCTCGCGTCGGCGATCGCAATCACGTCCTGGCTCAACTGCCTGATGCTCTACGTCATCCTCCACCGCCGCGGCCATTTCAGGATCGAGGGTTGGCTTGCCAGCCGGGTTATCCGCCAGCTGCTGGCCGGCGTACTGATGGTGGCCGCGCTCTATGGAATCCGTACGGTGCTCGGCGGCTGGTTCGACGGTTCCGTCGCCGAGCGCATGGCCGGCGTCGTTGCACTCGTTGGTGGCGGGATGGCGGTCTACTTCCCAGCGGTCTGGGTCCTTGGCGGTACCGACCGCGAGGAACTGAAGTCCCTGTTCCGGCGCAGGAGGCCGTATACCGATGTCGGCTGAGCCCAATCGCATGCGTGTCGTCTCCGGCATCCAGCCGACCGGAGGCCTTCACCTCGGAAATCTGCTGGGGGCAATCCTTCGATGGGTCCGGATGCAGGATGAGGCGGAGTGCCTCTTCTTTCTCGCCGATCTTCATGCCCTGACGATTGACGTCGATCCAGGCGAGCTTCGCTCGAACATCCGCGAGATGGCGGCTGCGCTCATCGCAAGCGGCATCGATCCGACAAAATCCATCCTGTTCCAGCAGAGCGCGATCCCTGCCCATCCGGAACTCGCCTGGATCCTCCAATGCACCGCTCGCGTCGGCTGGCTGAACCGAATGACGCAGTTCAAGGACAAGACCGGCAAGTCGCGTGAAGGCGCGAGCGTCGGGCTCTACACCTACCCCGTTCTCCAGGCGGCGGACGTGCTGCTTTATCGCGCCACCCACGTTCCGGTCGGTGAAGACCAGAAGCAGCACATCGAGCTCGCCCGAGACATCGCGATCAAGTTCAATACCGATTACGACGTCGAGCTGTTCGTCGCGCCTGAGCCGTTCGTCGGGGGTGGTGCCGCAGCGCGCGTGATGAGCTTGCGCGACGGCACGTCGAAGATGTCGAAATCCGATCCGTCCGACATGAGCCGGATCAACCTGACCGACAGCGACGACGTGATCTCGCAGAAGATCCGCAAGGCCAAGACCGACCCGGAGCCGCTGCCCGAGGACCCCGCCGGCCTGGACGGCCGGCCGGAAGCGAAGAACCTCGTCGGAATCTACGGCGCCGTGACCGGCGAAACCGTCGAGCAGGTTCTGGCGCGCTTTGCGGGACAGGGCTTCGGCGCGTTCAAACCCGCGCTCGCGGACGTGCTCGTCGGATTGCTCCACCCGCTCCGCTCGCGGCTCGAGGAGCTGCGCAACGACCCGGCCGAGCTCGACCGGCACCTCGTCGATGGTTCGGCCCGGGCTGCGGAACTGGGGGCGCCGGTTCTCAAGGAAGCCTATCGGGCCGTCGGCCTGCCGCGCTGACCCTCTAGAAACGAAAAGGCCCGGCGGGATTGCTCCTGCCGGGCCTCTTCTTCGGCCGTTGGGGCGACCGCCCTCCTCCCCGGCTTAGCCCTCCAACTGCCTCGTCAGCAGGCGGATGTCCGCGTCGAGCTCTGCATCGCTCGCGCGCAACTTCTCGATCTGCCGAACGGCGTGGATCACGGT
>JBKPKZ010000073.1:0-4359 GCA_046731355.1 Pseudomonadota bacterium | reverse complement strand
AGCTGGAGATCCGGGTGGCCGAAGCCCCGACCGACGGTTCGGCCAACGGGGCGGTCGTGAAGCTGCTCGCAAAAGCGCTGGGTGTCTCGAAGTCCGAGGTCGAGATCGTCGCGGGGCAGACGAGCCGGCACAAGAGGATTGCGGTGGCGATGGAATTCGACGAGGTCGTGAAGCGCCTTGTGAGCTAGCGTTCCCGGACCACCTTTCCACCCTTGATCACCAGCTTCACGTTGCGGATCGCCGAGACGTCACCGGCGGGATCGCCTTCGACCGCGACAAGGTCGGCGAGAAGGCCTTGTTGGACGTGTCCGCGGTCGGCCAGGTGAAAGATGCGCGCATTGCCCGAGGTCGCCGCGGTAAGGACGTCGGAAGCGGACATTCCGGCGCGCCGCATCGCGTCCATCTCGAGCCAATTCTGGCCGTGCGCGTAGACACCGACGTCGCCGCCCATGCAGATCTCCACGCCGGCATTCATCGCCAGCCGGAAGGACCGCCGGTTCTCCTGTACGCTCTCGGGCGCCGGTTCTTCGCCGTTCCACTTCTCGAAGTAGCGGGCATAGGCCTCCGACGCCGCGAGCGTCGGGCAAAGGGCGACGTTCCTGTCGTGCATCAGCTTGAAGACTTCCGCAGTTCCGCCGAAGCCGTGCTCGATCGTGTCGGCTCCCGCGAGGACGGCCCGGCGCATTCCCTCGGGGGTCGTGGCATGGACCGCCACCATCCGCCCGGCGTCGTGGGCGGCGGCGACGCCTGCAGTCAGCTCCGCCTGGGAGAGCGTCGGGCGGCTCGGTTCGCCATGGCCCCAGTGATAGTCGGCGTAGAACTTGATGAAATCGGCGCCGCCGGCGATTTGGTCCCGGACGGCGCGGACGATTTCGTCGACGCCGGCGACTTCCTGCGCTCCCTGAGGGATCGCGAGGCCCGGCTCGAAGCCCTTGGGCCCATACGCTCCGCGGGCGACGATCGCCCTGGTTGCGACGAGCAGCCGGGGGCCGGGGACGATGCCCTTGTCGATGGCCTCGCGAAGCCCGGCGTCGGCGAAGCCCGCGCCCTCCGTGCCGAGGTCGCGCTCGGTCGTGAATCCTGCATCGAGCGTCCGCTCGGCCTGGACGACGGCCCGGGCCGTTCGAAGCGCCAGCGATTCGTGGAGCACCTGATCGTCCCACAGGGTCTCGTTGTAGGGATGGAGGAAGAGGTGCGAATGCCCCTCGACGAGGCCCGGGATCAAAGTGGCGCCCGGAAGCTCGATCACTCGTGCAGTGGGCGGTGCCGAGACGTCCGGACCGGCGGCCGAGATCCGGTCGCCTTCGACCAGCACCGACCAGCCCTGGTGAACCTTCGTGCCGTCGAACACACGCGCGGGCTTCAGGAGAAGGCTGTCGGCCTCGGCTGGAGTTGCGCCCATGAGAAGAACGGCGAGCAGCAGCGTCCTCGTCATCGGCGCCTCAGCACCCAGTCCAGCCCCTTCGCGACATGCTCTAGGAAGAACGGCTCGGAATAGCTCTCGCTGGTGTGGCCCATCGCCGTGTAGAAGATGCGTCCGTCGTTGATCTGGCGGGTCCATGCGACCGGGTTGGGATTGGTGTCGCTCTCGCCGATTGATGCGGGATCGAGGGTCACCAGCACTTTCGAAACGGGGTCGTAGTCCTCGAAGTAATACCATTCGTCGGTGCGCTCGATCGATCGGGGAAGCCCCTCGACGACCGGGTCGCCGGGCGCGACCACGGTCACTCGGCCCTTCGGGGTCCCTGCCGGATGGCGTTGAAAATGGGCTCCAATCATCCGGGAATACCAGGGCCAGTGATAGTGGGAGTCCGCCGCCGCATGGATGGCAAGGATCCCGCCGCCGCCACGGACGAACTGCTGAAGGGCGTCGCGCCGGTCACCGACGAGCCATTCGGATTCCGGTTTTTTCGGGTCCGTCGTGCAGCTCAAGAGAACGATCGCCTTGAAGCGCTTGAGGCTGCTCGCCGAGAAGACCGCGGGATTCTCGCTCGCGACGACCGTCAATCCGCGCCGGGCGGCCATCGCGCTCACGGCCTTGATTCCCGCCGGGATGGACTCGTGCCGGTAACCGGTCGTTCCCGAATAGATGAGAATGGCGCCTTGGCTTGGCTTCTGCTGGGCGGCGGAAGATGGCGCCGCGATCAAGAAGGCCAGCAGGAACAGGATCAGGCGTTGCATCTCTTACCCTCTCTTTTTCGGAGCCTAAACGTTGTTCCGCTTCTGGCAACTCCGCCGCTTCCTCATCCCGAACAGCGCTGCCGCCTCGCGAATGGACGGCCCGGAGAAGCGCTCCGGGCCGTGTCGCTATCCGATCAGGCTCATGCAGGTAACACCCGCCTCGGCCTTCTGAAGCTCCGAGACATCCACTTCGACGACCTCGAACCCGCGCTTGCGAAGCCGTTCGGCGGTTCGCGGGTTGCCGGCCGGGAGAATGAGAAGGTCACCGGCGCGCAGGCAGTTCGCGGCTGCCGGTTCCCGACTGTCGACGGGCATGGGTTCGACGCCTGCGAACTGGGAAGGATCGACGCTTCGAGGGTTGTAGATGAGGACTGGAGCGCCGTCCCGGTCCAGCCCCGCGAAAGTCGCTCCAGTCTTCAGGTGCAGGCAATCCTTCAGTTCCGCCTGGACGACGTCGAAGCCGATCTCGCCTGCGATCTCGCGAAGGGCGTCAATTCCCTGGCCATCCGTGCGGCTCGACAGCCCGACGTAAAGGCTGTTGCCGATCCGAAGCACGTCGCCACCGTCGACATGGCCCCTGGCCACGCGATGCAGTCGGAAATGCTCCTCGAGGCCGGCGGCTGTGGATTGCGTTTCAGCGGCCCGGGACGCGGCTCCCGGGCGAAGGATGACGGCATTGCGATCGAGGAGGAGGGCGGTGTCCTCGACGAACACTCCGTCGGGATGGTCGGGGAGGTCCGGCAGTCGAATGACCTTATGTCCAGCCTGCTCGAGCGCTCTCTCGTAGGCGGAATGCTGGGCATCCGCCTTTGCCCAGTCGATCGCGACCCGATCCTGATGTGTCAGCTCGCAATCGGAGAGTTTCGGGCTCACCGCCCTCGTGAAGGCCTTCGGCATTGCGCCAGCCTAGAATCGAAAAGGGCGGCCCGGAAGCCGGACCGCCCTTCGCGTGACGCTCGTCCGAAGCCTTTTAGCGCTTCGAGAACTGGAAGCTCCGGCGTGCCTTGGCGCGGCCGTACTTCTTGCGCTCGACGACGCGCGGGTCGCGAGTGAGGAAGCCGGCCTGCTTGACCGCCGTCCGGAGCGCCGGCTCGAAGCGGCTCAGGGCCTGCGCGATGCCGTGCTTCACCGCGCCGGCCTGGCCCGAGAGCCCGCCGCCCTTGACGGTCGCGACGACGTCGTACTGGCCGCTGCGCTCGGCGACGTCGAACGGCTGGTTGATGACCAGGCGAAGCGACGGACGGGCGAAATAGGTTTCCTGGTCGCGGCCGTTGACCTCGATCTTGCCCGAGCCCGGCTTGAGCCAGACGCGTGCAACGGCGTCCTTGCGGCGGCCGGTCGCATAGGCGCGGCCGAACTTGTCGAGCTGCTGCTCGCGAAGCGGAGCCTCGGACTGCGCCGGAGGCGGCGGCGTCGGAGCGGCTTCGGCCGGAGCGGCGTCGGCAGCCTCGGCGGCCGGAGCGGGCTGGGCGGCCTGCTGGCCGGTCAGCTCAGCGAGATCGGAAAGGGACTGGCGAGTATCGGACATTATGCGCCCACCTTGTTCTTGCGGTTCATCGACGCGACGTCGAGGACTTGCGGATCCTGGCCGCCGTGCGGATGGTCGGTGCCATTGTAGAGATGCAGGGCGCGCATCTGGTCGCGGCCGAGCGGGCCGCGCGGGATCATGCGCTCAACCGCCTTCTCGAGCACTCGCTCGGGGAAACGGCCCTCGAGGACCTTGCCCGCGGTGATGCCCTTGATTCCGCCGGCATAACCAGTGTGCTTGTAATACACCTTCTGGCTGAGCTTGCGGCCGGTGAAACGGACCTTGTCCGCGTTGATGACGACGACATGGTCGCCGCAATCGACGTGCGGGGTGTAGCTCGGCTTGTGCTTGCCGCGCAGGATATTGGCGATGATCGTCGCGACCCGGCCGACAACCAGCCCGTCCGCATCGATCAGATGCCACTTCTTCTCGACCTCAGCCGGCTTTGCCGACTTGGTCGTCTTCATCAGCGCCTTCATGGCGTTTGCCTCTTTTCAAAAACGAGAAAGCGGCACCTGATCGGAGCCGCCGTCGGGCGGGTCATTGGCACCGAGGACCGGATTCGTCAAGCAAATCCGGCTAGTTCCGGACGGGTAAAATAATACCGGTCAAGCTTCGCCAAGCGCCTTGATCTGCTTTCCAAGGCTCAA
>JBKPKZ010000072.1:0-6307 GCA_046731355.1 Pseudomonadota bacterium | reverse complement strand
ACCTTCGGCGCGGCGACGCTTGTTGATCGCAAACGTCAGCCCCGCCATTACCGGCGTCGTCGTCCTATCGATGTCGTGACCGTAGAGCGGAAGACCGGCCTCCAGCCGAAGCGAATCGCGGGCTCCGAGTCCTATCGGCTTCACCCGCTCGTCGCCAACCAGCCAGTCCGCGATCGTCTGCGCCGCCGTCGAATGAATCGAAATCTCGAAACCGTCCTCACCGGTATAGCCCGAGCGGCTGATCCAGGCCTGATGGCCGACGACGCGGAACGGCCCGCCCTGCATGAAGCCGAGCTCCGAAACGCCAGGAGCGATCACCTCGAGAACCTCGGCGGCTTTCGGTCCCTGAAGCGCGAGCAGGGCCTGCCCTTTCATGTGATCCATCACCGTGCCGCGCGGAAGGAGATTCTCGAAGACCTCGAGGTCGCCCTGCTTCGTCGCGCCATTCACGACCAGGTAAAATTCCTCGCCTCGGCGCGTCGCCATCAGGTCGTCGATGATCGTTCCGTCCTCGGCCAGAAGCAGTGAGTAACGCAGCTTCATGTCGCCTAGGAGCTTGAGCTCGCCCGGAAGCAGCGTCTCCAGCGCGGAATCCACCTGGCTTCCATGGAACAGGATCTGGCCCATGTGGCTGACGTCGAACAGGCCGGCGCTTTCACGCACCCAAAGGTGCTCGGCCATGATGCCCTCGTACTGGACGGCCATTTCGTAGCCGGCGAACGGGACCATTCGACCACCATGGCGGCGGTGCCATTCGTCGAGCGGGAGCTTCTCCAGCTGGGGCTCGGCAACACCAGCGCCCCCCTTCGGATCGCCGCTGTATGGCTCGCCTCGCGCCTGGGTCTCGTCGGTTGGGCCGTTGTGGACTTCTCTGCTCATCGTGGCGCTCCGGTTGCGACAGCCGCGCGGAATCATCCCGTTCGACGCCGTCGCCCCCGTCTGTCGCGCGACCTGAGAGCTTTCGCCGGCGAGCCGGCTTACCCCTTCGGTGGTCCTCCGTTGTCGCGGCGGACGCTTTCCAGACTGTCAGGCGCGCGCGGTCCCTTTGCCTGAGAGATTCCGGGGGCGGTTGCTCCTTCGGCGCCACGACAGCCCATTGAGGGCAACCGCGAACTCTCCCGCGCGGCCTCCCGGCGGAAAAGCCCGCCGGAGACGGCGTCAGGCTCTGGCTTCACGCGCCCGCGAAGTCAACGCCGGATGCGGCCTGATCCTAGCGAGTGACGTTGTAGCGGAGCTGCTGTTCGCTCAGCTGGAAGCCGACCAGGTGCTCGAACGTCGCATTGGCGACCGCCGCGCGAACGGCTGGATCGCTCATCGGATCGACCGCGGCGTCGGCCTGACCGGCCTTCCGGGGCCGGCTCAGCTGCTTCTGGATGTCGGCTGGAAGCGTGGCAGCGCCGCGATTGACCCTTATCGTCGCCTGACCCGAGGTCTGGGCGCGATAGCTTCCCGGAGCAAAATCAAGACCGACGCGGCCGAGCCGCTTCGTGACCACCTGGTTGCCGGCCTGGAGACCGACGTCGAAATAAGGCAGCACAACCTGCCGCGCCGAAGTCGGGTCGCGGCGGGTCGCGACCACGTCGAAGCTCAGCGTTGAAATGACGTCGTTGCCGGTTTCGTCGCAGGACGCGTGCAGGTTGGTGATCGTCGCGGTCACGTCGATCGCATCGGCGGTGATGCTGTTGGCAGGATTGAAGAGCGTGATGTCGCCGGTACCGGCAACAATGCCCGGGATCGGGCAGGAGCTGCGGCGGACATACATGCCCCCATCCTCGAGGGTGCCCTGGCGGTTGCAGGCCGGAAGGAGGGCGAGAATCATCAGCGGGATTAGGCGAAGCTTCACTGGGCTTGGGTTCCTTGGCGGCCTGGACAAGTCGCAACGGTTCATAGGAAGCGCCTTCAAAGGCTGCAAGCGATGGCTTACATGGCGCTCGAATGCCTGAACCTAAACCTAACCTTCGCGTCCTGATCGCGGCCCCCCGCGGCTTCTGCGCCGGCGTGGATCGCGCCATCCAGATTGTCGAGCTTGCTCTGGAGCGCTTCGGTGCGCCGGTCTACGTTCGCCACGAGATCGTCCATAACCGCTTCGTCGTCGAACGGCTGAAGGTCATGGGCGCGATCTTCGTCGACGAGCTGGACGAGGTTCCGGACGATCGCCCGGTCGTCTTTTCCGCGCACGGAGTACCGAAGTCGGTCCCGGCCGAAGCGCAGAATCGCAGCCTGACCTACGTCGACGCCACCTGCCCGCTCGTGTCCAAAGTCCATCGCCAGGCGGAAAGACTGATCGAGGAAGGCCGGCACATCCTGTTCATTGGACACGCCGGCCATCCGGAAGTGATCGGCACATTCGGCCAGGTTCCCGCCGGTTCCATGACTCTGGTCGAGACCGTCACCGATGCGGAGACGGTCGAGGTTCCGCCCCACAATCTCGCCTTTCTCACCCAGACTACGTTGTCCGTGGATGACACGGCCGCCGTGGTCGGTGCGCTGAAGGAGCGCTTCCCCGCGATCCGGGCACCGCGCAGCGAGGACATTTGCTATGCGACGTCGAACCGCCAGGCGGCCGTGAAGGCAATTGCACCGGAGTGCGAGCGGTTGCTGGTGATCGGCGCTCCAAACAGCAGCAACTCCCTGCGTCTCGCCGAAGTCGCTGAGCGGCTCGGAGTTCCGTCGCGCCTGATCGAGCGCGCGGCCGACATCGACTGGGATTGGCTCGGCCAGCCGTCGACGATCGGGCTCACGGCCGGCGCGTCGGCTCCCGAGCTTCTGGTCCGAGAAGTCCTGACTGCGCTCCGTCAGCGGTTCGAGGTGGCCGAAGAGATTGCCGACCACACTCCCGAACGGATGACCTTCAAGCTACCGCGCGAGCTGGTCGCCTAGTGGCGGAGCTTCCCGACGTCGAAATCTACAGTGACGGAGCGTGCCGCGGAAACCCCGGTCCGGGCGGATGGGGCGCGCTTCTGCGTACCGGATCGAAGGAGCTCGAACTGTCCGGCGGCGAACCGCTGACCACCAACAATCGAATGGAATTGATGGCCGCGATCAAGGCGCTTGAGGCCTTGAAGCGACCTTGCAGGGTCCAACTGTTCACCGACAGCAACTATGTCCGCGACGGAATGACGAAGTGGATCCACGGCTGGCGGCGAAACGGCTGGAAGACTTCCGACAGGAAGCCGGTGAAAAATGCCGAGCTCTGGCAAGAGCTTATCGACGCCTGTGCGCCGCATCGAGTCGAATGGCATTGGGTGAAGGGCCACAGCGGGCACCCCGAAAATGACCGAGTCGACGCCCTCGCCTGCGCCGAGGCCGACAAATTCAAGGCTTCCGGCTAGATCGCCAGAAGCGCCCCGCGATAGGTCGGGTCCTCCAGAGTCTGCCCTGCGCCCTCCGCTACGCAGGTCAGCGGATTCTCGGCGACTCGAACCGGCAGCCCGGTTTCATATTCCAGCACCGTCGCGATCTCGCGCAGAAGCGATCCGCCGCCAGTCATGGTGATTCCGGCGTCTATGACATCCGCGGCAATCTCGGGCTGCGTGTGCTCAAGCGCCGACCGGACGACGTGGACAATTCGGGCCACGGGCTCCGAGACGGCATCGGCGACCTGGGTCTGGGTCAGCATGATTTCGCTCGGAACTCCGCGAGCGACGTCTCGCCCACGGACATAGGTGGAAATGTCGTCCGATTCGGGGGTTCTCTTCGCTGCGCCGATTTCCATTTTGACACGCTCGGAGGTGCCCTCGCCGATCAGCAAATTGTAGTTCCGCCGGACATACGAGGAGAGGGCTTCATCCATCTTGTCGCCACCGACGCGCGAGGACTCGCAATAGGCGAGCCCCTGAAGCGAAATGACACCGACCTCGGTCGTGCCTCCACCGATGTCGACGACCATCGACCCGATCGGGTCGCGGACGGGCAGACCAGCGCCGATCGCCGCGGCCATGGGCTCGTCGATCAGCGATACCTTGCCGGCGCCAGCGTTCGAAACTGCGTCGCGGATCGCCCGGCGCTCGACCGAAGTCGCTCCGGAAGGAACGCAGATCACCACCTCGGGATTGCTCGAGAACCGGCTTCCGCCGGCCTGCGCCTTGCTGATGAAATGCTTGATCATCTGCTCGGCGACTTCGAGATCGGCGATGACACCGCTCTTGAGCGGGCGGATGGTCTTGATGTTATCCGGAGTCTTGCCGAGCATCAGCTTGGCATCGTCGCCAACCGCTCGGACTTTCCGGATCCCGTTGATCCATTCCATCGCGACGACGGAAGGCTCGTTGATCACGATCCCCCTGCCTTTCACGTAGACGACGGTGTTGGCGGTACCGAGGTCGATCGCGATGTCGCGAGATGCGAACCTGAATATGCTGGAAACGCCCACAGGCGATTGTCCCCCACGGAAAACGGTTACGTCCGGCCCGCTCAGCCGGCCATGACTAATGAGTAGCCCGATGGGCCGCGAGGAATAGCCAAGTTCCGGCAACTGGACCGCGCGAGCCTTCGCTTCGCCGTTAACGCTAAGCCGTTGCGTGAACGGAAGAATTAATCCCGGAAGCGCGCGGGTGAATAGGCCGTAGTGGGGATGTTCGAAAGCCCGGCTTCGAGCCCTTCTTCAAGCAGCAGGCTCGCTGCCAATAAACTCGCCGCGGGCGCCGTCTGTATGCCGAATCCTCCCTGTCCCACGCACCAAAAGAACGACGGAACGTCGGGATCGAATCCGTAAACCGGCGCTCGATCCGCGGCGAAGCTCCTCAGGCCTGCCCAGCTTCGTTCGACAGCTTCCACTGGCCAGTCCACCGCCTGCTCAAATCGATCGATGGCCGTTGCGATGTCGATTTCGTCCGGTGCAGCGTCGCAAGGGGCGCTATCGATCTCGTCGTGGGGAGTAAGCCAGATCGAGCGGTCGCCCTCGCCCTTGAAATAGAAAGTGCCGGCTGCGTCATCGACCAGCGGAAGGTCACGCAGGCCGGTTTGGCCGACGCGCAACTGGACCATTGTACGCCGCTTGGGCGTGATCCCGATGGGGCGCACTCCACAGGCGTCTGCAACCTGGTCGGCCCACGCTCCCGCCGCATTGACGAGCGTCGCGGCGCGGATAGTCGAGCCATCGCCCAGTTGCACAGCCCATTTGCCGTGGCGATGCGCTGCGGTGGTCAGCCGCGAGGCCGTCGCAACCTCACCGTCCCTTCGCCGAAACTGGCTCAGGTACGCGGCGTGGAGGCCCGCGACATCAATGTCCGCGCAACCCGGCTCCAGGAGCGCGCGCCGCCAAGCGGGGCGCACTCCCGGGAGCATGCGCTCAAGCTCTTCGCGCTCGATCAAGCGCGAGGGAACACCCGGTGGCAGTTCCGGAAGCTCGTCACGCGTAAGATGAAGCGCTCCACGGGTCCTCAGGAACCCACGATCCGAAAAATCGTCCGGGGGCCGTTCCAGGAAATCGTGTGAAGCCGCACTCAGGACCGCGACCTTCGGGCCGCCATAGCTCTCCAGCCAGAATGCTGCGGAGCGGCCGGTCGCGTGCATTCCGCAGTGCGATTCCGCCTCGATAATCGCTGTCCGCACCCTCCCGGCAAGCTGTGCTCCAAGGCTTGCTCCGGCGATTCCTCCACCGACGATCAGGACATCGAACTCAGCCATTCGAGGGCGCGGTTACGGTTTGGAAAGCCCTGCCGTCTAGGTCTCGAGTCATGACAAACGGCGCATTTACCGAAATCCTGCTCGCTCTTCTGGCACTTTTGCTCGTGGTCGCGGCAGTCATCGACGTGCGCACGTTCACGATTTCCAACCGGCTGAACCTCACCGTCGCGCTGGCCGCGCCGCTCTACTGGTGGTCTGCTCACCTGCCGCTCTGGCCAGACGTCGGGTTGCAGGTCGCAATTGCGGCGGGCGTGTTCGCCTTGCTCGCCGCGGCCTTCTACGCCGGCATGATGGGGGGCGGTGACGTCAAGCTCGCCGCTGCGCTCGCCTTGTGGTTCTCGCCGCTGTCGACGTTGAGATTCCTGATCTTCATGTCGATCGCCGGCGGCCTGCTGACCCTCGTGGTCGTCGGCCTTCACCGCCTTCGCAAAAAGGCCGGAAAACCACAGGTTCCATACGGCGTAGCAATCGCCGTCGGCGGACTAATCATTCTTATCCAACGGTTTCTTAACCAATTTGCCTGATGTCTGTCAGCGTACTGGGGCCCGAGAAGGGGAGGCGATTTCGCCATGAATGTTAAGAAGATCATGCTGCTCGTCGGAGCGCTGGTGATCGCGGCAGTGACCGCAATCATGGCCAAGAACATGTTCGCGGGAGCAGGCGCCGAGCAGGCGCAGGC
>JBKPKZ010000071.1:0-4931 GCA_046731355.1 Pseudomonadota bacterium | reverse complement strand
AATGCGGCGGACGAGGACTCGGTCGTGAAGCGGCCTGAAACCCATTGTGTGAGCCCCTTGTCTCTCTTGTTGAAACGATACGCGTTGGCACTCCCGCAAGGAGAGTGCCAGCGATGCCGCGCATATGGGTGCGGCGGTTTGGGGCGTCAACACCCCATGGATGCAGATTTCACGCGCCGGCTTCGAGCAGCCCCAGCCGGTCGCGACGGCTCCAGCGCCGGATCATCAGCACTGCAACGACCCCAAGGCCCGCGGCAAGGCCGGTCCAGATGCCGATCCCGCGCCAGTCCATGAAGAAGGCAAGGGCGATGCCGACGCCGAGGCCGATCGCCCAATAGCCGAACAAAGCGAAGATCATCGGCACGCGCGTGTCGTGGATACCGCGAAGCATTCCCGCGCCGACGACCTGCCAACCGTCGACGATCTGGAACAGGGCTGCGATGCGCAGGAACGACATTCCGAGCTCGATCACCGTCGCATTCTCCTTGGTATCGGCCAGGAAGAGGGTGATCAGCTCGCGCGGGAAGATGAACATCAAGGTCGCCATCAGCGTCATGAAGGCCGTGCTGAGGCCAAGGGCCGTCCAGCCGGCGAGGCCGATCCCCTCGCGGTCCCGGCGACCGTAGGCGAGGCCGACCCGAACGGTGGTGGCCTGGCCGAGCGCAAGCGGGACCATGAAGGTCGTAGCTGCGATCTGGAGGGCGATCTGGTGCGCCGCGACCGACGGCGCTCCGAACAGGCCCATCAGGTAGGCGGCCGCGCTGAACACGCCGCCTTCGAAGCCCATTGTAAGGCCGATCGGTCCGCCGAGCTTGAACAGCTGGCGGAAGCGTGGCCAGTCCGGCCTCCAGAAGCGCCCGAACAGGTGGAAGCGGCGGAATTGCCGGTCGGTGAGGATGACCAGGGCGAGCGCCAGCGCCATCGCCGCCCACACGATCGAGCTTCCGATGCCGCCCCCGATCAGCCCCAGCTCCGGCAGCCCGAGGTGCCCGAAGATCAGCGACCAGCTGAGAACCGCGTTGACCGGAATCCCAAGGCTGCTGATCACCAGTACCCAGCCTGGCCGCTCCAGCGCCGAGACGAAGTTGCGCATCACCTGGAACAGCATCCAAGGCGGAATGACCCACATGTAGCCGCGGAGGAACCAGCCGGCGAGGCGGGCGAGCTCGGGATCCTGCCCGAAGAAGAGGATGACCTCCTTGGCGTTCCACAGGACGACCAGCGTCGGAACGGCCATCATCGCCGCCGCCCAGACGCCTTGCCGGAACGTCCGGCGGACATCGCGAACGGCGTTGGACCGAGCGCCGAGGGTGGAGGCCATCATCGGCGAACATGCGGTGAGGACGCCGAGCGCGAACAGGATCATCCCGAATGACAGGCTGAGCGCGAGCGCGGCCGCTGCGAGCTCTTTCGAGCCGAGCCAGCCGAGCAACACGACGTCGGTCGCCTGGATAAGCTGCATCGTCAGGTTGGCGAGGATCAGCGGCCAGGCGAGCGCAAGCGTCGCCTGGAGCTCTCCCTTCCAGGTTCGCGCGGGCGCACTCGACGAAATGGCCACAGCTGCATCCATGGCGCGGCCCTAGCCGCCGGAATGCGGGTCAGTCGAGGTGCAGGCCGCCGTTCCAGCGTTTGGGTCAAGGCTTATGGCGCAGCGGTCAATTCGGCGCCGATGCATTTCCACACGTTCGTTCCGCTAAGGCGCTGGTGACAGCCTTCGGTTCAGGGAGGAGACTGGACTTCTTCCCGATCGTTAGCCTGACGCTGTTTTCCACCCGCCCCGGCCATTGGAAGCCCTAAACGGGCGGCGCGGCGGTCGACATTTCGGATTGCTCGGCCAACTCCTGGTATCGCTGGGCCATGGTCAGATGGATTTGTCGGATATTGTCCGAAACGGCTTGGGCGGCTCGTGCTCGCTCGACTTGCTCGCGGTTCCGGTAATAGGCTGCTGAATTGGACGCCCCATGCATACCTACTCTCCCGTCGTTGAATCACTCCCTTTCCGATTGGCGGCGGGACAGGCCGTCCGCCCTCAATCGCTTGGATCCAACGGAGTTTATCATAAGCGGGCGGAAGTTCCCTAACCCATGTTTGTCGAGGCGGCGCGCCTGAGTGTTTGTAAAGGCATGCCGGGGTCATCGGATGGCGCGGTCAGGCCGCCTCCACCACCTTGGGCGGCGCCATGCCCTTTTGCGTAAGTTCCAAGATCGCCTCCTGGTTCTTCTTCAGGTGCTCCAGGCCCATGCCGCGAAGGACATGATCGGCCTTGGTGAACTGGATGTTCGTGTAGCCGATGATCTCGACCAGATTGCCCCAGGGATCGCGGAAATCGAGGAATGGCCCGGGCATTATCTCAATTCCGGCTCCAATGATGGCGGCGCGCGCCGCCTCCTTGTCCTCGACGACCAGCCCGAAATGGCGGCCCCCGGTTTCCGATGGAACATCGACCTCCTGGAGCGCCAGAAACTGGTCGCCAAGGTCGATGAATGCCATTCCAGGCTCACGGCTTCGAAGATCGAACGTGAACAGCTTCGAATAGAAATCGAGCGCTTCGTCGATGCTGCCGACTTCGATCGCGACATGATTGAAGCCGACGAGGCGGGGCTTGGTCGATACGGTCATGAGTCTCTCCATTGCGAATGGTCGAGATGCCTCATAGAACCTCAACCAATGTTGAGGTCAAACGATGACTGATCAAAAGACTATCGATCGTCATAAGCTCCTTAGCGTAGGCGAGGTCAGCGAACGGGCGGGCGTCGCCGTGTCGGCGATCCACTTCTACGAACGCAGGGGCTTGATCAGCAGCCTGCGCAATTCGGGCAACCAACGGCGTTTCTCGCGGGATGTTCTTCGCAGGATCGCAGTCATCCGGGTGGCTCAGCGCACTGGCATGCCCCTTGCGGAAATCCGCGATGCACTCGCTCGATTACCCAATGAACGGACACCGACCGCGAACGACTGGCGTTCGCTGTCGAACCGCTGGCGTGATGAGCTGGACCGCAGGATCGATGCCCTGGTCAAGCTTCGCGATCAGCTCGATGGCTGCATCGGGTGCGGCTGCCTATCGATCCGCGCCTGTCCATTACGTAACCCGGGCGATCGACTGCGCCTGCAAGGCTCGGGCGCACACTGGCCGAACCAAGACTAAGTTGCCTTGCTGCCCTCAAGACTGCTGATTTTTCTGCTTTGCGGCGAAAGGGATTCCAGCGACGATAACGGGTTCCGATTGTAACTGAAGGAAGCGTTCGGCGATGGCTACCATCTCTGGGGGCGACGGCGGTAACATCCTGGTCGGCACTGATGCCGACGATGTGATCTATGGGCATAGTGTTGCCGACACCTTGCCGAACGTTGGCCAGATCGTCGCGACTCTGGTGGCCAGCGGTTTCAACGCGCCGGTTTTCGCCACGTCCGCACCCGGTGACGCCAACCGCCTCTATGTCGTCGAGAAGGACCTGGGACAGATCGTCCTGCTCGATCTTTCGACCGGCAACCGGTCAACATTCCTAAGCATACCAACGAACCAGCTAACGACCGGCGGCGAGCAGGGCCTGCTGAGCGTTGCATTCGATCCCGACTATCAGAACAACGGACGCTTCTTCGTCAACTTCGTGAACGCGAACGGCGATGTCGAGGTGCGAAGCTACACACGTTCGGCCGGAAATCCCGATATCGCCAACCCGACAGGGACGACGGTCATTATCGTGCCGCATCCCGGGCAGACCAACCACAATGGCGGTAGGGTCGCGTTCGGGCCGGATGGATATCTCTACGTCAGCATCGGCGACGGTGGCGGTAGCGGCGACCCCGGCGAGAACGCGCAGAACATCAACAGCCTGCTCGGCAAGATCCTGCGTCTCGATGTGAATGGCGACGCCTTCCCCGGAGACGCGACGCGGAACTACGCCCTTCCAAGCGACAATCCCTTCGTTGGTCAGCCGGGCGCAGACGAGATCTGGGCCTACGGCTTACGCAACCCTTGGCGTTTCAGCTTCGATTCTGCCACCGGCGACCTCTATATCGGTGATGTCGGCCAAAGCGCCCGGGAGGAAATCGACTACCAGCCAGCCGGCACCGGCGGTCTGAACTACGGATGGGACACGCGGGAGGGCACCCTGCCCTTCGAGGGACCCGATAGCCCGGAGTTCGTCGATCCAATTTTCGAGTACGGCCGCGCTGCAGGCCAATCCGTCACCGGCGGTTATGTTTATCACGGCCCCGCGCCCGGCCTGCAAGGCTCGTACATTTTTGCCGATTTCCTCTCGAACCGGGTCTGGAGCCTGCGGGTCGAAAGCGGCCACGCCATCGATGTGATCGAACGGACCGGCCAGATCGTTACCGGCGGCGCTCCCTTGAGCCAGATCGCTTCGTTCGGCGTTGACGGCAGCGGCGCACTCTATGCCATCAGCCTGAGCGGAGCGATCTACCGATTGACGCCCTCCGCGGCCGCCGGCGATGGCAACGATACGATATCCGGCGGGAACGGGAATGATACGATCGTGGGCGGCATCGGCAACGACGCGATCGACGGCGGAACAGGGGACGACATACTGACTGGTGGCGTCCAGGGCGCGGACTCGCTCACCGGCGGCTCCGGCAACGACACGTTCAAGGACACGAAGACTGGTTTGAACGGTGACACCATCACCGACTTCTCGGTTGGCGACAAGATTGTCATCACCGATGCGGTGCTGGCAGGATTTACGTTCAACCTGAGCGGTCACACGCTGACGTATAGCGGCGGCTCTCTGACCTTGTCGCAGGCCGTCAATGGCACGATCGTCGCCAGCGCCGCGCCGGGCGGCGGGGTCCAGCTGACGATCCAACAGGCGATCCTCCTCGACTTCCGCAGCGACTTCAACGGCGATGGCAAGAGCGACATCCTGTGGCGCCACGACGACGGCCGGATCACCGACTGGCTCGGCACCGCCAAC
>JBKPKZ010000070.1:0-11028 GCA_046731355.1 Pseudomonadota bacterium | reverse complement strand
CGAGGCTGTTCCGGAATCACGTGAAGCTCCTGTTCGGAGCGTGATCCGCTCTTAGACGAAGGCCGCGACCGCCGGTGCACCCAGGCTGACGAACACGCAGGCAAGCAGGGCAAGTGCGATCCTGATCCGGGACATGAGGACTCCTCGAACTGTCGGTGTTCGGCACCCTCGACGATGCCGTGCTCGAGGGTCTGAATAGTTACGGCTGCGTCGAAGTGAAATGACCGGTTGACCGGAACTATTGACCAAAACGCCGCATACGAATTCAGCCTTTGGCACGGAATGCAAAGGGCGGCGACGCCATAGACGCCGCCGCCCGAAGTTCCCGGAAGATCGGTCGGGACTTATGCGTTGGTCTCCATGCCGTGCTTGAGCTGGCTGATCTGGTCGTGGCCGGCACGGACCGACTGGTAGCAGCGCTCGACTATCTGCCGGGCCTCGCCGCCGAGATCGCCGCCTTCCAGCGCGGATTCGAACTTGCCCTTGATGTAGTCTTCGCCGCGTTCGACCTCGTTGATGATCGCTTTCTCGTCGCGGCCGGTGATCGCGGCCTTCAGGTCCTCGAAGCGTTGATGAGCCTTGCCGAGGAAGCTACCGGACTCTTCGGGATCGCCGCCGAGCCTGCGGACTTCGCTCCTGAGATCCTCGACCACCTTTTGCCGCTCGTCCGCGCGTTCGCGGAAAATCTGACGGAAACGCTCATTTTCGATGTTCCGGGCTGAATCCTCATATCCCGTGACACTGTCGACGGTGGTCTCGATGAGGCCGTTGAGGGTGTTGATCTGGTCCTTGTTGTCCATTTGGGTCGACTCCGTTCCTTCGCAATTCAAGCTGTTGAAAGAACGCGCAAACTGGTGAGCCGATGCGTCCGCCGGTCGAAATATTGAGGCATAGACCGCAAATCCTTGGCATTCTGCCGAACGGCTGCATGGCAGGGGGCGAGTCGATGTTGCGATACGTTACGGGTGCGATCCTTCTGGCGCTGGCGGCAACTGCTTCGGCCCAGCCGATCAAGCGGGTCGGACCCGATGCCTCTCCGATTTCAGCATCCGTCGAAGTGCCTGCAGGAAGCCGGCTGGTCTATGTCAGCGGGACGGTTCCCGATGCAGTGAAGCCCGATGTCCCGGCTGGCTCGGTCGAGCGCTTCGGTGACACCGAAGCGCAAACGCGCTCCATCCTCGCCAAGATCGAAAAGCAGCTTCAGCAGCACGGCCTGGCGATGACCGACGTCGTGATGATGCGCGTTTTCCTGGTCGCTCCTCCGGGCCAGCAGCGGATGGATTTCCAAGGCATGATGCGCGGCTATTCAGCCTTCTTCGGAACCCCGCAGCAGCCGAACAAGCCGGCGCGGTCGACGATGCAGGTCGCGGGCCTGGTCGACTCCGGCTGGCTGGTCGAGATCGAGGTGACTGCGGCGCAGAAATAATTCGCGAGAAGGGGGCTCAAATGGCGGTCAGTCGGCGGGAAGTCCTTTTGCGTGTCGGAGAAGTCGGCGGCGCCGGAGCGGCGCTGGCGGCGATGCAGATGCTCGGCCTGTCGATGCCGACGGCGGCGTCGGCGGCGGACTTCGGTTTGCCCAAGGCATCCGGGAACGGCCGCTCGGTCGTGGTCCTTGGCGCCGGCATCGCCGGGCTTGTCGCCGCTTATGAGCTTCAGCGGGCCGGGTACAAGGTGATGGTGCTCGAGGCACGGGATCGCGTCGGCGGCCGTGCCTGGACCATCCGGGGCAGGGACCGGGTGATCCAGAACGAGCGGCCGCTGCAGCAGGCGAACTTCTCCGACGGTATGTATTTCAACGCCGGTCCAGCTCGCATCCCGTCATGGCACCATGCGATCCTGGGTTATGCGCGCCGCTTCAATGTCCCACTCGAGACGTTCGTTAATAGCCACCATTCCACCGGCTGGGACTTCGGTGGAAAGGTCCATCCGGGCCGGCAAATGGTTTACGATCTTCACGGGCGGATCGGCGAGCTTCTGGCGAAGGCGATCGACACGAACGCGCTGAACGGCGCGATGCCAAAGGACGAGTTGGATGGGTTTCGCCAGTTCCTCAACTTCTACGCGTCGCTGGATCCGAAGGGCGTCTACCGGGGATCGGCGAGCTCCGGATTCACGAATTGGCCCGCTGGTTACGACCATGCGCCGAAGGCGCTCGACCCGCTGACCCTCAAGGAGATCCTCCCTTCGCGGAGCGCGGCGTTCCCGCAGATCTTCGAATCCATCATCGATATGCAGCCGACCATGCTCCAGCCCGTCGGGGGCATGGATCGTATTGCGCACGGCATCTACGAACAGGTGAAGCCGAGCGTTCGACTCAATACGCCGGTGACCGCGATTCGCCGGGTAGGCAATCGCGTGCGGATCGAGCACGGCGCTCAGGCGACCGAGGCGGACTATGCGGTGGTGACGCTTCCCGCGAACCTGCTGGAGCGGATTCCGAACGACTTCTCGCCTGCTAAAAAGGCCGCGTTGAAGAACGTTAATTATTTGAAGAGCGCAAAGGTTGCGTTCGAGTCTCCGCGGTTCTGGGAGGCGGATGGCGTCTACGGCGGGCTCGCGTGGACCGACCGGTTGAACGAGAATGTCCTTTATCCGAGCGACCATCACCACGGGGCGAGAGGAGTGATCGTCGGAGCCTATGTCGCCGGCTGGACCCATGACGACAATCCGGGAACGTTCACCAAGCTGCCCATAACAGAGCAGATCAAGATCAGCCGGGATTCGATCGAGGCGCTCCACCCGGGCAAGTCGCACCTCCTGCAGAGCCCGGTGGTCGTGAACTGGGGGCAGGTTCCCTACTCGGAAGGAGTCGGCGCGCTGTGGGGCGGCGGCCCAGCGGACGACACACCGCGGGGGGCGCAATATGCGGAGTTGCTGAAGCCCGAGGGTCCGATCGTCTTCGCCGGCGAGCATTTATCCTACGTCGGCCTTTGGCAGGAGGGCTCCGCACTCTCCGCGCATGAGGCGCTCAAGCTGATCCAGGCGATGGCTGCGGATCGGGCTGGAAAGGCCGCCGCAGCTTAGATACTGTCGCCTTGCTCGGGGCTTGTTCGGGGGAGCAGCGTATGGTTACCCGCGCCTTGTGCGCTGTCGTCGCTTTGTCGACGACCGTATCTCAGCCTGCAAATGCGGCCGTCCCAATCGGGGATTGGAAGATTGAGCCGTCAGACGCTCGATGCGTCGCCGTGCGGCAATATGGAGCGGCCGATCAGCCCACCACGTTGGCGTTGAAGGCCCCGCCGACGGGCCACGCTCTGCAGTTGGCGATCATTCGACCGGCATATCGCAAGACGTCCGACCAGGTTGGAGCGAAGATCGATCTCGATGGGAGGATCTTCGACACGTACGCCTTGGGTTATCCACTCGGCTACCCCGCGAAGTCGAGTAAGCAGTCAGTGTCCCTTATGCACCTTCCTTCCGACGCCGCAGAGGCGATCCGCACCGCACGCAATCTGCGCCTGGACATCAAGGGCTCGTTTATCGACGGCTTTCCACTGGGCGACGTTGGCAAGGCTTGGACGGCGATGGATGCCTGCCGCGAGCGGCTCCGCCAGACCTGGAACTTGGAGGAAGGCAGTCCGTCGAAGATCGGGACGCCTCCTCGTCCTCTGGTGCCGATCCAGGGGATGATTACAGGGATGGATTTTCCGCGCCAGGCCCTGGCGAAGGTCTGGAGCGGCACGACGAGCTTCGTTCTCCTGATCGATGAGACGGGAAAGGTGCGGGATTGCACGTTGACGGAAACGAGCGGGATCGCCGTTATCGATTCTCGAACCTGCGCGGTGATTGCATACAAGGCTCGGTTCGATCCGGCGATTGGTGTCAACGGCAAGCCGGTGAAGAGCGCGTTTGCTCAAAGGATCACCTGGCGGGTTACGGACTAAGGCGATGCTGCTTTCAAAATGCCTTGCCGCGCTCTCTGCACTTTTGATCGCGACGACATCCGAAGCCGCAATGCCGATCCAGCCAATCGGGAAGTGGCTCGTGAACTTCGACGATGAGCAATGCATCGCTTCAAGAGACTACGGCCCTACTGCAGCGCCACTGTCACTAGTGTTCAAGAAGCCGGCGATAGGGGATGTGCTCCAGGTCGCTGTCGTCTGGGATGGAACTTGGAAACTGCCTGACCAGGTCGAGGGGGAAGTTGCGTTCGACGATGGCGTGCCCATCCGGACGAACTTCCTGGAATTTGGCGTCGGGAAGCTCCGCCAGCGCGCGCTGATGATGAACTTGTTGTCGATCGACCTGGGCCCAATGGCGCATTCCTCGACTCTACAAATCCGCTCGAAGCTGGAGCATCTAAGGCGTGACGGGTCCCGGCCTGTCTCGGTCCGCGAAGTCGAGCGGACGTTCGCGATCAGCGAGATCTCCACAGTACTCAGATTGCTTGATGAATGCGCCGCGGACCTCCGGGACGTCTGGAAAGTATGGGACGAGAACCACGACAGCGTGACTCTCAAGAAGGGACCTTCAGCGGACCTTTACGGCATCTTCCGAGCGTCCGACTATCCGCCGGCCGCCATACGGGAAGACATGATGGGGACGACGACCCTGGTCGTGCTCATAGACGAGAAGGGTAAGGTCGCTGACTGCACCGTGACACAGACGAGCGGGGCCGCTTCGATCGACGCTCAAAGCTGTGCAATCATTAGGACACGAGCGAAGTATCGGCCGGCGATCGGGCTCGATGGAAAGCCGACCAAGAGCTCATTTTCTCAGTCGATAACGTGGCGGCTGGAGGGGTAATATGGGTATCCGATTTGCGTTGATCGCAGCCTTGTTTGCCCAGTCCTCAGTCTCCTCGGCCGCGCCTCTTGAACCCACCGGGAAATGGTGGCTCGACTATGACGAGGCGCAGTGCATCGCGAGCCGTGACTATGGCTCTCAGAGCGATCCGCTCGGCATCGGGTTCAAGCCGTCGCCGAGGGGCGGGATCATGCGAATCCTGGTGATCCGGAATGGACCCTACATCGTCGCGGACAAATATCCGGCCTCGATCCAGTTCGACGATCAGCCGATGGTGCGGATGCACGCGCTGCAATATGCGGAATCGCAGAAGAAGCTGCGGGTAATGTCGATCAACGTTCCGCGTTCGGTGATCGATGCGAATAAGCAGGCAAAGTCGCTGACCATCTCCACTGCCGGCTTCAAAAGGACATTCGCTTTGTCGGACGTCCAGCCGTTGCTTGCTGAGCTCGACAAATGCCTCGTCGACCTGCGCGACATGTGGAACATCGACAAGAATGACCGGGTGGCGACGAGCGCCGTTCCAAGGGAGCCGCTGGCCAAGGTCTTCAGCTCGGCCGACTATCCGCGAAGCGCTCTCGAAGGACGGGATCAGGGAACGGTCGAGACAGTCATCCTGGTCGATGAGGCTGGCAAGATCCGTGACTGCAGCGTGGAAACCAGCAGCGAGATCCCGACGCTCGACACGATGAGCTGCTACGTGTTCCAGAAGCGGGCCGAATTCTCGCCTGCAGTCGGGAATTCGGGACAGCCGATAAAGAGCGGGTTCAGCCAGCGGATCACTTGGCGGATCGCGCCCTAGTGCAAATCGAGGCTGGCGCGATACGCTTGGCCGCGCCAAGTTGGGCGTTGACAGAAGACTTGTTGTTGGACGCTTCAACGCGGGGCAAGCCGCGTCCCTGCATCCATTAGGGGGAATTCCAATGCGGACACTGAAGTTGCTCACGCTCTCGCTGGCGCTCGCGGGTGTATCGACATTCGCCACCGTCGCTCTCGCAAAGCCGGCCGATGTCGCGACGGCGGTCGCTGCCGCTGCGAACCGGTCGGAGGACAATGTGAAGCTCGACGAGGGCCGCAAGCCCGCCGAGGTCCTGTCCTTCCTCGGCCTCCAGAGCGGAATGCAGGCGATCGATATGTTCGGTGCCAATCGCTACTGGGCCGAGATCATGGCGCCGGCAGTCGGCCCGAAGGGCCACGTGACCGTGTGGGAGCCGACGCAGTTCTACGGCAAGGAAGCGGCCGAGAAGTTCGCGGCTCTCCAGGCGAAGGTCCCGAACACGCACCTGGTTGTGACGCCGTTCGAAGCACTGGCGCTGCCCGAGAACTCCTACGACTTCATGATGATCAACCTCAATTACCACGACGTTTATTGGGAGAGCGCCAAGTATGGCGTCGTGAAGATGGAACCGGATGCCTTCCTGAAGACGGTCTACGCGTCGATGAGGCCCGGCGGCATCGTTGGCGTCATCGATCACGTGGGTAATCCCGGCGATACCCGCGAGACGGTCGAGAAGTACCACCGGATCGACCCGGCGGTGGTGAAGGCCGACTTCGAGAAGGCGGGCTTCAGGCTCGAGGCCGAGAGCGACATCTTGAAGAATCCGGCCGACGATCACACCCTGTTGGTGTTCGACCCGAAGATCCGGGGTAAGACCGACCGCTTCGTCTACAAGTTCCGGAAGCCTAAATGAGCCAAGCAGATCGGGCCGAAGAGGCCGCCGCCATGCCAATACGTGGAGGGCGGCCTTATTTCGTCCTGGTTGCATTGGTTCTCGGATTGATTGCGGGACTCGTCGCACAGCGCGCCGGCGACGGACTTCGTGAGCCCGCGCTTCAGGCATCGGGCCTGATCGGCGGACTCTGGCTCAATGCGCTGAAGATGACGGTCATCCCGCTCGTCGTGGCGCTTCTCGTCACGGGTGTAGCGGCAGGCGCAGAGGCGGCGCGGGCCGGCAAGATCGCCGCCCGGTCGGTGCTGTGGATTGTTATCCTGTGCACCGCGTCCGCTGTTTTCGGTGCCGTCGCCGTGGTGATGCTGACTGGCGCATTCCCGCTTCCGCAGGCGCAGGCCCAGGCGATGCAGGCCGGCCTCGCCGGGCTCGACCAATCCGTGGCGTCCGGTCCCATCCCGGGGGCAATCGAGTTTTTCAAAGGAGTCATTCCGGGCAACGTCATCTCGGCGGCCGCAAATGGCGACGTGCTTCCCCTCGTAGTGTTCGCGCTGCTGTTCGCTCTTGCCGTTGCGAGGATCGACGCCAGCCGCCGGCGCTCAATCGTGGAGATCTTCCAGGCCATCGCCGACGCGTTGCTCATCGTCATCGGCTGGGTGCTATGGATCGCGCCCCTCGGCGTGTTCGCTCTCGCTTTCAGCGTGGGCGCAAGCGCGGGTGGAGCGGCATTCGCAGGCCTCGGTCATTACATCCTGATCATCTCGGCAATCGGTGTTCTGGTCACCTTGTGGGCCTATCCCATCGCGCTGATCTGGGGGCGGATCGGACTGGCTTCCTTCAGCAAGGGCCTGATCGCGCCGCAGAGCGTCGCCATCTCGACGCGCTCTTCGCTTGCCTCGCTTCCAGCCATGCTCGCCGCCGCTCGGGTGCTCGGTGTACGAGAGCAGGTTGCCGACGTGACTCTTCCGCTGGCCGTCGCCCTGTTCCGAGCGACCGGACCGGCGATGAACACGGCCGTCGCTTTCTATGTGGCGCACTGGCTCGGTTACGAGCCGACCCTCGCCCAGATGATTGCCGCAACGGCAGTCGGCGCAGTGATGAGCTACGGCGCCGTCAGCCTTCCGGGCGAGGTCAGCTTCATCAGCTCGATTGCACCGATTGCAATGGCTCTGGGCGTGCCGATCGCTCCGCTCGCGCTGCTCGTCGCAGTCGAGATGGTGCCGGACATTTTCCGGACGCTCGGCAACGTCACGCTCGACGTTGCGGTCACGACGGTGGTCAACAAGGGCGCCGAGTCCGTTTCAACTGACAACTAGATCGGGCGTTCGTCGAACCGCCGCCCGACGAACGGCCTTCGTCGACGATTGTAAACGGCGGTAGACGCCGGCCCGGCTTTGGTCGAGCCGACGGCGACGGCACGGCGGCTTCATCGTAGCCGGACGCTGCGACGCGGCGGACCAATCACCCCTCGACTTCCCCGATCGGACGCCGCGCCGCAAAAACAGGAAAGCGAGACGATGAAACTGTTGATGATTATCGCAGCCTCCGTCGCCTCGGCCGGTCTCGTGCTGCCGACGGTGACTCAGGGGCAAACGAGTGAAGAATCAAAGCAGGAGGCTTCGGCCGTTACTGCTTCCGCATCCAGGCTGAGCGCCTAGGCGCCCAGCAAAATCCAAAGCAGACGTCCGGTTGCGGCGCCTCTCCCCAGGCCCGCGGCCGGACTTTCGCGCCTATCGCCGGGCGATCGACCGGACTTTGTCCGTGTAGAGACGGCCGACCGGCTGCTCGGTGCCGTCGCCGAGGCGCGCGATCCAGCGGCCGGAGGGATTGCGAGTAAAGCCGGCGATGAAGTCCTTGCGGACGATCGCCGAGCGGTGAAGTCGGACGAACAGCTCGGGATCGAGCCCCTCTTCCAGCGCATTCATCGAATGGTGGATCAGCCAGCTCCTGCGACCGACGTGGAGGCGCATGTAGTCGCGCTCGGCAGAGACGCGGTCGACGTCGCGGGAGGCGATTCGAACTAGGCCGGACAAATCGGAGGCCCAGAACTCCTCCAGGAACGGCGAGGTCGTCGCGGGCTTGGTGACCGGCGTTTTCTCGCGCCGGCGGAGATGATCGCGCGCGCGTTTCAGCGCCCGGTTGAGCCGGTCGGGCGTGACAGGCTTCATCAGATAGTCGACGGCCTCGACCTCGAAGGCGGCGACTGCGAACTGGTCGAAGGCCGTGATAAAGACTACGACCGCCGAGGGTTGCTTCGTCGCAAGCGCGCGGGCGACCTCGATCCCGTCTAGGCCAGGCATTTCGATGTCGAGCAGCAAGACGTCGGGCGTTAGCGCATCGGCCATTCGTACGGCGCTTTCGCCGTCGCTTGCGGTCCCGATCAAATCGACTTCAGGGCACTGCGCCAGGAGAAGCTGGAGCCTCTCGGCGGCCAGCGGTTCATCATCAGCGATCAGGAGCCTTAGGGGCTGTTCATCCATCCGAGCGGTCCAACGGCAGTGTCATGTAAACACGATAGCCACCGTCGGCTGTTGGGCCAAACTCACATTTCGAAGCCGATCCGAAACGCGCCTCGAGCCGCTGACAGACATTGGCGAGTCCGACGCCGGTTCCGTCGGGCTTGCCGTTGCGGCCTCTGGCTGCAGTCGCTCCGCTGTTCTGGACTTCCAGGGTGAAACGACCGGGCCCGGCCTCGGCCGCCCTGATCGTCAGAGTTACCGTGTCGCGAGTGCCGGAAACGCCGTACTTGATCGTGTTCTCGACCAAGGGCTGAAGAAGAAGACCCGGAACGCGGGCGCTCTGAAGCTCCTGCGGAATGTCGATTTCGACCTTGAGCCTCCGCGGAAACCGAACCTTCTCGATGTCGAGGTAAAGGCGCTGGAGCTCAATTTCCTCCGCGAGCGTGACGTCCGCCGAGGGGTCCAATGACAGGCTGGAGCGGAAGAAGGTCGATAGCTTCAGGATCATGCTCTCCGCTTCCTCGGGGCGCCCGCCCATCACCAGCGAGGAGAGCGAGTTCAACGTGTTGAAAAGGAAGTGCGGATTGATCTGGTAACGGAGCGCTCGGACTTGCGCGGCCTGAGCGGCGCTTTCTGCTTCGACAGCCCGGCGTTGAGCGATCAAGGCTTCTGCTTGCGCCTTGGTTGCTAGATAGAACGCGCTCCAGGCCACGAAGAAGAACAGCCAGACAACCGCGGTGTCGGCGGCGTAGCGGATGCGTTTGTAGGTATCGAGCTCTCCCATGCGCGGCCAGGTCACCACGAGAGGCTCCTGGGCACGGCGCTCGACCGTCAGAGTGTGGCCCTTCTCGGTGATCACGAAGCCTTCGCGCGACTGGTAGCGAAACACCTCCTTGGGCTCGCGCATCAAGTCCTCGATGCCGATGAAGGCGGCGGCCATTCCCCACGAAGCGATGACCGATGCCAGGCCGGCGACGATCGCCTTCTTCTTGATCCCCGCATTATTCGCGAAAATCGCGATCACGACGTAGATGAGACCGGTCAGAAGGATCCCGATGCTGATGACGATCAGCTTGTTGAACAGGACGGTGAGGGGATCGGTGCCCATCAGGGCACGGGCGGCGACCGTCAGTGCATAGACGAACCAGAAGCCGAGGATCGACTTCAGCGCCAGGGGCCAGTCGGAAAAACGCGCCCGCCCGATACGGTCGGCGGAGCTGGACAAAGTTGCGTGCATTGCGACGTTAGTAATCACGCATTCCCCGGCGCCGCAATTGCCGCCCGTCCTTTGGCAGAAAGGTGACAGCCGCTCGTCGAAGCTGAACGCCAGATTTACGGGCTGAACGCAGGAACGCCGTCCAATGTCGCTCGTTCAGGCTTCGAAACGATTCGCCAAAGGACATTGGACGTGAACGAGATCACCAAGGACGAGAGGGACAAGATCCCGCCCGCCACCCAGTCGGCGCCGCCGGAAAAGGAGCTCGAGCGCAAGCTTCAGAAGGACCCGGACGACGACGATGCGAAGGTCGACGTCGGAAGCGACGAGTCGATGGACGCCTCCGATCCGCCCGCCTCCTCTCAACCCGGGAAAAAGGACGAACCCGTCCCGTCGTCCAGTTTTCCGGACAAGTAAGTAGGTCCATCCGGGGACTTATCCCCAATTCAGTTGCGCGAAATCAACAGCTGAAGCTGTTTGCGACGAGCCGTTAAACTTTAACATTGCTGTCACGCCCACCGTCTGATTCAATCTGAACGGGGGTGGGATAAGTGGTTAAGCAAACCGCAACTAGTGCGGCCGCATCATCCCGCCGGTGGGACTAAGGAGTCGGGGTGATGATTACGCGGACCAGCCAGCCGGCGAACGGCGCGTTGCTGATCTCGGAAATGAAGGAGTTCGCCAGCTTCCCCAAGGCGACGCAGCGGTACATCCGCCGCTCGCTGGACGTGGCGTACGGCCGTCGTGACGCGATCGAATGCTGGGCTCGTGATGAGGGCGAGTCGGCGTCAATCCGTGCTCAGTCACGGATCTACAAGCAGCTCGACCACCTGCGCATGCAGGTACCCGACGACAGCGGCCTCGACATGATCGAGCCCTTCATGGGCATGCTGATCACTCTCGCCGCGTTCGATCTCGGCCAGGATCGCCTCCCGAA
>JBKPKZ010000069.1:0-9891 GCA_046731355.1 Pseudomonadota bacterium | reverse complement strand
GTCCGGCAATGCATAACTGACCCGTCCGTCGCGGCGGACCTTGAGCGCTCCAAGCTGCTCGAGATCGCGCGAGACGGTGGCCTGGGTGACGTCGAAACCGAGACCGGCAAGGCGGGCCGCGACCTCGTCCTGGCTTCCAGGCGCGTGCTCGCGGATCAGATCCGCAATCGCCCGCTGTCGACGTTCCTTCCATTCGGTCATGCGTATTTATATGCATTATCTTGCATATCTATGCAAATGCGTGAATAGGAGCCGCCCCATGATTCGGACGGCGATCCTTGGAGCCTCGGGCTATGTCGGCGGCGAGCTGCTGCGTCTCTTGTCGGCGCACCCCCAGTTCAGCGCCACCAGGCTGTTTGCCGAGAGCAAGGCCGGGCGAGGAATAGCGGACGTGCATCCGCACCTGGCGCCTCGCTATTCAGGATCGTTCGAGAAATTCGACGAGGCGGCGCTTGGCGACGTGGACCTCGTTTTCGCGGCGCTTCCCCACGGCCACAGCCAGGCACTCGCCCCGGCCATTCTCGATCGCCGAATCCCGTTCGTCGATCTCGGAGCGGACTTCCGGCTCGAGGATCCGGAAACCTACCAGCGCTGGTACGGCCATGCGCACCAGGCGCCCGCCCTGCTCGGCGAGTTCGTCTACGGCATTCCGGAGCTCAACCGGGCAGCGATCCGTGGTTCGAAGGCGGTTGCCGCCGCGGGCTGCTACGCCACGGCCGCGATCCTTGCCTTGAAACCCTTGGTGGACAACGGGATCATCCAGTCGGCGAGCCTCGTCGTCGACGCTGCCTCCGGAGTGAGCGGCGCGGGCCGCGAGGCGAAGGAAGCGACTGGCTTCAGCACCGTCGACGGAAGCTTCGCCGCCTACGGGCTGCTCAATCACCGCCACACGGCCGAAATGGAAATGGCGTTGGGAGGAAGGGTGCTGTTCACGCCCCACCTCGTTCCGATGACCCGCGGAATCCTCGCGACCTGCTACGGCGACGCGACCGGGAGCGGCGATCCGCTGGCCGCCCTCGACCTTGCCTATGCCGACGAGCCGTTCGTCCACGTCACCGGCGCGGCGCCCGCGACCAAGTGGGTTTGCGGCTCCAATGGAGTGCAGGTGACCGCGCGCTTCGACGAGCGGACCGGGCGGGTGCTCGCCCTCGCTGCAATCGACAATCTTGGAAAGGGCGCCGCGGGCCAGATGGTCCAGTGCGCCAATCTCATGCTCGGCCTCGAGGAGACCGCCGGGCTCACCGCGATCGGAGTCTATCCATGAGCGTAACCGCGTCCGAAGGATTCATCGCCGCTGGCTGCCATGCCGGAATCAAGAAGCGGCGTTTCGACATGGCGCTCCTGTCGACCGAGGATCGCCGGCCGGTCCGCTGCGCTGCCGTCTTCACCCAGAACAAGTTCGCCGCGCCTCCGGTCGAGCTCGATCGGAGCTTGCTCGAAGCCAGTCAGGGACGGGTGACTGCGGTGATCGTCAATTCCGGCAACGCCAACGCCGGGACGGGAGCGCCCGGCTACAGGGACGCCGAGCGGATGGGCGAGGCCGCCGGCGAAGCGCTCGGCATCGACCCGGGCGAGGTGCTGGTCTGCTCGACTGGAATCATCGGGACCCCTCTGCCGATGGAGCCGATCCTGACGGCTGTTCCGAAGCTCGCGAAGAAGCTGTCGATCGAGGGCGGTCACGATGCTGCTCGGGGGATCCTCACCACCGACCACAATCCGAAGGAAGTGCTGATCAAGGGCTCGACCTTCACGATCGGAGGAATGGCCAAGGGCTGCGGAATGATCGCTCCAAACATGGCGACCATGCTCGCCTTCCTCACCACCGATGCCGACGTTCCCCGGGAGCTCATTCAGAAGATGTTGCGGCGGGCGTCCGACGCGACGTTCAACACTCTGAACGTAGACGGAGCGACGTCCACCAATGACACCGCGATGGTCCTGGCCTCGGGCCGCCGCGGGAAGGCCGACCACGAGGAATTCGGCAACGCCCTCCTCGCCGCTTGCGAGGACTTGACCATGCAGATGGCTCGCGACGCCGAGGGCATGACCCGGATCGCCCGCCTCGTCGTCACCGGCGCTGCCAACGACAATGAAGCGAGGAGAGCGGCCAAGACCATCGTCGAGAACAATCTCGTCAAATGCAGCTGGTACGGCGGCGACCCCTATTGGGGACGGCTGATGGCGGCCGCCGGCTCGGCCGATGTCGAGCTGGACGTCGCCAAGTCGCGAGTCGCTTACGGCGGCATCGTCGTCGCCAGGGGCGGCGCGGGGATCGAGCATGATGGCATCGCGCTCGCGAGGCACATGATGGGCGACGAGGTCCAGATCGAAGTCCACCTCGGCGCCGGCAAGGCATCGGCGCGGATGATCGGGATCGATCTCGGCCCCGGCTACATCAAAGAAAACAGCAAGACGTCATGACCCCCCAAGAGACCGCGCACGTCCTCGTCGAGGCGCTTCCCTACATCCGGCAGTGGGCCGGCAAGTCGATCGTCGTGAAGCTCGGCGGCGCCGCGATCGACCGCAAGTCCGATCTCGCGCTCGCGCAGGACGTGCTGCTTCTCCGAAGCGTCGGAGTGCGCTGCGTGCTGGTCCACGGCGGCGGGCCGCAGGTGGATGCCATGCTTCGCCGGGTCGGCAAGGAGCCGGAGTTCCGGGACGGCCTCCGGGTCACCGACGAGGAGACGCTCGAGATCGTCCGGATGGTGCTTGTCGGAAAGATCAACCGCGATCTTGTTGCGACGATCAACAGCCAGGCGGGGGATGAGCCGGTGGCAGTCGGCGTGTCGGGCGAGGATGCCGGCCTGCTGACGGTGACTCCCGCCGATTCCGCGCTGGGCTTCGTCGGCAACGTCACCGGCGTTCGCGCCGAACTGCTGCACCGATTGCTCGACGATGGCCTGGCGCCGGTCGTCTCGACCATCGGCGCCAATTCCGATGGGCAGCCGTACAACGTCAACGCGGACGAAGCGGCGCGCGCGATCGCAGTTGCAATGAAGGCGGAGAAGATCGTCTATCTGACCGCCGTTCCCGGGCTCCTCGGAGACCCCAGGGACGAAAGCACGCTGGTGCATCGCCTGACGTCCGCCGAACTGCGGAAACGGATCGACCATGAAAGCGTCGGCAAGGGCATGATCCCCAAGCTCAAGGCCTGCGCGGACGCCGTCGACCAGGGCGTCGGCTTCGCGCACATCATCGACGGCCGGGTGCATCACTCGCTCCTGATCGAGCTGCTCACCGATCACGGCGTCGGAACGATGGTCAAGCGGGAGGCGAGCTGGTGAAGCATCTCCTCGCGATCCGCGACCTTTCAGCGGACGACCTCAAAGCGATCCTCGCCTTGTCGGAAACGCCGTTCACTCGTGCTCTCCAGAACAAGGGCGTCGCGCTCTATTTCGAGAAACCAAGCGCCCGGACGCGCAACTCGATGGAAGTCGCTGCCGCGCAGCTTGGTGGCCACCCGGTCTACCTTCAGCCGAACGAGCTCGGCATCGGCGAGCGCGAGAGCGTCGAGGACGTCACCCGTACCCTCGCCTGCTACCACGCAATCATCGCCGCTCGCGTGTTCGACCATGGACTGCTGGAGCAGATGGCCGCCCTCAATGCAGCTCCTGTCCTCAACATGCTTTCGGCGACCGATCATCCGCTTCAGGCGCTCGCCGACCTGCTGACGATCAAGCAGCTGCTCGGCCGCATCGAGGGCGCGCGGATCGCTTTCATCGGCGAGGCCAATAACGTTGCCCGCTCGCTCGCGGAGGGCTGCGTCCTGCTCGGCGCCCAGCTCAACATCGCCAGCCCGGCCGGCTTCGGATTCGGAAGGCCAATGCTCGCGGTCAACCAGGTCGTCGATCCGCTCGAAGCGATCGAAGGTGCGGACATCGTCTATTCGGACGTCTGGGTGTCGATGGGCGAAAAGGACAGTCGCGAGCGCCGCGAGGTTTTCGCGCCCTATCAGGTCTCATCCGATCTCATGGCGAGGGCACCCGGCGCGCACTTCCTTCACTGCCTCCCCGCCCGGCGCGGCGAGGAGGTCACGGCCGACGTGATCGACGGCCAGAATTCCGCGGTCTGGCGCCAGGCCGAGAACCGGATGCATACGGCGCGCGGAGCGATGCTCTGGCTGACCGGCGCCGCCGCCTGATTCGAGGAACGACATGACGAACAAGAAGCTGAAGGTGGTGCTCGCCTATTCGGGCGGCCTAGACACCTCGATCATCCTGAAGTGGCTGCAGACCGAGTATGACGCGGAGGTCGTGACCTTCACCGCCGACCTCGGCCAGGGCGAGGAAGTCGAGCCGGCCCGGCGCAAGGCCGAGATGCTGGGCGTGAAGCCGGAGAACATCTTCATCGACGACCTGCGCGAAGAGTTCGTCCGCGACTTCGTCTTCCCGATGTTCCGGGCGAACACCGTGTACGAGGGCCAGTACCTGCTCGGAACGTCGATCGCTCGCCCGCTGATCGCCAAGCGCCAGATCGAGATTGCCCGGCAGGTCGGCGCCGATGCCGTCTGCCACGGTGCGACCGGGAAGGGCAACGACCAGGTCCGCTTCGAGCTTGGCTATTATGCGCTCGAACCGAACATCCGGGTGATCGCCCCGTGGCGCGAGTGGAAGCATTCCAGCCGAGAGGCGCTGATCGACTTCGCCGAGAAGCACCAGATCCCGATCGCCAAGGACAAGCGCGGCGAGGCACCTTTCTCGATCGACGCCAACCTTCTGCACTCGTCGTCGGAAGGGAAGGTGCTGGAAGATCCGTCGCTAGACGCCCCGGAATATGTGCACCAGCGGACGATCTCGCCCGAGGACGCGCCGGATCAGGCGACGATCGTCACGATCGACTTCGAGCGCGGCGATCCGGTCGCGATCGATGGCAAGAAGCTGTCGCCCGCCACGCTTCTGGAGCGGCTCAACAGGCTCGGTCACGACAACGGAATCGGCCGCCTCGACCTCGTCGAGAACCGCTTCGTCGGCATGAAGTCGCGCGGCGTCTACGAGACTCCGGGCGGCACCATCCTGCTCGCTGCGCACCGCGGGATCGAGAGCATCACCGTCGATGGCGGAGCGATGCACCTCAAGGACGAGCTGATGCCGCGCTATGCGAGCCTCATCTACAACGGCTTCTGGTTCTCGCCGGAGCGCGAGATGCTCCAGGCCGCGATCGACAAGAGCCAGGAGCACGTCACCGGGCAAGTCACGATTAAGCTCTACAAGGGCAACGCGACGGTCATCGGCAGGATTAGCGAGCATTCGCTCTACGACCAGGACCTCGTCACCTTCGAAGAAGGCACCGGCGACTATGACCAGCGCGACGCTGCTGGCTTCATCCGGCTGAACGCGCTCCGACTGCGCACGCTCGGCCAACGCGACCGGCGGCTAAAGGCCTAGGTCGGCTCTCGCCTTGGCGACCTGTTCCCGGACTCGTTCGGGAGCAGTGCCGCCGTAGCTCGTCCGGCTCCGAACCGATGCATCGACGCCAAGGACGTCGAACACGCGCTCATCGATGCGCCCGTCGATTGCCTTGAATGCTTCGAGTGGAAGTTCGTCGAGGCTGCAGCCGCGGTCCTCGGCCGCCTTTACGGCTGCACCGGTGACGTGGTGCGCCTCGCGGAACGGCATGCCGGCCTCGCGCACCAGCCAGTCGGCCAGGTCGGTCGCCGTCGAGAAGCCCTGCTCTGCCGCCCCGCGCATTCGCTCGGGCACGAATTCGACCGTCTCGATCATGCCCGTCATCGCTTCGAGCGACAGCATCAACAAGTCGCTGGCCTCGAAGACCGGCTCCTTGTCGTCCTGCATGTCCTTTGAATAGGCCAGCGGCAGGCCCTTCATCGTCACCATGAGCGCCGTAAGGCAGCCGATGATCCGGCCGCTGTGTCCGCGCGCCAGCTCCGCGGCGTCGGGGTTGCGCTTTTGCGGCATGATCGATGAGCCGGTCGAGAATGCATCCGACAGCTTCACGAACCCGAACTGCGGGCTCGCCCAGATGATCAACTCTTCCGCCAGCCGTGACAGGTGCAGGCTACACTGCGCCGCGGAAGAGAGGTAATCGAGCGCAAAGTCGCGATCGGAAACGCTGTCGAGGCTATTCGCAGTCGGCCCAGTGAAGCCAAGTGCCTTGGCGGTTGCCTGGCGATCCAGCGGGAATCCCGTCCCGGCCAATGCCGCCGAGCCGAGCGGACTTTCGTTCATCCGCTCGCGCGCATCCTTGAAACGGGACACGTCGCGCCTCAGCATCTCGTAATAGGCGAGCAGGTGGTGGCCCAGCGTCACCGGCTGTGCGACCTGAAGGTGGGTAAAGCCGGGCATTGCTGTCTCGGCATGCTGGCCTGCAGCTTCGACCAGCGCCCTCTGCAACCCGCGGATGCCGGCGACGGTCTCGTCGTAAGCCGAACGCACCCACATCCGGAAGTCCGTAGCAACCTGGTCGTTGCGCGATCGCGCGGTGTGCAGTCGTCCCGCCGCCGGACCGATCAGCTCGGTGAGCCGGTGCTCGACGGTCATGTGGATGTCTTCGAGCTCGACCCGCTCGGGAACGCCGTCCCGCTCGAACTCGGCGGCGATCCGATCCAGGCCGGCGAGGATCGCCTCAGCGTCGTCCGCTCCGACGATCCCGGTATCGCGAAGCATCGCCGCGTGCACTTTCGATGCCTCGATATCCTCGCGCCAAAGCCTCTTGTCGAAGGCGATGGACGCGTTGATCTTCGTCATCAGGTCCGACGCCTTGCCGCGAAAGCGGCCGCCCCAGGTCTTCTGGCTTTCGGGTTGATCGGACATGCCGGCGGCGTTGCCACGCGTTCCGGCGAGGGTCAAACCGGGGGGCCGACCCCGGTCATCGCGAAGTCGCGAGAAAACTGTTACGGGCACGGCGCCGCGACTCCGACGCGTACCGAGCTAGTCCGCCGCTCAATCGCGAATCGAGGCACCGACGCCGGTCTCGTCGGCCGGCACTCCACCCCCCCGGGAGGGCTCAAAGATGGGCTTTATCACTACCAAGGACGGCACCGAGATTTTCTACAAGGACTGGGGTCCGAAGGACGCGCAGCCGATTGTCTTTCATCATGGCTGGCCGCTTAGCGCGGACGACTGGGACGCGCAGCTGATCTATTTCCTAGACAAAGGCTTCCGGGTAGTCGCCCACGACCGGCGGGGGCATGGCCGATCGACGCAGACCGATACCGGCAACGAGATGGACACCTACGCTTCGGATGTCGCGGAGCTCGTCGCTCACCTGGATCTTAAGGATGCGATCCACATCGGGCATTCGACCGGCGGCGGCGAATGTGTCCATTACGTAGCGCGAGCCGAACCGGGCCGAGTTGCGAAGGCGGTCATCATCGGCGCCGTTCCGCCGGTCATGGTGAAGAAGGAGTCGAACCCCGGTGGTACTCCGATCGAGGCATTCGACGGTTACCGGGCGGCGCTCGCGGCCAACCGCGCGCAGCTCTACCTCGATATCGCCAGCGGTCCATTCTATGGCTTCAACCGGGACGGCGCCCAGGTTTCCCAGGGGACGATCCAGAACTGGTTCCGCCAGGGAATGATGGGCGGCACGAAGGCGCACTACGACTGCATCAAGGCCTTCTCCGAGACCGACTTCACCGAGGACCTCAAGACAATCGAGGTGCCGGTGGCCGTCCTTCACGGCGACGACGACCAGGTCGTACCTTATGCGGATTCGGGCCCGCTTTCGGCCAAGCTCCTGAAGAACGGGGTGCTGAAGACCTACAAGGGCTATCCGCATGGCATGGCGACCACCCATGCGGACGAGATCAATGGGGACATATTGGCGTTCATCCGCGGCGAGGACTTTGGGGCGGATGCCGAGATTGCTCCGACCCTGATCGTCGAGCCTTTGCCGGCAACCGCTGAATGAGTGACTCTCAGCGGACTTTGATCGCAGAGCGCGGGGCGCAGATGTTCCCGCGCCTGTCCGACGACGAGCTCGCGCGGCTTTCCAAATTCGGGAAGCCGCGCAGCTTTCGAGCCGGAGAGAAGGTCAGCCGCGTCGGCGAGACCGGCCCCGGCCTGATGCTGATCCTTTCGGGCGAAATCGACGTGACCGAGCCCGAGAAAGGAAGCGAGCGGGCGCACATCGTCACCCACGAGCGCGGCAGCTTCACCGGCGAACTGGCGCAGCTTTCCGGCCGGCCGGTGCTGGTGGATTCCACGGCGCTGACCGACGTCGAGGCCGTCGCCGTTTCGCCTGATCGCCTCCGCGCCCTGCTGATCGCCGAAGCGGATCTCGGCGAAAAGATCATGCGTGCGCTGATCCTTCGGCGGATGGGACTGATCGAAGCAGGCGCCGGACCGGTCATCATCGGCGCCGAAGGCGATGCCGACGTTTTGCGGATCGTCAATTTCCTTCGCCGCAACGGCCACCCCTACCTGCGGCTCGACCCCGGCAGCGATTCCTGTGCGCGGACCCTGGTCGCGCGGTTCGAGGTCACCGCCGAAGAGCTTCCAATCGTCCTTTGTCCAAGCGGCAAGATGCTCCGAAATCCGTCCGAGCATCAGCTCGGGCGCTGCGTGGGCCTCGTCGCGCCGATCGATCCCGAGAAGCTTTACGACGTCGTCGTCATCGGGGCGGGCCCGTCCGGCCTTGCCACCTCCGTCTACGCCGCCTCCGAAGGGCTGTCGGTCCTCACGATCGACTGCCGGTCGTTCGGCGGGCAGGCCGGGGCGTCGGCGAGGATCGAGAATTATCTCGGTTTCCCGACCGGTATTTCAGGAATGGCGCTGATGGGCCGGGCATTCAGCCAGGCGCAGAAGTTCGGAGTCGAGATCGCCGTTCCCGACGAGGCGGTCCGGCTCGAGTGCGGCAACGACCCCTGTCACCTGCAGCTTGCGACCGGAGAGCGGATCCAGGCGCGGTCGGTCGTGCTTGCAACCGGCGCCCGGTATCGCCGGCTGGGAGTCGATGGCCTCGACGAGTTCGAGGGGACGTCCGTCCACTACTGGGCCTCTCCGCTCGAAGCCGATCTCTGCTCGGGGATGGACGTCGCGCTCGTGGGAGGCGGCAATAGCGCGGGACAGGCGACGGTGTTCCTCGCCGGCAGGGCGCGTCACGTGACCGTTCTTGCGAGGCGGCCGCTCGCCGCAACCATGTCGCAATATCTTATCGAGCGGATCGAGAGCCTTCCCAACGTCGAGGTCGTGACCGGCTGCGAGGTCAGCCATCTCACCGGCCGGGATGGGGCGCTGGAAAGCGTCTGCTGGCGCGATCGCTCGTCGGGAACCGAGACGATCAGGTCCGCGCGCTATCTCTTCTCCTTCATCGGCGCGGAGCCGAACACGGACTGGCTGCAAAGCTCGGGCCTCAAGCTGGACGAGCGCGGGTTCGTAGTGACCGGTGGCGCCGACCGCTTTCCGCTCGAGACCAGCCGGCGCGGAATCTTCGCGGTAGGGGACGTGAGGGCGGGATCGGTGAAGCGGGTCGCGGCGTCGGTCGGAGACGGTGCCCAGGTCGTTGCGGCGATCCATCAATATCTGGCGGTTCAGAAGGAGCAGCCGCTGATCATCCCGCGGCAGATCGAAGTTGCGGCCGGCCCGATCGCCTAATCCCAGCTCAGCGCATCCGTCTCAAAGCCATCGCGCTGGACCCGGACGACGCAGAACCGCTGACCACTTGGTGCGCGCATGACGACCCAGCGCTCGAGTCGCTTGTCGACTACCGCTCCGAGCTTCTCCAGCCGCGCAACCTCGGCGGGAATATCGTCGGTCTCGATGTCGAGATGGATTCGGCTCTCGTGGTCGACGCGCTGGACCTGGATGCTGATCTCGTCCGGGCGGTTCTCGAGCATCACGTAATCGCCGCGCGTTCCCGGATGGTCTGGATCGATGGGCCGGCCGAGCGCTTCTGCCCAGAAACGCGCGGCTTCGTTGATATCATCGACGT
>JBKPKZ010000068.1:0-6380 GCA_046731355.1 Pseudomonadota bacterium | reverse complement strand
ATTTCCTGGGCCGTCGTCCGGCGATGGACTTCGAGGTTGGCCGGGTTCTCGAACTGCTGCGGCATCCACGAATTGGGAGTCGACTCGATGATCTCCTGGGCTCTTGCGATCGAGCCCTTCATTCCCTTCTCGCGAGGGGTCAACTCGAACTCGGCGCCATAGGCGAGCATCAGCCGGCGCCGCTCTACGCTCATGCTGTCGGGCATGACGAGGATCAGCCGGTAGCCCTTGACCGCCGCAACCATCGCGAGCCCGATTCCGGTGTTTCCGGAGGTCGGCTCGACGATCACTCCGCCGGGCTTCAGCTTGCCGCTGCGCTCCGCGTCCTCGACCATCGAGAGGGCGATACGATCCTTGATCGACGCTCCGGGGTTCGACCGCTCGGACTTGATCCAGACGTCCGAATTGTCGCCGAACAGGCGGTTGATTCGGATGTGCGGGGTATTGCCGATCGTCTCGAGAACACTGTTGGCTTTCATCCGGCGGTCTCCTTTTCAAGTTCGAAGCGGCTAGGTCGGGTCAATGATCTCGTCCTGCAAGGCGGTCAGACGCCGCCGGCGACGACGTCGGCTCCTTCCGGTGCTGGCGCTGGTAGCTCAAAAGTGCGGGCTCGGCGAAGCTCGGGGAACAGTCCCGCCCAAAGGAGGGTCACGAAGATGGCAGCGATCCCGCCGGCGACGGTTGCCGCAACCGGGCCAAGCAGAGCCGCGGTGAAGCCGCTCCGTGTCTCGCCCAGCTCGTTCGAGGCCGAGATCGCCAGGGTCGAGACCGCGGCGACCCGCCCACGCATCTCGTCGGGCGTATGAAGCTGGATCAGCGACTGGCGGATGTAGACGGAGAACATGTCCGCCGCACCCAGGATTGCGAGCATCGCGATCGACAGCGGATAGAAGGTCGAGAAGCCGAAGATCGCCGTCGCCGCTCCGAACACGACCACGGCCGACAGCATCTTCACTCCGACATTGGTCTTGAGCGGCCGGATCGAGAAGAAGATCGCGGTCAATGTGGCGCCGACCGCGGGAGCCGCTCGCAACGGCCCGAGCCCATCCGCACCGACCTCGAGGATGTCGCGGGCGTAGACCGGAAGCATCGCCGTCACCCCGCCGAGCAGGACCGCGAACAGGTCGAGGGTGATCGCGCCGAGCACAAGGCGGTTGCGGCGGACGTAGGCAAGGCCGTCCGCCATCTGCTTGAGTGGGCTTCCGGGCTTCAGCGCGGCGCGCTGGATGGGCCCGATGATGAAGAGGCAGACGGTCGAAAACGCGAACAGGATCGCGCTGAACGCATAGGGAATGTGCGGCTCGATGTCGTAGAGAATGCCTCCGATCGCCGGTCCGGCAATTGCTCCCGTCTGCCAGGCGGCGGAGCTCAGGGCGATCGCCTGCGGCAGGATGTCCTTCGGAACGAGATTGGGTGCGAGCGCTCCCAGTGCGGGTCCGGCGAACGCGCGGGCAACGCCGAGGAGAGCGGCGACCCCGAACAGGATCGGAAGGCTGATGAACCCGCCCCAGGTCGCCGAGAACAGGATCAGCGCGCACAGGCACTCGAGCGAGACCACCGAGCGGGCGATGTAGCGCCGGTCGAGCCGGTCGGCGGTCCAGCCGCTGATCGGCGTGAGCAGGAACAGCGGCACGAACTGGATCAACCCGACGAGGCCGAGCTGGAACGCTGCCTCGCGGATGCCCATCGTAGCCCGGGCGATGTCATAGACCTGCCAGCCGATGACGATCACCATCGCCATCTGGGCGATGGTGGTTGCGAGACGCGAGAACCAGAAAGCCCGGTAGTCCGGGATTCGCAAAGGGGCAGGAATCACGTCCTGCCCCTAGTCAGCCTTCGGCGTGGCCGCAATCGGGCGGCTTTAGCGAACGGTAGCGCGCTTCGAACGGCCCTGTGCTTGCCGTCGCCGGACCTCCGCTCTACCCCGATGCCCGCCAAGGGAGAGAGGTAGCATGCGTAGATTTCTGATTGCGTCGGTTGCGGTTGCAGCGGTCGCCATGGGCGGCTGCCGGGTCGAGGACAAGGCCAGCCAGGCGGGGACCTCGGCCGAGGCCCAGGCGGGCGACTGGCCCGGCTTCGTCAATGGCTTCATCGAAGCCTCGTTCAAGGCCAATCCGGGCTTCGCGGTCATGCAGGGCAGGCACGAATATGACGGCCAGATCACCGACCTTTCGCAGGCCGGCATCGACAAGGAAGTCGCGCGCCTGAAGCAGGCGATCACCGATGCCGAGAGCTTTACCGACGACAAGCTCAGCAAGGAACAGCGCTACGAGCGCGACTATCTGATCGCGGTCGCCAAGGGCCAATTGTTCTGGATCGACCCGGCAGGCGCCGACCAACCGCACACCAACCCGGCGTCCTACCTCGGAGTGCTCGACCCGTCGGTCTACATCACCGTGCCCTATGCCCCCAAGGAACAGCGCCTCAAGGCCTACACAAAATTCCTCGAGAACATTCCGCGCGCGGCCGAACAGATGCGCGCCAACATCCGGACGCCGATGGCGACCAGTTTCGTCGACTATGCGAAGAAGGCCTTCGGCGGGTTCGTCGAATATTATCCGGGTGACGGAATGGCCGCCTGGAAGGGTGTCGGCACCGACGACGACCAGAAGGCGCTGAAGGCCGCGACCGACAATGCGGTGAAGGCGATGAAGGAGACCGTCGCCTGGGTCGAGAGCCAGCGATCCTCGGCCAAGCCCAACTTCGCGCTCGGTAAAGAGAAGTATCAGCGCATGCTCGCCGACACCGAAATGGTGACGACCCCGGTCGAGGAACTGGAGAAGATCGGCCGGGCGGACCTTGCAAGCAACCAGAAGCTTCTGAAGGACGCCTGCTCGCGCTACGCTGCGGGCGCGACCATCGAGGCCTGCATGGCCAAGATGAACGCCGACAAGCCCGAAGGCGGTCCGGTCGCCGGAGCCCGGACCCAGCTTGCCGGGCTCAAGAAGTTCATCCTCGAAAAAGACATCGTGACCATCCCGGGTCCGGAAGAGGCCAAGGTCGAGGAATCGCCGCCCTACAACCGGCAGAACAGCGCCTACATCAACATCCCGGGGCCGTACGAGAAGAACCTGCCGTCGGTCTATTACATCTCGCCGCCCGACCCGACCTGGTCGAAGGAGGCCCAGGCCGCCTACATCCCGGGCAAGGCGGACCTACTGTTCACGTCGGTCCACGAGGTCTGGCCGGGCCACTTCCTCAACTTCCTCCACGCCAACCGGTCGAAGAACATGTTCGGCCGGGTCTTCGTCGGCTACGCCTTCGCCGAAGGCTGGGCGCACTACAGCGAGGAAATGATGCGCGTTTCCGGCCTTGGCGGCGGGACTGACGAGATCCTGATCGGCCAGCTGTCCAACGCGCTCCTTCGCGATTGCCGCTTCCTGTCGTCGATCGGCATGCACACCGGGTCGATGACCCAGCAGCAGAGCTACGACCTGTTCCGCAACCAATGTTACCAGGACGAGGGCAATGCGAAGCAGCAGTCGGCGCGCGGGACCTACGATCCGGCCTATCTCAACTACACGATGGGCAAGCTGATGATCCGCAAGCTGCGCGACGACTGGGCGGCAAGCCGCGGCGGGCAGAAGGCGTGGAAGGCCTTCCACGATCAGTTCCTGAGCTTCGGTGGGCCGCCGATCCCGCTGGTTCGCGGGCAGATGATGGACACCAGGGCGGAAGCGGTATTTTAAAGCTTCACGTTCGCTCTTTGTTCCGCTAGCCTGCGTCCATGGCGAAGCCCAAGACGCGCTATGTTTGCCAAGCCTGCGGGTCGGTCACGGCCCGCTGGCAGGGGCAGTGTGCGGACTGCGCCGAGTGGAACACGTTGATCCAGGAGGCCGCCGAGGTCTCCAGCATCTTCGCGGCCAAGCATAACCTCCAGGGCGGCGGACGGCGGATCCAGCTCGTGGGTCTCGACCACCCGGTGGCGTTGCCCGAGCGGATCGCGACCGGCATTGCCGAGTTCGACCGGGCGATCGGCGGCGGCATCGTTCCAGGATCGGCGATGCTGGTCGGCGGTGACCCAGGCATCGGCAAGTCGACCCTGTTGCTGCAGGTCTGCGCCGAGCTCGCGACGAATGGCCGCAATGTCATCTACGTATCGGGCGAGGAGTCCGCCGAGCAGGTTCGGCTTCGGGCGGTCCGGCTCAGGCTCGGCAAGGCGCCCGTGCGGCTCGCGGCGGCGACGTCGGTTCGCGACATTCTGACCACGCTCGGCGATAATGGCGGCGCCGATCTGCTCGTCATCGATTCCATCCAGACCATGCATTCCGACCTCATCGAGGGCGCGCCCGGAACGGTCAGCCAGGTCCGCGCCTCGGCGCAGGAGCTGGTGCGGTTCGCCAAGGAGCATGGGACCGCGCTCGTCCTCGTCGGCCACGTCACCAAAGACGGGACCATCGCCGGCCCGCGCGTCCTTGAACATATGGTCGATACGGTGCTGAGCTTCGAAGGCGAGCGCAGCCACCAGTACCGGATCCTCAGGGCGATGAAGAACCGCTTCGGCGGCACCGACGAGATCGGAGTCTTCGCGATGGAGCGCGAGGGGCTTGCCGAGGTGCCGAACCCGTCGGTTCTGTTTCTCACCCAGCGCGGCGAGCCGGTCAGCGGAACCAGCATCTTCCCGGCGCTGGAGGGAAGCCGGCCGGTTCTGGTCGAGATCCAGGCGCTGACCGTGCGCCTCGCGACCGGCGCGACTCCGCGCCGCGCTGCGGTGGGCTGGGACAGCGGCCGGCTGGCGATGATCCTCGCGGTGCTCGAAGCCCGCTGCGGCCTCAGCTTCGCGACTTCCGAAGTCTATCTCAATGTCGCCGGCGGCTACCGACTGACCGACCCGGCGGCGGATCTCGCCGTCGCCGCGGCGCTGATCTCCGCCTTGTCCGAGCGACCGATCCCGAACGAAAGCATCGTCTTCGGGGAGATCGCTCTGTCCGGCGAAATCCGCCAGGTCGCCCACTCCGGCCTGCGCCTCAAGGAAGCCGCCAAGCTCGGCTTCGAACGCGCCCTCGTGCCGTCGGGCGTCAAGGATGCGGACGGAATCGCATCCGCGCACTTCGGCAACGTCAAATCGCTGGTCGACCAGATCCTGGGCCGCTGACGCATTGGACGATATGAGGAGTGGGTGACGATCTTGACGTCCACCCTGACCTGCCCCGAATGCGGCGGCATTTCCGTCGAGACCATGCCGACGAACGCCTGCCAGTATTTCTACGACTGCAGGCATTGCGGCGGGGTGTTACGGCCCCTCAAGGGCGACTGCTGCGTCTATTGTTCCTATGGCACCGTCCCATGCCCTTCGATCCAGGAGGCGCGGGCAAATGGCACTGAAGGCTGCTGCACTAGATCCTGACGCGGCAAGCCCACCAGTGCACTGCTGCCGGAGTCACTTCGCCCGGGCGCTCGAGAGCCAGCCAAAATACAGGTCGGAAAACGCTACCAGCAGCAGAACGGTGAGGACCACGACCAGCGCGATCAACAGGCGTTCACCAAGTTTGCTGTGGCGCATTAGCAAAGCTTACATATTTGTAGGGTGTTTGCCACCGGCTGATTAGCGACAATGCAATGACGCTGAAGCCAGGTCCTGGGCTAGGGCTCCAGTCGCTCCAGCACATTGCTTAGCGACTTACGCACGGACCCAATCGTGTAAGGATCGTCAGGATCCGGGACTCCGTTTTTTTCGAAGTGGGGTCGCTCATCCATCATCCGTCCCCATTCGACATCGGCCTCACGCACAATGTCTTCGAGGACATGGCTCTTGCCGAGCACGAGTTGGCAGTAGGTTGCCAGCGCGATTAGCGGCTGATCGACATTGTTGAGCAGCAGCTCGCTGTCCTTGAGCTGCCGGCAGAGCACGATTTTCAATGCGCCGGATGGGTCGTTGAGATTGGATCCAAGCCAGGTGGCGATTGCAATTTCTGCCTGCTGTGTGCGCGCGACCGGAGATGCGCCCTTCATCGCGCCCGGGCCGGCCATCCGGGCCATCGCTTCCTGCGGAGTGAATTTTCGATTCTGTCGAACTTCGCGCGAAATCTCCGAATCTCGCTCGTCGCGGGTCACTAGAGCCGTCCCGCCGAGACCTGCCGAGCGATGCTGACCGCGATTCCGATCAGTGCGAAAACGGCAATGGGCCATTCGGGGATGCTCTCCCGGCGTTGAACGGCTTTAATTCCGATGGCCGCAACGAAGCCGATGAACGACCAGATGATGATCGCTCCGGCAAACCGGAAGACGGTTTCGGCCGTTTGCATCGGCCTGCTTTTAGAACTGGGTTGCTTATCAACAATGCGGGAAGGCCCTGAGAAGTCCAGCGCCTAATCTCTCGTGCCCCAGACGAAGAGGATCGTCAGTGCCGATGTCGTACCAAGCCCGAACGACTTCGCCAG
>JBKPKZ010000067.1:0-3033 GCA_046731355.1 Pseudomonadota bacterium | reverse complement strand
CTGCTCGGGCGAAACGCGGCCTATGTCCAGCAGTTCATAAAGCGCGGGGTCCCCAAAAGGTTGTCCGAGGACGATCGCCACAAGCTCGCGCGCTACTTCGGAGTCGACGAAACCCTCCTCGGCGGGCCAGCCCGCGCTCCGGGCCTGGGCCAGGGTCTGGTCGCCATCCCTCGCTTCGACGTTCGCGCCTCTGCGGGCCACGGGGCCTTCGCAGAGGGCGAGCGCCCGCTCGCCCACATCGGGTTCGATGCTGGTTTCCTGAAGCAGGTCTGCAATGCGCCCGCGGAAAGCCTGTCGATCATCCGGGTGAGCGGGGACTCGATGACACCGACACTTGCCGACGGCGACGACATCATGGTTGACCGGTCCCCGGGGGGAGCCCGGCTCCACGACGGGATCTACGTTCTTCGGCGCGAGGACACGCTCACGGTGAAGCGCATCGCCGTCCATCCCGGCTCGAAGCGCCTGACGATCTCGAGCGACAACCCTTCCTACCCGACCTGGCAGGACTGCGATCCCAAGGACATCGAAGTCATTGGGCGGGTTGTCTGGGCGGGGCGTAAGATCGGCTAGCCTGACTTTCCTGCAGGAGAAATCCTACTAAGCCTACTGGATCTCGCGTGCTGCGCGCTCCAGCGCAGCCATGGTCAGCACATAAGGGTAAGGACCGTGACTGACACGGGCGACACCGGCGTCGGCGAGCTCGGCGATCGAGGGCGTTGTCGACATGCGCATCACGTTGAGCGGCAGCGGAGAGCGCACGGCCAGCTCGCGGATCAATCCGATGTCGCTGACGAACGGGACGAACAGGCCGTCTGCTCCAGCATCCGCATAGGCCCTGCCGCGAGCGATCGCCTCTTCGACCATCGCAAGCGAATGCTCCCCGGCGGGCTTCTGGAAGAAGACGTCGGTTCGGGCGTTGATGAAGAAGCCGGGAAGCGCCGCGTCGGCAGCGCTTCGCGCCGAGCCAAACCTCGCAACCGCCTCTTCCACCGGCCGGAGGCTACCGTCGGCGGGATAGCTGTCCTCGAGGTTGCAGCCGATCGCGCCCTGGTCGATGGCGAGGCTGACGGTCTTGCCGACGCCTTCGGCCTGCGCGCTGAATCCGCTCTCGAGGTCGCCGGTCACCGGCAGGTCGACCGATCCGGCGATGCTCGCGATCGTCCGGAGATGGAGCGATCGATCGACCTTCTCGCCATCCGGCAACCCATTTGCGGCCGCGATCGACCAGCTTCCGGTCGCGATCGCCGCGGCTCCGGCCTTGGCGACCGCCTTGGCACTGCCCGCGTCCCAGGCGTTGAAAAGGATCAGCGGGGATCCGGCGACGTGCAGCGCTCGAAACGCCGCGGCCTTGTCTTGCATGGTCATGATGGCGCTTCCCTAAGCCCTTCATTGCAGTTTCAAAAGGCGATTGAGTGACAGCTAATGTCCGCCAAACGCATTTTGGGGGGCTTGACAAAACCGCCGTAACGCAACGAAAGTGAACGTTCTCAATTTCGGGGCGAAGGGAGACCGCGCCGATTTTTGAGGGGGAGAAAAATCGATGCGTCGTACGGCTCGCTCGTCACTGGGTTTGCTGCTTGGTGTTTCGTCACTGGCGATTACCGCCTTTCCAGGAACAGCTTCGGCACAGGATTCCGCAACCACGGCCGGCCAGCCCGGCGATTCGGAAACCCCTCCGGCGCCAGCGACCGAGAATCCCAAGGACGAGATCGTCGTCACCGGTATTCGTGCATCGCTTCGCGCTTCGCGCGACATCAAGCGCAACTCCTACGGCGTCGTCGATGCGATCTCCGCCGAAGACATCGGCAAGTTCCCCGACACCAACCTCGCCGAATCGCTGCAGCGCATCACTGGCGTGTCGATCGACCGCCAGAATGGCGAAGGCCAATTCGTCACCGTCCGCGGCTTCGGTCCGGAGTTCAACCTCGTCACACTGAACGGTCGCCAGATGCCGACGGCTTCGCTCGGCGACGGTGCGAGTCCGCCATCTTCGAGGTCCTTCGATTTTGCGAACCTGGCTTCCGAAGGCGTTTCGGCGGTCGAGGTCTACAAGACGGGCCGCGCGTCGGTGGCGTCGGGCGGCATCGGATCGACAATCAATATCCGCACTCCTCGCCCGTTCGACCGGACCGGCATGCGCGGAAGCGTTGCGGTCAAGGGTGTGATCGATTCGTCCCGGGAAGGCGATCTCACGCCCACGCCGGAAGTGTCGGGCATCTTCAGCGACACGTTCGCCGACAACCGCTTCGGCATCTTGATCACGGCGTCGTATCAGCGGCGCAAGGCGAGCAACAATACGGCCAACGTCGGTTGGCGCGACGGCTATTTGGGATCGGAAAACAACTGGGGCTCGCTGGCCCAGGAAGGCGATCCGAGGTTCGACAATATCGTCAACCGGCCCGGTCCGACCGATGTTTACGAAGTTCCACAGAACGCTTCCTACGATCTCAACGACATTGACCGGAAGCGAATCAACGGGCAGCTCGTGCTGCAGTTCGAGCCGGTCGACAATCTCGTCGGCACCATCGACTACACCTATTCTCGAAACACCGTCGAAGTCCGCAACAGCAACGTCGGCGTCTGGTTCAACCATGGCGATACGTCGAGCGAATGGACCGACGGCCCGGTCGCCGGCCCTGTCTTCTACTCGGAGAATTTCACGGCCCCCGATCCCGGCTGCTCGGCTCCGAACCCGACCTGCAACATCGGCAAGGACCTGTCGTACAGCGGCGCCCTCACCGCCAACCGGACGACCAACAAGTCGCTTGGAGCGAACCTTAGCTGGAAGGGCATCGACAATCTGACGCTCACGCTTGACGGCCATCATTCGACGGCAGTTTCGAAGCCGAGCAACAGATTTGGTTCTAGCGTTTCGGTGGGTACGGCGATCTTCGGGGTCGTGAATCAGACCATCAATTTCGACGAAGACCTGCCGATCATTTCATACGAAATGGCACCCGGCATCGACGCTCTGAATGCGTCCCTGATCGCTCCGACCGGCAATGCGTTCCGCAACGCCTACTTCAAGGA
>JBKPKZ010000066.1:0-18175 GCA_046731355.1 Pseudomonadota bacterium | reverse complement strand
CAATGGCCTCGATCAGTTCACAGGCTTTTGCTGCGTCACCGACAAGCCCTGGTTCGCGCCGCCCGCGATGAAGGCCGCGCTCCAGTCGGGCGAGATCTCGCAGCGCCGGCTGGACGACATGGTCGAGCGTGTCCTGTGGGCCCTCTTCGACAAGGGTGCAGTCGACAATCCGGTCAAGGTGGCGCCGATCGATTACGCCGCGCATGCGCTCGTTTCGCAACGGGCCGCCGAGGAATCGCTCGTCCTGTTGAAGAACGACGGCGACCTGCTGCCGCTTAGGGGAGTGAAGTCGATCGCGGTCATCGGCGGCAATGCCGACAAGGGCGTGATGGCGGGCGGCGGCTCGTCGGACGTCACTCCGGTCGGCGGCGCCGTGATGATCGACAATCACACGTTCATGCCTTCGGCTCCTCTGACCGAACTCAAGCGTGAGCTTCCGAAGGCGAAGATCAGCTTCGATCCGGGAACCGACCCGGCTACTGCCGCGGGCGCGGCGGCTGCCTCCGACGTGGCGATCGTCTTCGTCACCCAGCACAACAGCGAGGGCTACGACGGGACGCTCGAACTTCAGGGCAACCAGGATGCGCTAGTCGCGGCGGTGGCGAAGGCCAACCCCAAGACAATCGTCGTCGTCGAGAGCGGCGGCGCGGTGTTCATGCCCTGGGCCGCGGAGGTTCGCGCGATCCTGGAAGCATTCTACCCCGGTATTCGCGGCGGGACCGCGATCGCTCGAATCCTGACCGGGAAGGTCAACCCCTCCGGTCATCTACCGATCAGCTTTCCCGCTTCCCCCGACCAGTTGGCGCATCCCGTTCTTCCAGGGCTCGGCCTGCCGGGCGAGACGCCGGCCCACATCACTTACGATGAGGGCGCCGCGATCGGGTACAAATGGCACGACGCGAAAGGCTTCCGCCCGCTTTGGGCGTTCGGCCACGGTCTCAGCTACACGAACTTTGCGCTGTCAGACCTTGCCGCTCAGCCGGACGGCAGGTCGATCAAGGTCAGCTTCTCGATTCGAAATACCGGCAAGCGCGCTGGCAAGGGCGTCGCCCAGGTCTACATCGCTCCGGCCGACTGGAAAACTGCGGGGTGGGAGGCACCGAAGCGGCTCGGAAGCTTCGCCAAGGCAGACCTCAAGCCGGGCAAGTCGAAGCGCATCGAGCTGAGCGTCGATCCGCGCCTTCTCGCAACGTACGAGGCGGCCAACAACAATTGGCGCATCAGGAAGGGGACCTATCGCCTCCTGCTTGGCCAATCGTCGGATGATCAGATGCAAAGCGTCGACGTGACCCTCCCGGACACGTTCTGGAGCGCCGCGACGGCTTCGAACTAGCCGCGCTCTCCCGCCGGCACTTGCCAGACGCGGACGTAATCGATCTCCATCCGCTGGGGCAGAGCGGCATCGTCCATGCCCTTCTGCCCTGCCCAGTCGCCGCCCATCGCGAGGTTCAGGATCAGCTTGAACGGCGTGTTGAAGGGCCAGGCGCCCTTCCCTCCAGGCTGGTCGTTGAGGACCCGCAAGATGCCCTGGTCATCGACTCCAATGGTGATCGAGTCCGGCCGCCAGTCGAGCTGGTACCGGTGAAAGCTCTCGCAGCTCGTGGGCACGCTTTTCTGAGCGCTTCGCTGCGTCTTCTTCACGTGGTTGAAGAGGCCCGTATGAAGTGAAGCATAGATCAGGTTGGGTTCCGCACCGACCTGCTCCATGATGTCGATCTCCCCGTCGTCGGGCCATTTCTTCATGACTGTCGGAAGCATCCAGATCGCGGGCCAGGTTCCGCGGGCACAGGGCAGTTTCGCTCGGATCTCGTAGAAACCGTAGGTCCAGCCCGGACCTTTCGAGTAGATGCGTCCAGACGTGTAGTCCTGCTTGCCCCAGTCGGGGAACTTGGCCGGGTCGAGCTGCTCGCGCCGCGCCTCGAAAATCAGGCTTCCGTTCTCGAGGCGGAGGTTCTCCGGCCGCCCCGCCGAATAATATTGGCGCTCGCCGTTGAACCAGCCTTGCTTGTTGAAGGCCGTGTCATACGTCCACTTCTCCGTATCGAGAGCGCCGCCGTTGAAATCGTCGCTGAAGACGAGGCGCGCCTCTTCGGGGCGAGTCACCGGCCCGTCGTAGGTCGCGTTGGTGACGGTGAAGGCCGATTGAGCAGCGACGAGCAAGAGAACGGACAGCATTCGACACACTCCAATTTAGGGAATGGGAGAAAAGCTCGCCGCGGGTTCCAGCGATGTTTCATCGATCAACGCCCGGCGCGCGGCGACGGCGAACCAGGCGATAAAGGCATAGGCCGCGAGCGGGACGATGAATGCGGCGGTGAGTCCAAAGCTGTCGGCGATCGCGCCCACCGCAATCGGCAAGACCGCTCCGCCGAAGATCGCCAGGCAGAGGAGCCCGGACGTCGAATTCTGCGAAACTCCCGACCGTTCGAGTGTCAAGGTGAAGATGGTCGGGAACATGATCGAATTGAAAAAACCGATCGAGAGCGCAGCGTAGCCGGCGATCGGCCCGGCCGACGCCAGCACCGTCACGCAAAGGAGGGCGGCAATCCCGCCGCACGCGATCAGCAACCGCGCCGCGCCGATCCTCGTCAGAAGCAAGGTGCCGACGATCCGGCCGCAAAGCGCTCCGCCCCAGTAGAAGTTCGCGAGATGACCACCCGCCTGCTCGAATGAGAGGCCAAGGACGTTCGGTTGGTTGAGGAAGTTGATCATGATGCTTCCGACCGACACTTCCGCGCCGACGTAGAGGCCGATCGCGGTTGCGCCAAAGATTGCCCATCGCGACCGCAACGCTTCGAACATGCCAGCCGGAACCGGGCGCCCATCCGGGACGGCTCGCATCAGAAACTTCCGGAGGAGCGCGAAGAACAGGAGAAGGCACGCCAATACGCCTGCCATGATCAGGAATGCGCGATCGACCGCGCCCAGGACTTCGGTCCGGCTTCGGGCGTCGAGCCCGGGCCCGCCCGATCTCAATGCGGGGTCACCCAGCATGACCAGCGACCCGAAATGAACCCCGACCACGACTCCGAGCGAATTGAATGCCTGGGCGAAGTTGAGACGGAAATGGCTGCGCTTCGGAGGCCCGAGATCAGCCGCGAGCGGGTTCGCCGCGACCTGCAGCGCAGTGAACCCGGCCGCGAGCACGAACAGCGCCGCGAGGATGGGGACGAACGCCACGAAATCGGTGCTCACCACGACCATCAGGCATCCGCATGCCATCATTGCGAGAGACCCGAGGATCATGTCGACTGCGCCGATCCGGCTCGTGAGCCAGGCAGCAGGAAGCGACAGCAGGCCGTAGGCCAGGAAGAATACGATCTGGGTGAGCAGGGCCTCGGTGTAGTTGAGGCTGAAGGCGGCCCGAAGCGCAACGATCAGCGGGTCATTGTTCGACGTTATGAAGCCCCACGCGAAGAAAAGCGTGGTGACCGCCGCAAAGGCGAGGAACGTACGTCTTCGGGCTTGGCTATCGGCAGTCACTGCCCGCCGCTTTGCGATCCCCAACGCAACGTCGCCACTGATCCTGACGGAAGCGCGACCGAGTACCGGCGGCCGTCGATCGCGATTGCGACCGGCCCCTCCCCGGCCTTCCGGTAGAGGACCGCGACCCTGCTTCCGTCGCGGTTGAGGAAGCCTGCCGCCTCGACGCCGTCGCCGCGCTTGGTCACGCCGACACGATAGGCGCCCGGAAGCACGAAACGGCTGGCATGCCCGAGAGCGTAATATTCGACGTTGCGCGTGATCTCCCCGGCGGCGGGATCGATGGTGATGACCCCGCGGCAATCACCGCAGCCGCCCTTGTGCGGGCCGTATTTCGGATCGAGTGCAAGGTTCCAGAACAAGGTCCCGCGCGACCAGTGATTGGACGCTCCGATGATCAGCTTTTCGGTGAACCAGCCGAGTGTCTCGCCGAACTTGGGCGCCCATTCGCCGCCCGAGCATTCGGTGAACCAGGTGTCCTTCTCGGGAAATGCGTCGTGGACCTGCGACTGCGCTGGAACATCGCCTTCGTAGCAGTGCCAGGCGACCCCCGAGACATATTTGCGAGCGTCCGGGTCGGAGAGAACCGCCCACGGCATCTCCGGATTATCCCAATTATGATCGTAATCGAGGATCTCGGTCTTCAGTCCGAGCGCCTTGAACGTCGGGCCGACGTACTTGCCGATGATCACTGCCCGGTCGGGCGAATTGACTCGCATTCCCGGATAATTCTCGGGCTCGAAGTCGGGCTCGTTCTGGATCGTGAGCATCGTCACCGGGACGCCTTCGCGGCCGAACTCCTCGACGGTGCGCGCAAGATAGTTGGCGAATGCCGGATAATATTTCGGTTCTAGCTGACCCTTGATGAGGCTCTTGCTGGTCTTCATCCACGCAGGAGCGCTCCACGGGCTGATCATGACCTTCAGCTCCGGGTTGATCGCCAGCGCTTCGCGCGTCCGGGGAAGGACATATTTTCGGGCATAGTCGATGGTGAAATGCTTCAGCTCGGGGTCCGGGGCGTTGCCCGGGCTGTCGTCGTAGCTGTAATGCTCGGGCGAAAAGTCTGATGCTCCGACAGTCAGCCGCGTGAAGGACAGCCCGAGCCCGCCCGGACCGCGGCCGAATAGCTCTTCCATGACGGCCTTGCGCTTGGCCTCTGGCAAGCCGCTGAGAAGCTCGGCGGACGCGTCGGTGATCGCCGCTCCAAATCCGTGCATCTTCTGGAAGCGCTTCGACGTGTCGATTGCGACGGCTTCGTCGCCAGTCGCTGGTCCGTCCGACTGGCGATCGGCTTGCGGGGAGAGTTTCTGCGCCTGGTCGGCCGTCGTCAGCCACATTTGCGCGATCGGCGAGCCGGGCTGCGGAACCGTTGCGCATCCCGCGGTCAGCGCCGCGGCAAAAGCGAGCGCGATCCGCTTCACGCGACCGGCTCCGCGGGACAGAATTTGCTCACATAGTCGGAATGCGACGGCATCACCTGCACGCAGCGGTCGATGGTCGCGGCGATGTTGCCGAGGAATTGCTCGATCTGCGGATCGCTCTTGATTTCGACCAGCGGATCATAGCCGCGCGGGACGATATTCTGCCCGAGGAAGACCTGGATCCAGCTTTCCTCGCTGAACAGTTCCTCGTCCTCGCGAAAGATTCGGCCGTTCGAACGCCACAGGTCGATCTTGCGCTGGAGCGTTGCCGGCAACTCCATTGACCGGCAGTATTTCCATAGATCGGAATCGTCACGCTCGGTCGCCCAATAGTGGAGCACGATAAAGTCGCGGATGCGCTCCCATTCGAAATCGGACTGGCGGTTATATTCATCGATCGTCGCCTGATCCGTCTGGCGATCGGGGAACAGTCGAACGAGCCGGATCGCCGCCGATTGCACGAGGTGGAGGCTGGTCGATTCCAGCGGCTCGAGGAAGCCTGCAGACAAGCCGATCGCAACACAATTTCGGTTCCACATCTTGAGGCGCTTGCCCGGCGTGAAACGGAGCTTGTTGGGGTTGGCCAGCTGCTCGCCGTCGAGGTTCGCCAGAAGCTGCGCCTCGGCGGCATCGTCGTCGATGTAACGGCTTGAATAGACGAGGCCGTTCCCGGTCCTGTGCTGCAAACCGATGCGCCACTGCCAGCCGGCCTCGCGTGCCGTCGACCTCGTCATCGGGATGAGCGGCTCGGTGCGCGCGCAGGGCACGGCCATGGCTCGATCGCACGGCAGCCAGCGTTGCCAGTCCTCGTAACCGGTCTTCAGCGTCTGTTCGATCAGCAGTGCACGAAAGCCGGAACAGTCGATGAAGAAGTCGGCCTCCAGAATACGCCCGTCCTCGAGGGTCACTGACGCGATGTCGCCATTGTCGTGGACGCCCACATCGACGATCCGGCCTTCGGTGCGCTTCACTCCGTGCTGCTCGGCGAGCCCGCGCAGGTACTTCGCATAAAGCGACGCGTCGAAATGGTAAGCGTAGGCGATATGTCCGATCGGGGAGTCGCCCATGTCGGCGCGCGCATGCATGAACTTGTTCGCGAGCCCCGCCGCAGTGTTGATCGAATAATCGGCGAACTCGCGGGCCCGGCCACGCTGATGCGCGCGGAGCCAATAATGATGGCAACGCAGCCATTCCCAGTCCTGGCCGATGACCCCGAAGCCATGGACGTAGCGATGGCCCTTCCGAGTCCAGTCGACGAACTCGATGCCGAGCTTGAAGGTGCCCTGCGTCCTTTGCATGAACTCGACTTCGTCGAGCGCCACCAGTTCGTTGTATTTCTTGATCGCCGGGATGGTCGCTTCGCCGACACCGACGGTGCCGATCGCTTCGCTTTCGACCAGCTCGACGTCGTAAAGTCCCTGGAACAGTTTTCCGAAGAGCGCGGCGGTCATCCATCCCGCCGAGCCGCCGCCTACGATTAGGATCTTGCGCATGGGTCTGGAGGCTAACGGCTTTCCGCGGGGCAGGCCATTACAAGCGGACCTTCGGGGATTTTCCCGAGCTTCGCAGGGGCGGTGTACGAGAGGCCGTAACCGCGGCTGAACTGGTACCCGCCATGCTCTGGAAGGCAGTCGCCAGCGGGCCAGTCGAACGGCAGCCGGCCGGTGAAGTCGTAAGCCTGCCGACCGCCTTCGCCGGCAAGCAGAACGTCGACTAGTCCCAAGCCCTCGGTTCCCGGAAGCCACGCGGCGACAAATGCGTCCGACCGGTTGATCAAGTCGTTCACTCCGACGGGACGCCCCGAATAGAGCAATGTGACCACCGGAACGCCTTTGCCGCTGACGCGCTCGAGCGCCTTCAAGTCTTCGGCGTAGCGAGCGCTGTGGCGAAGCGGAGCCGGAAAGGTGATGTCGCCCTTCATCTCCGCATAAGGCTGCTCGGCCGCGACCATGATGACGCTGCTGTACTTGCGAACGTTCACTCCGGATCCGTCGGCGCTGTAGTCGACATTTGCTTCGCCGAGCGTCTTTCGAATCGCGGCGAGCAGGGTGTCGGCGTTCGGGTAGTCAGACGTCTTGGTGTTGTCGCCCTGCCAGGTCAGGGACCAGCCGCCGGACTGCATTGGAAGGCTGTCCGCTCCCTTGCCGACGAGCAGGATCTTCCCTTGCCGCTTGAGCGGGAGAACGCCGCCGTCATTCTTGAGCAGAACGAGCGACTTGCGCACCGCCTCGCGAGCGAGATCGCGAACTGCCGGCGAATTCATCACCGACGGGTCCGGATGTGGTCCCGCTGCAGGCGACCCGTCGAACAGGCCGGAGCGGAGCTTCACTCGAATGATGCGCGAGACGGCGTCGTCGATCCGGCTCATTGGGATCCGGCCTGCCTTGACGTCCTCGATGGTCGCAGGGATGAACTGCTTCCAATCGTCCGGGACCATGATCAGGTCGATGCCGGCGTTGATTGCCTGCGGGCAGTGCCACTTGGTGCAGCCCGGGACTTGCTCGATTCCGTTCCAGTCGCTGACGACAATGCCGTCGAATCCGAGCTTCTTTTTGAGCACCTCGCCGACGAGATGCTCGTTGCCGTGCATCTTGCCCCACTGCTTGCCGGTCGCCGTGTCGGTGAAGCTGGAATAGCTCACCATCACGGTCTGAACGTTGGCGGCGAGCGCGCCATAATAGCCCGCCGCGTGCGTCCTCATGAGATCGTCCTCGCTGGTGCGGGTCTCGCCCTGGTCGACGCCATGGAAAGTGCCGCCGTCGCCGAGGTAGTGCTTGGCGGTCGCCAGAACGGAGGTCCGGCTTCCGAGCTGGCCCTGGAGTCCGCGAACCATCGCCTCGCCCAAGGTGCGCACCAGCGCCGGATCGGAGGTGTAGCTTTCGTAGGTCCGGCCCCAGCGTGGGTTCTGGACGACGGCGAGGGTCGGCGCGAAGGCCCAGGTGATTCCCGTCGCCCGAACCTGCTCGGCGGTCGCGTGGCCGATGCGCCCGAGCAGCTCCGGATCATGCGCCGCGCCGAGCCCGATGTTCTGCGGGAAGAGCGTGGCGCCGTAGACATTGTTGTGGCCATGGACGGCGTCGGTCCCCCAGATCACCGGGACCTTCACTGCCATGTCAGTGGACATGGAAGCCTGGTAGAATTGGTCCGAAAGCTTGAGCCAGTCCCCGACGCTGGAATGCATGTTCATTCCGGGCCAGGCGCCGCCGCCGTTGAGGATCGACCCGATGTAGTACTGGCGGACCTCGTCAGGCTTGATCGATCGTATGTCCGGCTGGGTCATCTGCCCGATCTTCTGCTCGAGCGTCATTCCAGCGACAATCGACTGCACCCGTGCTTCGAGCGCGGTTTCGGCCGAAATCGGCGCCGGCGGCGGTGCGGCAGGCGGAGCGACCGCAGCCGGCTGGCACGAGGCCAGCAACGCCACCGAAAGGCAAAGCGAGAGCGCTACCCGGCTGCGCCGGACCTGCGTGACTAGGGACATCAGCTGGGACCTAGAAGCGATAGTTCACACCGAACAGCACCTGACGTCCGTACTTCTCATATTGCTCGATGAACGTGGCACCGCTGACGGGCCCTCCCTGATCGAGACCAATGCGGGTTCGATATGGAGAGTCCGTCAAGTTGTAGACCTGGAGCAGGAAGCCGAGATCCTGATACGGGCTTCCTTCCGGGAAGGTATAGCCGACCTGCGCGTCGACCTGCTTGTCCGCGAGAATTTCGGTAAAGCCGCGGTTGGTGAACAGCTGCACCACCTCGCCCTTGAAGGCCGAGCGGTAGCGATAGCTGATACGCGCCTGGAAACCGTATTTCTCGTAATAGCCGGTGACATTGTAGACCGTGCCTGAAAGGCCCGGAATGCGAATCTCCTCGCCTTCATTGGCGGTTGGATTGAGATTCGATTTCGTCTTCGAGAAACTCCCCTGCACTCCGAACCCGTCCAGGGCCTGCGCGAGCCGGCTAAACTCGAGCGCCCCGCTGATCTCGATGCCTCGCACGTTTCCGCCATTACCATTCGCCGGCATGGTTACAGTGCCGAGGGGATTGGGAAGGAATCCTATGCCCTCGGGATCCTCCAACGGAGGATGCGGGAAGGTGCTGAAATCGAACCCGAACGTCTGGTTGTAAATGTAAGTATCAAGCTTCTTGTAGAACGCGGCGACTGCAATGTAGCTCGCCGGACCGATGTACCATTCGTAACTCACGTCGAGCGCTTTCGCGCGCCACGGCTTGAGTCTGGCGTTGCCGCCGCTGGCCGACCATACTTCGACAAGCTGGCCTGGTGTGCAGGTTTGAGTGCCGCACGGATTCGTATTGAAGGACGGCGTCAAATTGGCGCGCATTTCATCCATGCGCGGCCGCGCCATGACCTTCGAGGCCGCGAAGCGCAGACGGTGGCCTCCGCCAAAGTCGTAATAGGCATTGAGGCTGGGCAGGATATCCCAATAGCTCGCGCCGTCGGTTACCGGCTCGATGAGCGGAGGATTGACAGTGAAGTTGATCCGATCGCCAGTTGATTCTTGCTTCTGGTGGACAGCCTGGATGCCGACATTGCCGTGCAGGTCGCCAAATGCGAACTGCCCGCGAGCCTTGATGGTGATCACGTCTTCGGTGATCTCCCACGCCTTGTCGAAGTGGTTCGAATCCACGGTCGGCGACCGGTCGTAGTAACGATCGAGCGCTCCGCCCGCGAGGTCGACGGCGATCACGTCGCCAAAGCCTGCAAATCCCAGCGAAGTGGGAGCGACCAGCAGGTCGTTGTCGACCAGGACCTGCATTCGGCCGTTCTTCAGGTTCAGGTCCCACTCGTCGACGAATTTTTCTTTCTTTCGGCCGGTGTAGTTGATGCCGAAATCGAGCGCCTCCAGCGCGCTTCCGACCGGCTCGTAGCGCAGTCCGCCGTCAGCCGAATAAACCTGCTCCTTGACGTGCGGCTCCTTGGTCAGGCCGTCATGTCCCCAGCCGCCCCAGGGCGCGCGATCGCCGAGCGAGACCTGGGTAACATCGCCATAGTCCAGGCCTTCCGTATATTGCGGGAAGCCGCCGCCGTTGATGTTGTCGCTGACGTCCCAGCTGATCGTGTCGAACACGCGATTGTCGTTCTGCACGGCGGCAGTGACGCAAGCAGGCCCATCCGTGACGTTGTTCGGATCGCAGCCGAAGCCAGAATAGGTCTCGGTCACGCTCTCGACGCGCTTGTTGCGTGAGTAGCTGAGGTCGGCGATGAACTTGAGCTGGTCGTTGATCGTGAACTCGTTGTTCAGTCCCGCGGAAAACAGCCGGTCGTCGCGCTTGTTGTAATCGTTGCGAAGCTGAGGAGCGATGTTGGTGGCCGTGCCCCTAATCCCCACCAGGGCGCCGTCATGGTCCGCCGTCTCGACGTTCGTGTAGTTGGTGTTGTCGACCCAAAGATTGTCGAACCATTGCGCTCCGCGCATCGTCTCGCGCTGCTTGAAGCGCGAATAGTAGAGGTCGACGATCGTATGAACGCGGTCGCTCGGCTCCCATTCGATGATGCCAATCCCGGCAAGCCGCTTGTTGGTCTTCGATCGGGCAAAGATTTCCTGGCCCGTCGGAAAGAATGCGAGGTCTGCGCTATCGGGCGAAATCTGATCCCGAAGGAACGTGCACCAATCCTCTCCGCCTGGACAGAATTGCTCGTAATTGTAGACGCTCGTGTGCCGGGTCTGCGACGGTGAATTGAGGTAGGCGACGCCAAATGCAACGCCGAGTTCCGGCGTAATCTTGTCGATGTAGCTGACCGACGCGCGGCCGCCCCATTGGCCGACGTCCGCGTTGAGCTGCTTGCCAGTGTTGACCTCGCCGCGAACGTTGAGCGCGACCGTCCGCTCCTTGAAATCGAGTGGCCGGACGGTTCGAAGATCAGCCGTACCGGAAAGACCAAAGCCGGCGATGTTGGCATCAGGAGTCTTGTAGATGACGACGCTCGACAGAAGCTCCGAGGGGTATTGGTCGAATTCGACCGCGCGGTTGTCGCCGGAACTCGCCTGCTGACGGCCGTTGAGGAGGGTCGTCGTAAAGTCGGGAGCAAGGCCGCGAATGGAGATGGACTGGGCGCGTCCGCCAACGCGTTGCGCCGCAAGGCCCGGCAGGCGGGCGATCGATTCGGCAATGGAAATGTCCGGAAGCTTGCCGATGTCTTCGGCCGAGACCGCTTCGACGATGCCCTGGTTGCGACGCTTCGTGTCGAGCGAGGTCTGGATACTTCGACGAATGCCGGTGACGACGATTTCGCCGTCCGACGGAGGGGTCACCTCAGCGTCGCCCGGAGTCGGAGCGACATCCTGGTCCTGCTGGGCCGCAGCGGCCTGCGCGCTCGCTTCGTCAGCGGCCTTTTGCGCGGCCGCGGCCTGTTCCGCGGCGGTCTTCGCATCTTGCTCCGCGGTCGGAGCGTCCTGAGCGAACGCAGTGGTCGAGGTCGCTCCGAGCAAAAGCGACGTGCCTGCCAGCAAAACGGCACGGCGAAACTTCAACGAAGATTCGGCCAACTATTCTCTCCCCTATTCGGGGCCGATCCGCGCGCAGACGACCCCTGCTTCCAAGACCCCTCATGGAAGCGCTTCCATTTTGGTGCGTCAAAGGCCCGCTCATGTCAAGCGCGTGACTGTTGCGGAGGAGCCGCAGTGGACTCGCGGACGACCAGTTCGTGAGGGAGCGCTTCGAAGATGACTTGGCCGTTGCCGGGGGGAGTCTCGACCAGCATGTGCACGGCTCGCTCGGCGATGTCCTTGATCGGCTGCCTGATTGTGGTGAGCGGCGGCCAGACGATTTCGGACATGGGGGTATCGTCGAAACCGGTGACCGAGACGTCCCCAGGAATGTCGCGGCGGGCCCGATGAAGGGCGAGCATCGCGCCTGCGGCCATGTCGTCGTTGGCGCAGGCTAGTGCGGTGAAGCCGTCGCACTCGCGAAGCAAATGCTCGGTCGCCTCCACTCCGGACTTGAAGGTGAAATCCCCCGTTGCAGTGCATGGGTCGTCGCCCACGCCCGAGTCGCGAAGAGCCTCCACGAAGCCGTCGTAACGAAGCGCCGCCGCCAGATGGTCTTCGGGTCCCTTAATGAACGCGATCCTGCGATGACCGAGCGATGCCAGATACTCGCCCAGGGCCTGGCCACCCGCGCGCTCGTCCATTCCGGCCGATGAGACAATGGCGCGCCCCTGCTCGCCCGCCGAGACTGCAGCCACCCGGACCCCGGCTCTCTTCATCGCGGCTAGCAACCTGATGTCGTCCGAAAGCGGCGGCGGAAGGACGATCCCCGCCGGGCGTTCGCGCTCGATGATCGACGAGATCAGGTGCCGCCGGTCTTCCCGGTGCGGATCGACCGCACGAGTGACGAGGTCGAAACCAAGTGCCGAACAGGCCCGGAGAGCTCCGAGCTCGAGTCCCGAATGATAGTAGCTGTTCGGCTCCCTTTCCGGGTCGTGCGAGTGAATGAGCAGGATCGTTCGCACCGCGCCGCTGGCCAGGGCGCGGGCCTGCTGGTTGACCGAATAGCCGAGCTCCTCAACCGCGCGCTGCACCTTCTCGCGAGTCTCGGAGCGGACGTTCTGCTCATTGTTGAGCACGCGCGACACGGTCACTCGGGCGACTCCGGCCGCCCTCGCAACGTCATCGATGGTTGATCGACGCAGGTTCACGGGCACAGATTGGCGAGGGTTGAGCCGAACGACAATATTTGCGCTTGTCTTGGACTGCGCGTGCCTGTCTCACTGACCGTATGCGACCGGCGACGGAACTGCCCACCCCGACCCCGCAGGAGTTTCAAAGCCAGGTCGTGCCCGGCGGTCGACCGGTCGTGATTCGCAAAATGGCGGCAAACTGGCCGCTGGTCATCGGCGCCGAGCGGGATGTCGAGCGCTGCATGGCCATGCTGTCGGCCCAGGCGTCCGACGCGCCCGTCGAGATCCTTCGCGCGGATCCGACGGAGGACGGACGGTTCCACTATACGGGTGACGGCAAGTCGCTGAACTTCGTCCGCGGACGAGCGAGCCTGGCGGTCTTCCTCGCGGCATTGCGAGAACAGGCAGCCGCCGAGCGGCCTTACGCAATGGTCGCGCAGGGCTTGGCTGCCGAGCGCCACGTCCCGGGCTTTGCAAGGTCGCACCCGATGCCCTTCGCCCCCTCCTCGGCGGAGCCACGCCTGTGGATCGGCAACGCCGCCAAGGTCGCAACTCACAATGATCCTACCCACAATTTCGCCGTGGTGGCGGCGGGGCGCCGTCGATTCACCCTCTTCCCGCCGGAAGCCGAGCCCGAACTGTATATGGGACCGGCTCACCCGACACCGGCCGGAACGCCGGTGAGCATGGTGCACGTGTCGGCGCCGGACCTCGATCGCTATCCGCTTTTCGCCTCGGCGCTCGACAAGGCGGAGGAGGCCGAGCTCCTTCCCGGGGATGCGATCTTCATCCCCCGCAACTGGTTCCACCATGTCGAAGCCCTCGAGCGCTTCAACGTGCTGGTGAACTACTGGTGGGATCCGAATTCGGGGCCATCGCAATAGCGGCCCGCTTGTCGCTCTGCACCAGAAGCAGGCATGCCGACGCGACTACCATCAGCCCCGCAAGGACGCAGAACAGCAATACGAAGCCGTGTCCTGGGACCAGCCAGACGGCCAGCAACGGAGCGATCAGGCTGGGGAACGTGTTCGTCAAGTTGAGGATGCCCATGTCGCGGCCTCGCCGAGCCGGCGAGGGCAGGACCTGCATCGCGTAGGCCGAATGCAACGAGAGGAATATTGCGATGCTGCACTCGAACACAGCGTAGCCGATCATCGCGACCGAATTGTCCGCCTTCGAAGCCATAATCAGCAGGCCAAGCGCCGCGGAAACGACCGCGGCGACGAGAAAGGGCTTTCTCGGCCCGAGCCGGTCGGAGAGCCGGCCCATGCCGATCGTGATCGGGAACGCGATCGTCAGAGTGACTGCGGAAAGCACCGCGACCTGCGACTGTGACACCGGCTCCGGCAAGCTCTTGAAGAAGAATAGAAGGAAAGCGAACAGGATGGCTCCTGCGACCTGGACGATCAGCCGGGCCAGCCAGAGCAGGCCGAAATCCAGCCGGAGCTGGGCGGGGTCGCGGCGCTGGGGCGTCAGTGGCCTCGGTTTGTCGGAGAGCTTCAGCAGCAATAAAGGCGCGGTCAGCCCCGCGATCAGAGCGCAGACGATGCTCAACTGCATCCAGTCCCGGTCGAAGACCGGAAGCGTCGCGAGGACTCCGGCAAGCGCGCCGACCGGCGGTCCCGCCGCGAGCAATCCACCGAGGAGGCCCTTCTGCTCGTCCGGCACGGCATCGGCCGCCCAGGCGGTCAGCGGCGAAAGCATCATGTTCAGCGCCAATTGGTAGACGACGAGCGAGGCGAGGATCGCGGTCAGCGTCTCCGCAAAATAGAGCAGGACGTAGCTGCAAAGCGTGAGGATAAGGCCGGCGGCGGCCCAGCCTCGCCTCGTTCCGACGAGGTCGCTCGCCCATCCGAAACCGACGTTGCCGACGCTCGCCGCGAGCGCGCCGGTGAAGGTCGCCGCGCTCAACCAGTGAATGGCGCCTTCGCCGCCGATCTCCCAGATTCGCGCCGGAAAGATCAGGGTCAGGAATGGCGCGTAGCCGACGACGCCGCCCGCGTTTGCCAAAGCGAACAGCCAAAGGAACTTGCGATTGCGGTCAGGCACGCTTCTTTGGAGCAGAAGACGCGATTGCAGTCGATCCGCGGACGATGAACTCGAACGGGAGAATCTCCGTCTCTTCCGTTTTCGATTCTCCGCGATTGGCCCCGATCAGCAGCTGGGCGGCGCGAGCGGTCATTTGCGAGATCGGCTGACGGATTGCGGTCAGGGAAGGAGTGCTGAACTTGACGATCGGAGTATCGTCGAAGCTCACGATCGAAAGATCCCCGGGGACGTCCAGCCCGGCGTGCTTGGCGACTTCCAGCGCTGCGAGCGACATCTGATCGCTGCTCGCGACGATCGCCGTCGGACGGTCGGCCAAAGCAAGCAATTTGCGCGTCGCCTCGGCGCCCGATTCAAACGTGAAGTCACCCTTGCCGATGAGCGAGTCGTCGCTCTTCAGGCCGGCCGCGCGGATGGCGCCCCGAAAACCCCTGAGGCGGGCCTCGCTCAGCGCATATTCGTCGCTCCCGGTGATGAAGCCGATCCGGCGATGGCCCAGCCCGATGAGGTGGTCGGCCGCCGCTGCCGCCGCGGCTGCGTCGTCCATCGCGATTGCGAACCCGGGTCCTTGGCCCGTCGAGCCGATCCGGGCGAACGGAATCCTCCGCTGGCCGAGCAGTTCACGAATGATCGGATTGTCGCCGTGGGGAGGAGTTAGGATTACTCCGTCGGGATGGATGGCGCCCAATGCCGAAGTCAGCTCGCGCTCGACATTCGCGCTGTGGGTGTCGACCAGCTCGAAAATCATTCGATAGCCGTGCTCGGCGCATTCGAGCATTCCGCCGAGCAGCATCTGGTCGACCCAGTCCGTACCGTCGCCCGACCGCCAGCCCTCGATGGTACGATCGCGGTCGTTGAGGGCGAGGAGGAGGAACGAGCGCCTTCCTCCCATCCGGCGTGCCGCGAGGCTGGGGACGTAACCGAGCTTCTCGATCGCGGCATTGACCCTCTCGGCGATCGCGGGCCTCACGTTCGGTCCCTTGTTGATGACTCGTGATACCGTCTGAAGCGACACGCCGGCGGCTGCGGCGACGTCCTTGATGGTCGCGGACCGGGCCTGCCTTGCTCGCTTCGCGTCCATCACCGACAAGCCCGACCCCCACCCATGTCTTACGCCGCGGCCGCGCGCGATGTTGCGCAATAGCGCGCGACATAGGCTTCGTGCTCGGGCAGCGAAGCGACCGTCCGAGCAACGGTGTCGCGGATCATCGATAGAAACTTTGCAAGCTCGGCGTCGGTCAGCTTCTCGGCAATCGGGTGATGCGACTGCGGCCAGATCCCCTGCCCCATCATCACCTGGACCCAGCTGTTCTCGACGAACAGTTCGTCATTCTTGCGGAAGACGAGTCCGGTCTCACGGAAGAGCTCGATCTTCTGCTCCAGCGTATCGGGGATCGGCATGTCCCGGCAGTAGCGCCAGAAGTCACTGTCGGAGCGCTCGGTCGCCTTATAGTGCAAGATCAGGAAGTCGCGGATCTGCAGCATGTCGGTGATCTGCTGATCGTTGAACTCGTCGACGTCGCGCTCGCTGATCTCGCGCAGCGGAAGCATTCGAATGATCCGCAGCACCGCGCGCTGGATAAGATGGATGCTGGTGGATTCCAGCGGCTCCATGAACCCGCCCGACAGTCCGACCGCGACGCAATTGCGATGCCATTGCTTTTGCCGCATCCCGGCACCGAATTTAAGCACATTGGGCTTGGTCAGGACTTCGCCCTCGATATTGCCGAAGAGCCGCTCCATCGCGGCATCCTGGTCGAGGTAGCGGCTGCAAAAGACGATGCCGTTACCGACACGGTGCTGAAGCGGAATGCGCCATTGCCAGCCCGAATCGTGGGCCATCGCCCGGGTGTAGGGCACCGCCGGGCCGACGCTTTCGGTCTGCACCGCGATCGCGGAATCGCACGGAAGCCAGTGAGTCCAATCGTCATGGCCGACGCCCAGGGTCTGTCCGATCAGCAAGGCCCTGAAACCCGTGCAGTCCAGGAAGAGATCGCCTTCCAGCCTGGTGCCGTCCTCGAGAACCAGAGCGGCGATGTCGCCCTTCTCTCCATCCACTTCGACGTTGGCGATCTTGCCCTCGACGCGCTTGCAGCCGTCGCCTTCCGCCATGGAGCGCAGGAACTTCGCATAGAGCGTCGAATCCAGCTGATAGGCGTAGTTCATCCGATCGTCGGGAAGATGCGCGAACTTGCCTTCGCGCGCGGCGATCAGCTCAAGGCAATAATCGTCGTAGGGCTCGTCATGTCCCTTCTCGAGGCCGTACAGCCAGAAGTGCTGGAAGCCCGCAGACCAATGATCCTTCCCGGTGAGCCCGAACGAGTGGAAGTAATTGTGACCGACCTCCTTCCAGTGATCGAACATGATGCCGAGCTTGAAGGTGGCGTTGGTCGCCCGCATGAACTCGGCTTCGTTGATGCCGAGCAACCGGTTGTAGGTGACGAGCGGCGGGATCGTGGACTCGCCGACCCCGATCGTTCCGATTGCATCTGATTCGACCAGGGTCAGATCGACGACCTTGCCCAACGTCCGGGCGATTGCGGCGGCCGCCATCCACCCGGCGGTGCCGCCGCCGGCGATCACGATTCGACGGAGCCTCTTGTCGCTGGTCATCGGCTCAGCTGCCTCAACAGGAAGCTGCGGATCCGCGACGCCCTCTCGGCATCCAATGGCCCAAGCACGCTCCTCGCTTTCTCGGGAATATGCGAAGTGACCTCCTCCTGGTCCCCAAACACGTAATAATCGAACAACTCGCGCCAGTGGGCCTTCTCGTCCTCGGGAAGGTCGCGGATCGAAAGCATCGCATGGTTGAGCGCATCCTGCGGCTGTCCGAGCCAGCGCGGGGTCTCGCGCCACCAGTAATTGACGAGGATGTTGAAGCGATCGAGCCCCTCGACGTGGTGGTACCACATGGACGGGATGTAGAGGGCGTCGCCGGGATCAAGGTCGGCGACCAGTGCATTCCGAAGCGCTTCGCGAAAGCGCGGGTGCACTGAGAAATCGGGGTCGTGCAAGTCGGCCATGCTGACCGCTCGGCCCGCCGGAGTATTGTCGATCGGCCCGAGATAGAGGTTCCGGAACTGGTCCGGCGGGAACAAGGTGAAACGCCGCCTTCCGACCGCGACGCAGGCGAGGTTCTGCGGAAAGTCGTTGTGCGCCGCGATGCGCGTCTTCGTACCGATCCAGATGCTGGCGAGCGGGTCGCGTGATCCGAGGTCGACATGGTTCGCCTCGTGAAGCCCGTCGAAGAAGTCGTGAATGTCGACCGACGCGAGATAGATCGGCGGTGGATCGGCCTGATCCTCGACCGCATCGATCTGCGCGAAGATGTCGGGAAGCTTCGCCCGGACGGTGCGGAAGTTCATCTGCATCGCATCGTCGTAGAACAGGCGTCCTCCCGTTCCCGGCTCGCCGATCGACGCGGTGAACTGCGCGTTGCGTCGCTTTCGAAGCAGATAGTCGCGAGCGTCACGGCTCGACTTCCGACCCGCTTCCGCCAGCGGCCAGTCGGAAACCAGCCCGCGAACGACAAAGGGACGATCGGCGGCGCGCAGAAGCCGATCCAGTTCCGCCGCATTGGCGACGA
>JBKPKZ010000065.1:0-2194 GCA_046731355.1 Pseudomonadota bacterium | reverse complement strand
GCGTTCGACGAGCGGCTGTTCTGAAACGGGCATCGGCGTTTCTCCTTTTGCTGTTTTCAACCCGCCTCGCGTGACTTCGGTTGCATGCCGACCCGGTCGAGCAATCGTTTGAGTGCTCGCCGCGCCGCAATCACCAGCCAGAGCGACAGGAGCACGAGAATGATCGCGATCAGCGCGGCGGCAATCGGATTGGCGATTGCGAGCGCGAACAGGCCGCCCGTTGCAACGTCTTCGGCGGTTGAGACAACGATGTTCGAGAAAGGCTCGGGGCTGGCGTTGACGAGGGTTCGTGCTCCCGCCTTGCCCGCATGGGCGATGAAGGCCGCGCCGCCGCCGAGCAGGAAGCTCGCGACTTGCCAGCTCGGATCCGCGGAATCGACAATCGCCAGGCTGAGCAGCGCTCCGCCGATCGGCCTGATGACCGAGTGGACGGCATCCCAGGCGCTGTCGACCCAGGCGATCTTGTCGGCGAAAAACTCCGCGAACGCTCCAGCGCCAGCGATGCCGACGATCCAGTTGTTCGCCAGTACGTCGAGGGCTCGCAACTGATCGGGAAGGGCGACCCATCCGAACTTCATTGAAAGGCCGGTTGCGAAGACGACAAGGTAGAGCCGCCAGCCGGCAAGCAGGCTGACGCTAGCTGCTAGTGCGACCAATTCGACCGCGCTCACGAGCCTCCGCCGTTGTTGCCGGGCAAGTTGCCATCCGCCGTAGCGACGCGTCAATGAGCGGCCGTGCCTGGACCAGGCTCATATTCGCCATTTGGTGGAGCCCATGGGTTCGGCCGATGTCGGAAGCCACGAGGTAGCCGATGTAATAACCCATTCGCGACGGATAGCCGGGCAGCCGATCGTCGCCCTGGAAGAGCGCACTAAAATCTTCGTCGCTGGTCGAATCGAGCCGGCGGACGACTTGGCAGATTGCTCTGGCGCGGTTCGAGTCCACCGCCGGACGGATTGGTTGTGGGAGATTGAGCACCAGCTCATCGTCGTTGGCCCCGGGATCGAGCCGGTGGGCGACATAGGTTGCGAGCCCTTCCTCCCACAGCGAGCACCAGATCGTCATGCAGGAGGGGACCTTGGCCTCGTGGTAGAGGTGGAACAGCTCGTGGTGGAAAAAGGCGGTCATGTCCTTCCTGGAGTGGACCTCGGCGATGACGTCCGCTCCGAACAGCAGTGTGGGCGTGCCGTTGAGGTCGCGGGTGCCCCCATCGAGCTCGCCCATGCTGTCGATCAGGTAGACCGGCTGGCTCGATCCGAGGGGTCCGAACCTTTGCTCGAATGTCTGCCTGGCCCTGGCGAAGAGCTCGCGGAAATGCCGACTGACGGCGAGGACGCCCGCGCGTCGTTCCGGATAGGTCTTGAGGTTCACTAGGACTCGGAAGTCGTAGCCGTCGGGCGATCGCTGTCTTGAGTAGAAGCCGCGCGCCATCGGCCCGATCTGCTTCTCAAACGCCATCACGCGCTGCCCGTCGGGCATTTCCGCGGTCGACATCGCGAACCGATCGAACTGGCCGGTCAGATCGATGATGCGCAGCTCCTCCGCCGAAAAAGCAGGAGCCGAAAGAAACAACATGATGACGCCGACGACGGCACTCAACAATCGCACGCAAGCAACCGCATTATTCTTGATAACGCGGCATCGAACTCAGCACATTCCACTAGGTGCCAACCCCGAACACGATCTGTGCTTGGATTGAGCCGAGCTGATTGACGAGGATCGCTCCTCGAGATCTTACACGCCGGATTCGCAGGAGATCCTCGAAATGAAGACCATGATGTTGCTTGGGGCGATGGTCTTGCTGGTTCAGGCGTCTCCCGCCTTGGCAGCGGACCCGGCAACGCCCCTGCTAGGCAGCTGGGCACTCGATCTGGAGCACTCGCAGATTCCAGCCGAAGCGCGGCCGAAGAGCGTCACCATCACCTACAAGGACGTTGGCGGCGGCAAGTGGAGCACGGATGTCGCCATCGTCGGAAGCAACGGGGCCGGAATCAACGCGACTGGCGTCTATCCGCTCGACGGTTCGTCCGCGCCGAGCACAGGCTATCACAACGTCGACACGGTTGCCGCGAAGGTGCCGGCTCCCAATGTGCTGGTCATGGCCTTCTACAAAGACGGCATGCCGCGGACGACGCGAACCTATACCGTCGCGCTCGACGGCAAGACGATGTCCGAGACGATCGTCTGGCTGAAC
>JBKPKZ010000064.1:0-7368 GCA_046731355.1 Pseudomonadota bacterium | reverse complement strand
ATGACACTCTTAGCGGCGGAGCCGGCAACGACATTTTGCGCGGGGGCATCGGCAACAGCGACGACATGGACGGCGGAGCCGGTACTGAAGACCTTCTGGATTTCTCCGATGGAACCGTTGCCCTTGGAGCTCTCGCAACTCCCTTCACTCTAGTGCAGAGCGCAGTGAACACATCCATCGCAAACGGAACTGCCGGTCTCGGCAACAACGACAGTTACAGGAACATGGAAGGCGTTATTGGCACTAACGCCAACGACTTCATTACCGGCAGCAATGGCAATGACATTCTGCGCGGTGGGGGTGGTAACGACACGTTGAACGGTGGCGCGGGAACTCAGGATTACATCGACTTTCGTGATGGCGCTGCTGGCATCAATTTCACGCTGGTTCAGAGCGCCATCGGCACTGCGTTCAATACGGCCGCCGCGAACCTCGGAACCGACACGTACAGCAACATGGAGGGCGTGATCGGAACGGCCTTCGCCGACACGCTCACTGGGAGTGCAGGCAACGACTTCATTCGCGGTGAAGGTGGAAATGACGTTATAAACGGCGGCGCTGGCAACGACAGGATCACCGGCGGCAGTGGAGCGGATAATCTCACAGGCGGAATCGGGAACGACACATTCGTGTTCAACTCGCCGCTGAACAATGTCGACGAGATCACTGACTTCGAAGCGAATGGCAACGATCATATCGAGCTCAGCACTACGATCTTCGGTGCGATCGGCCCGACGCTCACCGCCGACGAGTTTGTTGCGAACTCCGGAGGGGTCGCGGGCGATGCCAACGACTATGTTCTGTTCGATACAGCCACCGGCAATCTCTACTACGATGCCGACGGCAATGGCGCGGGAGATCGCATCCTGATCGCTCACGTCACTGTGCTCGTCGGAACGATCGATCCGACCGATATTCTGATCGGCTAAGGGCTACGGGTTCACTGCTTTGATCCGGACGGGTCCGGGCGGTGAGCATTGTGCGTTTCGGCAGGTCTGGTCGAACCAGACTTCGCCGTCACCGACCATGGCTCCCTGATCGCGGACGAAAAGCTGGTCAGAGCGCTGGTTGAGGATCGCCTGCTTCACGCTCGGAGTGAAGATCCGGTCGAAATCCTCCTCGACCAACTTTCGATCGCGATAGATTTTGGGACCATCTTTCGTGTTCACCCGGAGCGGAAAGGCGATCAGCCCGCTGACCGAGCGCCGGCTTCCCGAGCGGACGGCCTCCTGAAGGCGTGACAAGAACTTGCCGTAGACGTCGATGATCGAGATCGGGCTGGCCGCGTCGGCGGCGCGCTTGGCTGCGAGGCGTCCGTGCTGGCTCGATGGCTCCGGCTGCTGAATGCGGGAGCCCGTAACGATCATCGCACCCTCCCCCGCGTCGGCTGCCTCATCCCGCTCTGGTGCTGGAGCCGGTGGTGGTGGAGGCGGCGGTGGGGGCGGGGCAGGAGGGGCAGCCGCCACGGCCGGTTGCGTTTCGTTCGCCGCCTTCTGTTTCTCCGCGCCAAAACCGAGCGGAGCCGCTTCCTCGTGTGGCTCGAGGGGAAGCTTCGATCGCGGTACTTCGGCGACGGCGCCTTCATCAGCCGCGGACGGCTCGGGCAGAACATTTTCCGCAGCCACGCGCGGACCAAGCTTCGGCTGGGTGACGGCCGGTGCTCTGGCTTGCGGAGCGGGCTTCGGCTGATCCTGGAGAACGTTCAGGGCAACAGGAATGCTGACGACGGCGATGATGGCCGCGGTCGCGAAGGCCCCGAATTGGCGCTGATTCGACGCCCACCACGAGCGGGCTGGCCGCCTGGCGGGTTCTTCAATTCCGTCGAATTTCCTCAGCGCCGCTTCGATCGCCTCGCGGCGGGCCGCCGGACGTGGTGGCGGGGGCTTGGGCAGCGAGACCGGAATGTCGCCGTCGATCGCCACTCACCGCGTCCCTTCAAAATGCAGCACAGGCAAAGTCATAACGACAATCATGGCCCGGTCGAGGGGTGGCCGCCAACGCCTAGGGGGCGAAAGCGCTGGCGGCCGCAAGCTGCTACTGCTCGAGCTGGGCCATTGTACGAGCGCTCTTCGCTGCGCGCACGAGCTCCACGAACTCGGAGCGGTATCCGAACTCGTCCGGCCCGCGTGAAGCATTGGCCATCCTCAGCACGTCATCGTAGCTGAGCTTGCCCGTGTATCGGCCGCCGCGAAGAAGCTCCGCGAAGCCTGCAACGGCGGTTGCGAAGCGGGCGTCTCGCGGCGCAGCCTCGAAACTCCGTGCCTCGAACCGAGCGTCGATCGGAGTCGAGATCAGCCGGCTCGTATCGGACTTCGGCAGCTTGTAGCGGATCTTCACGAAGCCAAGTTCGCTGCTCTTCTTCGCTTCCGAAGCAGGCGCGGAAGCGTAGCGAAGGTCGCTCATCGTCCGCGGTCCGCCGATCGGAACCACTTCGTAGAGCGCGGTCACGGTCTGCCCGGAACCGACGTCGCCGGCATCGACCTTGTCATTGTCGAAATCGTCGCGATTGAGGGCTCGGGTTTCATAGCCGATGAGCCGGTACTCTGCGACCGCCGCTGGATTGAACTCGACCTGGATCTTCACGTCCTTGGCGATTGGGAAAAGGGTCGATCCCGCTTCCTCGACCAACGTCTTCCGGGCCTCGGCGACGGTGTCGATATAAGCCGCGGTCCCGTTGCCGTTCTGGGCGAGAGTCTGCATCAGGGCGTCGTTGTAATTGCCCATTCCGAACCCGAGCACGGATAGGAAAACGCCCTTGCCGCGCTCCCGCTCGATATAGCCCTTCAGCTCACCGTCGTCGGTAATGCCGACGTTGAAGTCGCCGTCAGTCGCGAGGATCACCCGGTTGACGCCGTTGCGGTCGAAGTTCGCTTCGGCGAGATTGTACGCTTGGCGAATGCCTTCGGCTCCGGCGGTGCTCCCACCCGCTCCAAGCTGGTCGATGACGGCGCGGATCTTGGCCTTCTGGCTCGCCGGGGTCGGCTGGAGCGCAGTTCCGGCGGTCCCGGCGTAGGTGACGATCGAGACCGTGTCGCGCTCGTCCAATTCGTCGAGAAGCATGTTCAGCGATTTCTGGACCAAAGGCAGCTTGTTGGGCTCGTTCATCGAGCCCGAGGTGTCGATCAGGAAGACGAGGTTAGCACGCGGCCGGGTCGTCTTCTGGACCGTGTAGCCCTTGATGCCGATGCGGACGAGCTTGCGGCCGTCGGACCAAGGGCTCGGGAAGACCGCGACGTTGGTGCTGAACGGCTGGGCGGTCGTCTTCGGCGGCGCGTAATCGTAGTTGAAATAGTTCACCATCTCTTCGGTGCGGACCGAAGCCGGCTGCGGCATCACATGATTGTTGAGCGAAGCGCGGACCCACGAATAGGATGCGGTGTCGACGTCGATCGAGAAGGTCGAGACCGGAGCCTCGCGGACGATCTTGAAGGCGTTCTCGGCGAACTTGTTGAACTTGTCGCGACCGACGTCGTGGTACGGCACGCCCCAAAGCCCCGGTGCGGGCGGTGGAGGCGGCGGCGCCGCTCCAACGACACCGAGTTGGAACTGGCTCCTGGCTTCCAGATTTCCGACTTTCATGCGCCCGCCGGTCACTATGATCGAAGCATCCGCGGATTCATCGCGCTCGGCAGCGCGTTGCGGTTCGCCGGCGACATTATCTTCCGCCACGGGCGTTTGTGCGCAGGACGCGAGAAGAAGCGCGCCTATGGCAAGGCCGATGGAACAATTGTGGCTCCCCATGAAGACCTCCTCAAACCAGCGGGCAAAAGTGCTCGCCTGTTTCCTGAGACGGGCGTTCCCGGGGATTCCTTTGCGAGATGCGAAAAAAATTGTTCCGTAGCGCTACTCAGCGTCGTCGCTCTCGGCGGAAAGGATGCGCCGCACCTCGTGCATCCGCCACGCGATTGTCGGCTCGGCAACGCCAAGAATGGAGGCGGCTTCGGCATGGTTGAGCTGCTGACCGACCACAAGGACTGCAGTGTCTCTCAGGGCGGGCTTGAGCCTCGAGATCGCGCTTTGGATCCAGATCGCGTCATAGAGGTCGCGGCCATCGGGAGCGGCTGCGATTCCCACCAGGACCGAGAGCCGATCCGTGAACGTCGAAAAGGAGCGCCGCTTGCGCCTGAGGTCGCGGCAGGCGTTGACGGTAATTCCGCATAGCCAGGTGGTGAACTTCGCCTCGCCGCGAAAGCTTCCGATCTTTTCGACCAGCGTGCAGCAGATGTCCTGAGCGATGTCGTCGGCGTCGGTTCGGGAGCCGGTAAGCTGCCACGCAAGTCCGTGGACGCGGTCGTAATGACGCTCGAGCAAGCTCGCGAAGGCGTCGCGATTTCCTGCGCGCGCAGCGGCGACGAGACTGGAATCTGGATCGCTGCCGATTTCTGCCACCCGCCACTACCTGTGCGGCCTAACGTGCCACTTGCTTGGAGTTAGTCAAATCTCGGGTTTGGCGCGCTGAATGCTGCTGGTTTCAGCGGGAGTTGGGAAGTGTCCCAGTGCCGCGTGGATCTCTGCACCAGACCGCCCCTCGCTCCTGTTTTTCCAAAAGCGGGCCCGGGTTCTTGCAGGGTTTCGGGGGTGGGGGCTAGGACTTGCCCGGGTTCTCGAAGATGTCTTCGACGGTTAGTTCGAACAGATTAGCAATCCGAAGCGCGAGCGGAAGTGAAGGATCATGCTTCCCGGTTTCGATTGCATGTACGCTTTGGCGGGAGACGCTGAGCTTTGCGCTCAGTTCAGTCTGCGTCCATCCCTTGTCGAGACGTAAGGACTTCAGACGATTCTTCATTGATGGCCCCATGAATACTGTGGACCAGCGTCCCCGGCGGGAATGAACTCTTCCAACCGGCTTCCGATCACTCTAGCCATCTTATGACAGCTCAGTCCGGGCCGAAGCTTATCGAAGGTTAACCGCCACCTATTACTGTTCTTTGGGAACGAGGGGCAAAGGCTGCGGTTTGCGCACGAAGGTCGTGATCGCTCATTACATAATGGGGCGGTCTGGTACCGAGTGGGTGCTCTGCCAGACCGCCCGTCCCTTGGGGGCTTTGGGGCGCCGTGTTCCAAGGGTATGAACCCATCAACGCCGCTAGCTGAAGCGCTGACGTCGAGCCACCGCATGCGTCACTCAACGAAGGCAGCGGGCCCGCTATCTCAGCATGTTCGATCCATTTTTTGTAAAGTTTACTTTCCAGATCGCTTCCGTGCGAGCGTCAAACGCGGGTGCCGTTCTGTCTCGTGGCGCCTTGGACGGTGCGCCGGAGCTCCTTGAGATAGACGCGTCCGGCGGGAAGCCGCTGTCCGCTCCGAAGGATGATTTCAGCCGAACTCAGAGCCCGAGTTCGAAGCTCGGCGATCGCGGTCTGTTTGACCAGCCAGCGCCTATGAATCCGAACGAACAGGCCGGGTTCGACGCGCTCCGAGAACTGACGGATCGAGCCGCGCATCAGATGCGATCCCGACGCCGTGTGGATCGCGATATATTCATCCTCGCTGCTGACGCTTTCGATGGTGTCGACCGGAACTCGGACCAGCCCGCCCGAACTCTTCAGCCAGAATTCTGACTCGTAGGCATGGTCCCCCTGCCGCGCCGCGCGGAGGGCGCGGACGATCTGGTGAAGCTCGTCCACCCGCTGCTCGGCATCGAGCAGTTTGTGGCGTCGATGCACGCGATCGAGCGCCCGCGTAAGGCGATCGCGCTCGACGGGTTTCAGAAGGTAGTCGGCGACGGCGCTGTCGAATGCCTGGACCGCGAACTCGTCGAACGCAGTGACGAAGATCACCGCGGGGCCATCGGGCCGCCGACCGATCGCTTCGACCACGTCGAACCCGCTTCCGTCCCGCATCTTGATGTCGAGCAGCACCACGTCGGGCTTGATGCTATCGATCTTCGAAATCGCCTCCCGGCAGCTGTTCGCTTCCCCGACATGATCGACTTGGGCGATCGTCTGAAGCAGCAGCTTCAGACGCCTGAGCGCGAGCACTTCATCGTCGATCGTCAGGACCCGAAGGATGCTCATTCCTGCTCCTTCGGTATCGTGATCTGCGCTCGATACCGGCCGTCGGGCTGGCGATCCGCGGTGAGCGACGTGTGTCCTTCGCCATAGAGCAGTTGCAGGCGCTGTCGGACGTTCGCAAGGCCGATTCCGCCACTGCTTGGCTGGGCCTTGCCCATTCCGGAATCGAAGACCTCGAGTGTCAGCATGGAGTCTTGTGAATGGGCCTCGATCGACACCGTCGCTGGCGGTTCGGCGCCGGCGACGCCGTACTTGACCGCGTTTTCCACGAGCGGTTGCAGGATCAGTGCGGGGACGGGAACCTGGCTCAAGCTATCGGGGACGGAAATGTCGATCACCAGGTCGGGATACCGAAGCTGTTCAATTTCCAAATACGTCCGCTGAAGCTCGACCTCCAACGACAGTGCGATCTTCTGTGTCGGGTCCGCGGCCAAACCCAGGCGGAGAAACCGCGCCAATTTGGTGACCATGGCCTCGGCGGCTTCGGTATTCTTGTCGAGGATCAGCGCCGAGACCGAATTGAGGCTGTTGAACAGGAAGTGCGGATTGATCTGGCTGTGTAGCGCGCGAAGCCGCGCGACATGCGCCTGCTCCTTCAATTCGGCCGCTCGCTGTTGCTCGTCGCGAACGTCGAAGCTGTACATCAGGGCCATGTAGAGGCCGGCCCAGGCGACGAAGAACCAGGTCCAGAACGAGATGGTCCGGACGGCCCCGCTCCAGGTGAAGAGGTGGATATTGATGCTTGGGTCGACCGCGGCTTCGGCAAAGAAAACCGCCCAGGCAAAGATCTCCGCTGCAACGGGCGCGACAAGCGCCAGAGCGATCAGTCGGCTCTTGTTCGTCGACAGCTTCGGATGCGTCAGCAGCAGGTGGATGCCGTAACAAAAGCCGAGGCCGAGAGCGCTCGTGAAAATGCGCACGCCTGCGATCGCGAGAATATGCTCGTTCCCCGCGAGCAAGGTGCCCAACGTCAGCAGGAAGTAGTTCGAACCCCAGAAGGCGAGGGTGAGCCAAAGCGCCGCCCGCGTGCGGCTGCTCATCGTGCCACCGCCGTCCCGAGCGGTGTCGAGCGTGGCAGTTGCGCCACTATCCGGTGAATGAAGGGTGGCCACGCCTTAAGTTGCAGCCGCAAAACGGCTTTGTCGACCGCCGTTGGGCTGCAGAATCTCGACGTCCATCCACCAAATTGGGCGTTCGGGTGCAGGAATTGCCGTTTGGCGGGCAAGTGCCTTCAATCCCGCACCACGCTTCGAACAGAACGAACTCTCTCGAAAAGGGGGAGTTAAATGGCCAATTTCCGTCAGCGCCTGCTTGGGACCAGCGTGCTCGTAGGCGTGGGTGTTCTTTCAACGCC
>JBKPKZ010000063.1:0-2315 GCA_046731355.1 Pseudomonadota bacterium | reverse complement strand
GTTGTCGAACTTCCTCACCTCGATAGCTCCTTCGTCGAAATCATCGAGCAAGCGCGCATTGACGCCCATTTTGCCAAAGTCTTCCCCAAGGGTTTCCCAGTGAGTGCCGCAACCGCAGATCGGGCAGTGGTGGATGCCGATCATTCGATCGCCCCATACATAGGCGGTCGTCTCGCCTGAAATGCGCACCTCGTCCGGCGGGAAATAGGCAACTCGCCAAGCGAGCCGACGACACAGAGAGCAGTTGCAGTCCGCGACCCATTCGGGCTGGCTCGGAAGCTCTATTTGAACGTTGCCGCAGTGGCAGCTTCCATGAACGCTCATGGCGCATTGTAAATGCGGATCGGGAGTGTCCGCAATGGAAAGCCGACACTCCGTCCGCGGAAGGGCGCGCACAGCGCTCCGGCCGGTAACTGGGTCAGTTGATTTGCTGATGGTGAGCCCGGATGCGAGAGCTAGATTCGCCGACACACGGAACATGGAAGGCAGCGAGAAAATGACCAGCGTTCGATCCTGGCTCTTGGCGCCAAGCCTCGCCCTAGTCGGCACCTTTGGTCCTCTTTCTCAAGGCGCTCTCGCCGCCACCGCTGGAGAATTAAACGCGAGTGGCAAGAGCGCGCTCAATCGCCTCTACGCCCAGTCGGACAGGGCACGCAGATATGGCAGGGACGCCCGCGCCATTCTTGTGTTTCCAAAAATCGTCAAAGCCGGCTTCGTTGTCGGCGGGCAAGGCGGAGAAGGGGTTCTATTCGTTGGAGGCAAGCCAGCGGGCTATTACAAGATCGGTGCCGCCTCCTTTGGCCTTCAGGCGGGTGGGCAGTCATTCAGCTATGCGCTGTTTTTGATGAACGACAAGGCGCTCACCTATCTACGGAAGAGTGACGGATGGGCAATCGGTTCGGGGCCAAGCGTGGTCGTGGTGGATAAGGGCGCGGCCATGAGCACGACCTCCACAACGCTTGCAAAGGACGTCTACGCATTCCCGTTCGGCCAAAAAGGATTGATGGCCGGCCTGGGCCTCGAAGGGTCCAAGATCACGCAGATCAGGAGGTAGCGTGCGTCAAAATTCCGCTCTTCGTTTGACGCCCTCGAAAAACGCCAAAAAGCCTGGCCCGGAGAAAAATGGAGCGGCAGCGACTGGATCTGAAGCAACAGGTGTATCGGCAACTGGCGCGGCAAGCATTGGTGCTCTTGGATTGTTAGCCGCGGGGATTGGAGCGCTAGCGGTTGGGGCATTCGCGGCCGGCACGGTCGTGATCGGCCGTCTTAAGCTCGGCAACGCACGTATCCGCAAGCTTCGCATCGATGAATTGGAAGTGGGCCGCATCGTTCTCCTCGAAAGGGACGAGGGTCAACGCAAAGCCGACGACTCAAAACAAAGCCCCTGAATCTTCCGCAAATCCGCGCCGCGGACCCGTTGACACTCCGGTCATCGGCGGCCACATGGCGCGCCTGCCTGCACCTGGAGAGGTGGCCGAGTGGTTAAAGGCAGCAGACTGTAAATCTGCCCGGGTTTCCCGTACGCTGGTTCGAATCCAGCCCTCTCCACCAGCAGAAAAGCGCAAAAATCAGCGAAAAACTGAGTAATTTCCCTTGGCTGGATCACCCGGCGGGCGCTTCCCGCACATTACATCGTTTTCAGCCAGCAGCTCAGTGAAACGGCGATGCGTGGAGACAGAGTCCCCGACATCGCCGGTCATTCATCGGGTCATGGGCGTTAGAAGATCGGCCATTGCCTCGCGCACTGCTTGGTGAAAGTATTCTTGACGCTCGTCCTCATCAATCCGTTGGAGAGCAGTCTCCACGCCAGCGAGCGCGTCTTCGCGAATGCTTCCGAGAATTTGATCGCCCATGCCATAGGTCCGGCGCAACAGCACTTTCACGACCGCCCGCAGAGCAATTATATCAGCCTGAGCGTCCATGAAGGCATGCGCTGTTTCGTCATCCATCACTTGTCTCCGACATCACGCGCTGTCCGGATCGTGATCGTATGTCGTGGACCTATCAGCCGGTCGCGGAGTATTGCGCCGGATGAAGGCCTCCGCCTCCCGCATCGTTGCGACCGCATGCTCAGTGGTGTCACCACTTTCCAGGGTCAGGATGACCTTATAGGGCATTTCCGCGTCAGGGGTCCCCACGATCCGACCGGCAGTCGAGCTCATGTGCCCGCCTTCGCCGCCCTGCATTTCGAGTTTCTTGTCCGCCTCGTCTCTGGCGGAACGAAAGATGCTGAAGCCTCGGTGCTTTGACTTGGGCCGGATCATGACCAGTCTCCTCAGCCAGGCGCTCGCCCGCCGCTGCGTATAGGATATGGT
>JBKPKZ010000062.1:0-3476 GCA_046731355.1 Pseudomonadota bacterium | reverse complement strand
GATAAGCCTCAGGGATATTCATAGGCTCGTACCGGGCAGACCCGTCACCGACGACTTAGGCGCGAGTGGCCTCGGCCTCAAGTGTCGAAGCGAGAGATTCGAGGCGATCGGCGATTCGCTCGGCACGCTCGGCAACCGCCGGATCGACTGGTGGAGAAGGAGGCGGGGCCTTGCCGTCATCGACGAGGTCGTCGGCGAGCAGAAGCGATGCGAAGAGGAGCTGTCGAGCTTCCGATAGGGTACCCAGACCGGCCAGCGCCTCCCGGCTCTTGGCGTCGACGAGCGAAGCAGCCTTCCGAAGCGAGTCCTCTTCGCCGTCGCGGCAGGCGACCTTGTACGCTCGTCCAGCGATGAAGACGTCGATCTCCGCCATCAGGCATGCTCCGCCATTCGGATGATCTGGTCGAGCTCGGCAACGGCTTCACGAACGCGTGCACGAAGCTCGTCATCCTTGCCGGATGGGCGGCTCACTTGCACAATCGCGCGCTCGATCCTCTCGAGTGCACTTTCGACCCTGTCTAAAGCAGAAGCGAGACGGCCCTCATCCATCACAGTTTCTCGCTACGCACAAAGCGTCCTTCCGGCAAGACTCGAGTGGATCGAAAATGGTCGTGAGGTTGACGCTTTACCGCTCACCGGCCAAGGGCCACCGCAACTCGCCCCGCCGAATCCCGCGCGCGGGCCGACCCCATAGATGGAGCGCCAATTGCAGCCGACCCAACGCCGACTTGCCAACGCCATTCGAGCCTTGGCGATGGATGCGGTCGAAGCTGCGAATAGCGGCCATCCGGGCATGCCGATGGGCATGGCCGATGCGGCCACCGCGCTCTTCACACGCCATCTGAAGTTCGACGCATCCGATCCCTACTGGCCGGACCGCGATCGCTTCATCCTGTCCGCCGGCCATGGGTCGATGCTGATTTACGCGCTCCTCTACCTCACGGGCTATGCTCGGCCCACGATCGAGGACATCGAGCACTTCCGCCAGCTGCACAGTCCGACCGCAGGCCACCCCGAGAATTTCGAGCTTCCGGGAGTCGAGGTCACCACCGGTCCGCTTGGGCAGGGCGTGGCCATGGCCGTCGGAACCGCGATTGCCGAGCGACACCTCAACGCCGTTTACGGCGACGATCTCGTCGATCACTGGACCTATGTGATCGCTGGCGATGGTTGCCTGATGGAAGGAATCAACCACGAAGCCGTCGGACTCGCTGGACACCTCAAGCTCGGCCGACTGATCGTTCTGTGGGACGACAATGAGATCACCATTGACGGTTCGACCGAATTGTCGCGCAACGAAGACGTGGTTGCCCGGCATCGGGCCGGCGGCTGGCACACGACCGAATGTGACGGCCTCGACGCCGACGACGTCTCGCGGGCCATCGAAGAAGCGAAGGGCGATCCACGTCCGTCGCTGATCCGCTGCAAGACGATCATCGGCTACGGCGCTCCCAACAAGCAGGGCACGGCCGCGACTCACGGCTCCGCGCTCGGCAAGGACGAAGTCGCCGCGGCCCGCGTCGAACTCGATTGGGATCTCCCGGCGTTCGAGGTTCCCGACGACGCCTTGAGCGCATGGCGTGAGGCAGGCCGCAAAGGCGCTTCGGGGCGCGCCGATTGGCAGCAGCGCCTCGAAGCGAGCGGCAGGAAGGACGAATTTGCAAGCCGTATTGCCAACATTGCCGACGACAGCTGGCTCAAGCCCTACGTCGAGAGTCTGATCGCCAACCCGCCAACGGTCGCGACTCGCAAGGCGTCGGAAATGGCGCTCGAGGCGATCAATCCTCTCGTGCAGGCGACCATTGGCGGATCCGCTGACCTCACCGGCTCGAACAACACGAAAACCAAGGCACTCCAACCGCTTACGGCCGACAATTACGGCGGCCGCTACATCTACTACGGAATCCGCGAGTTCGGCATGGCCGCAGCGATGAACGGAATGGCGCTGCACGGCGGCGTGATCCCTTACGGCGGGACCTTCCTGGTCTTTACCGACTACGCCCGTCCGGCGATCCGGCTTTCGGCGCTGCAGCAGGCCAAGGTCGTCTACGTGATGACCCATGATTCCATCGGCCTTGGCGAGGACGGACCGACCCATCAGCCGATCGAGCACCTCCAGAGCCTGCGCGCCATGCCGGGTCTCAACGTGTTCCGTCCTGCAGACGCGGTCGAGACCGCCGAGTGCTGGGCGCTTGCGCTGGCGAGCAAGGAACCTAGCGTCCTCGCGCTGACCCGCCAGAACCTGCGCCCGGTCCGCACCGAAGCCGTCGACGGCAATCGCTGTGGCCTCGGCGCCTACCGACTCAAGGCTGCCGGCAACGCCCGCAAGGTCATCATCCTCGCTACCGGATCGGAGGTCGAGATCGCGCTGGACGCGGCGGAGCGGCTTGAAGGACAGGGCATCGGCACCGATGTGGTTTCCATGCCGTCCACCGAGCTCTTCGACGCTCAACCCACCGACTATCGCGAAGACATTCTGCCGGATGTCAGCAATCGCGACATCCTGCGAGTGTCGATCGAGGCCGGCACGACCTTCGGCTGGGAGCGCTACACCGGCCTTCACGGCCTCCGGATCGGCATCGACCGCTTCGGCGTCTCGGCTCCGGCCAAGGACGCCTACGAATTCTTCGGACTCACCCCTGACGCAGTTGCCGAGCGCGTTCTCGGCCACATGAAACAGAGAGGCATTCAATGACCAAGGTTGCAATCAACGGCTTCGGACGCATCGGCCGGCTGGTAGCGCGCGCGATCCTCGAACGGCCCGATAGCGGTCTCGAGCTGGTCGCGATCAACGACCTCGCCGACGCGAAGGCCAATGCCTGGCTTTTCAAGCGTGACAGCGTCCACGGCCTCTTCCCGGGCGAGGTGACGACCGACGGCAACGACATCATCGTCAACGGCAAGCGCATCCACGTCACGGCCGAACGCGACCCGGCCAACCTTCCGCACGCCGCCAACGGGGTCGACATTGCGCTGGAGTGCACGGGCTTCTTCACCGACCGCGCGGGTGGAGAAAAGCATCTGGCGGCGGGAGCAAAGCGAGTCCTTATCTCTGCTCCGGCCAAGGGTGCGGACCTGACCGTCGTTTACGGCGTCAACGACGACAAGCTGACCGCTGAGCACAAGATCGTCTCGAACGCCTCGTGCACGACCAACTGCCTCGCGCCAGTCGCCAAGGTGCTGAACGACACGATTGGCATCGAGCGGGGCCTGATGACGACCATTCACGCCTACACCAACGACCAGAAGATTCTTGACCAGATCCACTCCGACCTCCGCCGCGCCCGTGCTGCGGCCATGTCGATGATCCCGACGACGACGGGTGCGGCCCGCGCCGTCGGCGAGGTCCTTCCGGAGCTGAAGGGCAAGCTCGACGGCTCTGCCGTTCGCGTTCCGACCCCGGACGGAAGCCTCGTGGACCTGACCTTCGTTCCCAAGCGCGACACGACGGTCGAGGAAGTCAACGGCGTGCTCAA
>JBKPKZ010000061.1:0-3066 GCA_046731355.1 Pseudomonadota bacterium | reverse complement strand
GCGCGCTAAAGCTCTACCGTCCGATTTCGACTAATCTGATCTAACGGCATCTTTCCATCGGAGATCAGACGAGCTTGATCTCGCGCAGCCGCTCCTGGAGATAGTCGTGCGCGGTGATCGGCGGCCATTTCGGCTGTTCGCCCTCGGGCACGGTACCCTTGAGCGGCTCGATCAGGAAATCCGACCGGAAATGCAGGAAGAAAGGCATGGAATAGCGCGCATGGCTGGCGCGATCCGGCTGCGGATTGACGACCCGGTGGGAGGTCGAGCGCAAAAGCCCGTTGGTCAGGCGCTGAAGCATGTCCCCGATGTTGATCACAAGCTCGCCGGGCTTCGGCGAGACCGGGATCCAGCGCCCGTCCTTGGTCAGGAGCTCGAGACCCGCCTCCTCGGCGCCGAGCAGAAGCGTGATCGTGTTGATGTCCTCGTGCGCTCCGGCGCGGATGTGCTGGCCCGTCGGCTCGCTCTGCGGCGGGTAGTGAAGCGCCCGAAGGATCGAGTTCCCGTCGCGAACGGTGTCCGCGAAATAATCCTCGTCGATCCTAAGGTAGCGGGCGATCGCCCGAAGGATCGTGAGGCCGGTGCGGTCGAAGCTCGCGTAGAGCTCGCTGAACGTGTCCTTGAAGCTCGGGACCTCCTCGGGCCAGACGTTGTCGGGCATGTGCGAGCGGAACTCGTGACCTTGCGGAAGGTCGCGGCCGACGTGCCAGAATTCCTTGAGGTCGTGGGCCTTGGCGCCCTTGGCGGTCTCGATCCCGAACGGCGTATAGCCCCGCTGCCCGCCGCCGTCGGCGAGGAAGTATTTCCTTTTCACTTCATCGGGCAGAGCGAAGAAGGCCTTCGCCTTTTCCTCGGCTTTGGTGATGAGCTCGTCGGAAATGCCGTGGTCGGCAATGATCGCAAAGCCGTAGTCCTCGAAGCTTTTTCCGAGCTTCTGCGCAAATTCTTGCGGGTGGGCGTCGGCGTCCTTCAGCGACACGGACGCGATTGTATCGGCGGAGATCGTAGCCATGAATTGCCTAATAGCAGAAAGGTTTAGGGAAGCATCAAGCTCGCGAGCGCGGCGCTCATCAGATTGGCGAGCGAACCCGCCAGCAGCGCGCGAATCCCGAGCTTCGCGATCATCGGCCGCTGGTTGGGTGCAAGGCCTCCGGTCACCGCCATCTGGATCGCGATCGAGCTGAAATTGGCAAAGCCGCACAATGCAAAGGTGACAATCGCCCGGCTTCTGTCGTTGAGCACCTCGGCGTTCATCTGCCCGAGGTCGATGAAGGCGACGAATTCGTTCAGAACCAGCTTCGTACCAAACAGGCCGCCGGCGGCGTTCGCCTGCTCCCAGGGAACACCGATCAGGAACATGATCGGCTGGAACACGTAGCCGACAAGCCGCTGGAAGCTGAGGTCGGGAATTCCGACCATGTTGCCGAGCCCTCCGAGAAGGCCGTTGGCGAGCGCGACGAGGGCGACGAACGCGAGCACCATCGCCCCGACCGCGACCGCGAGCTTGACGCCGGTCTGCGCGCCTTGCGCCGCGGCCATGATGATGTTCGCGGGCCGCTCGCCCTCTTCGAAGGTCTCGGCAACGTCGACCTGGTCGTCGCTGTCCGCGCCGCCCTCGAGGGGAAGTTCGCCGGTGCCTGGAAGGTCGTCCGGCATGATCATCTTGGCCATCAGGATCCCGCCCGGAGCGGACATGAAGGCAGCCGCGAGGAGATAGGGCAAATAGCTCTGGCCCAAGAGGCTCGCATAAGCGGCGAGGATGGTGCCCGCGACCCCGGCCATTCCGACGCACATCACCGTGAACAGGCGGGAAGGGGGGAGAGCGGCGAGATAGGGACGAACCACCAGCGGCGATTCCGACTGGCCGACGAAGATGTTCGCGGCGGCGCTCAAGGATTCCACCCGGCTGATCCCGGTGACCCAGCCGATCGCTCCGCCGACCCAGCGGACGATCCGCTGCATGATGCCGAGATAGTAGAGGATCGCGACGAGGCTCGCGAAGAAGATGATCACCGGCAGAGCGGCGATCGCGAAGGTGTTCGCGAGCGGGTTGTTGGCGCTCGGCCCGAACAGGAATTCGGTGCCCTTGTTCGCATAGCCAAGGAGGTTGGCGACGCCCGCGGAAAGCGACTGGATTCCAGCCCTTCCCCAGCTCGTCCACAGCACCAGCCAGGCGATCACCGCCTGGAGCGCGAACGCGGCGCCGACCACCCGGGGACGGATCGCCTTGCGGTTGGTGGACAACAGGAACGCTAGTGCCAGGATCGCGAGGATCCCGGCGATGCTCATCAGCTTTTGACTCAACTCAGCCCCTCCCCGGGCTTACCAGACCATGCCTTGCGTAGCGCGTCCTGCGGCTTCGTCCAGCAGATTGAGCGCTTCCTCGGGGGTCGAAGCAACGAGAAGCTGCCTCCGCCGTGACTGCGATAGGAAACCGCTCGCCGTCGCATGGTCGATGAACTCGATCATCGGGTCCCAGAAGCCTTTGACGTTGAGCAGGCAGAACGGCTTTGCGTGATAGCCGAGCGCGTTCCAGCTCCAGGCTTCGAACAGTTCGTCGAACGTCCCGATGCCTCCCGGCAACGCGATGAACGCGTCGGCGAGATCGGTCATCTTCGCCTTCCGCTCGTGCATGTTGGGGACGTGGAAGAGCTCGGTGATGCCGGTGTGCGCGACCTCGAGGTTGACGAGCGCGTCCGGGATCACTCCGTAGACCTTGCCGCCAAGTTCGAGCATGCTGTCGGCGACAAGGCCCATGAGGCCGAGCCGACCGCCGCCGTAGACGAGGTCGACGCCTTTACTCACCATCGCCTCAGCAGTTGCCCTCGTCGCGTCCGCGAACGCGGGGTCGGTTCCAGTCGCCGAGCCGCAATAGACGGCGAGCCGCTTCAGATTGTTCACAGCCGCACCAGTTCCTTGAGGTTCGCTTCCGGACGCGCTCCGAAATGCGAGATGACTTCCGCCGCCGCCTTCGAGCCCGCCTCGAGGCAAAATTCGAGCGGCCGCTTCCGGCAACGCGCTGCAAGGAAGCCCGCGGCGAACAGGTCTCCGGCGCCGGTCGTGTCG
>JBKPKZ010000060.1:0-19811 GCA_046731355.1 Pseudomonadota bacterium | reverse complement strand
GTTCGGAACCGTTCTCGAGAATGTCGTGATTGACCCGGTCACTCGCGAGCTCGACCTCGACAGCTCCGAATATGCGGAGAACAGCCGCGGCGCCTATCCGATTCACTACATTCCGAACTGCTCCGAGAAGAACATGGGGCCTGTTCCGAAGAATATCGTGATGCTGACTGCCGACGCGTTCGGGGTTCTGCCTCCAATCGCGAAGCTCACGCCCGACCAGGCAATGTACCACTTCCTGTCCGGCTACACCGCCAAGGTCGCCGGCACCGAAATCGGCGTCACCGAGCCGGAAGCGACCTTCTCGACCTGCTTCGGGGCTCCGTTCATGCCGCGTCACCCGTCGGTGTACGGCAACCTGCTCAAGAAGCGCATCGCCGAGGGCAGCGTCGATTGCTGGCTGGTCAACACCGGCTGGACCGGCGGCAAGTATGGCGTGGGCAAGCGCATGCCGATCAAGGAGACGCGCGCACTTCTGAACGCGGCGCTCGACGGCAGTCTCAAGAATGTCGAGTTCCGCCGCGATCCGAACTTCGGCTTCGAAGTGCCGGTGGCGGTTCCAGGGGTCGACAGCTCGATCCTCGATCCGCGCAGCACTTGGGCGGACAAGGCGGAGTATGACCGAACGGCCGCCAAGCTGGTCGACCTGTTCATCGAGAACTTCGCCCAATTCGCGGACCAGGTGGACGAGGGCGTGCGACAAGCCGCGCCCAAGGTTCCTGCCGCCGCCTAAACTGCCCGGTCATCCAAGGATCGGGCTCCCAAGTTCAAGGACCCGATCCAATGACCGAATATTCGCCACGCCTGTTTTCCGCTGATGCCGAGATTGAGCATCTCGGCGAAGGCCTGCTTAGATGCACCCTGCCGCGCGAGGCCTGGACGCACGAGGCGCATTTGGCGGCGACTACCTATCTAGTGCTTCGCCGTCCCGACATCGATCTCGACGCGGAGCTTCCGGCCATTATCCGCCGCTTCAACGAGAGCGTTGGCGGGGTGAACAGCGAGACCGAAGGTTATCACGAGACGATCACTCGAAGCTTCCTGCACGGAGTTCGACTGTTCCTCGACGCCGGCAACGGGGATCGGCCGCTGCACAGCCGGGTGAACGAGCTCCTGCTCTCACCGATGGGCCGGCGCGATTGGCCCTTGCGGTTCTACAGCCGCGAGCGTCTATTCTCCGTCGAAGCCCGATTGACCCATGTCGATCCGGACCTCGAAACGATGCCTCGTTCAGGAACTGTTATTCGTGGTTCTGTGAATGTCATCGGAGTATAGTTGAGGGGACAGGGTTATGTACGGGAGAACTGCAATGCGCGCTCTTCCTTTGGCAGCCGCACTATTGTTGTCGGCCTGCGCCTACGGACCAACGGTTCGCACGGATTTCGATCCTGCCGCGAACTTCCAGACATATCGGACTTACAGCTGGATCGAGACGGGAGTGCCCCAAGGCATGAACCCGCTGATGTTCTCGCGGGTTCGAGCGTCGATCGACCAGGCCCTCGCGGCGCGGGGATACACCCAGGCGCCAAAGGGAGACTTCGCGATCGCTTTCACGATCGGCGAGAAGGATCGCACGGAAGTCTATGATTACGGGCCATTCTATGGCGGCGTTGGTTGGGGCGGCTGGGGCGGCTGGGGCTGCTGCGGTTGGGGTGGATGGGGTGGCTTTGGCTATCCCTACAGCAACCTCGACGTCGATACGTACACCGAGCGGAGTGTCGTGATCGATATTTACGACGGTCCGTCGCATCGGCCGGTCTGGCACGGCGTCGGTGCGAACCGCGAGTATCGCGACAGGGTCGACTATGTGAAGCTCGATCAGGCGATCGCGGCAGCCCTGGCCAAGTTCCCGCCTCAGCCAGAAGTGGCGTCGCGCTAGGCGACGCCCTTCGTCTTGCGGACGTACTCGTCGACGTTCTTGGCCAGCACGTCCATCGGCACGTTCCCTCCAAGCACCACGGCATCGTCATAAGCCCTAAGGTCGTACTTCGGGCCTAGCTCTGCCCGCGCCTTGTCGCGCAGGCGGTTGATGGTGCTATGTCCGACCTTGTAGCCGCAGGCCTGGCCCGGCCAGCTGCAATACCGGTCGACCTCCGAGGCAACCTCCAACGGGTTCGATCCGTTGCGCTGGACGAAAAAGTCCACGCCCTGCTGCCGGGTCCAGCGCTTCGCGTGCAGACCGCTGTCGACAACCAGGCGGCAGCAGCGGAATGCGATCGACTGGAGGTAGCCGAGGCGGCCGACAGGGAAGTCGTCATAGACGCCGAGCTCATCGACGAGCTGCTCCGCATAGAGGGCCCAGCCTTCCGAGTAGGCATTGAATGCAAGCAGGGTGCGAATGAGCGGCAGCTTGTTGGCATATTCGCCCTGCCAGACGTGACCGGGGATTGCTTCGTGCGCAGCCAGGTCGGGAAGACTGTATTTGCTGTGTAGGTCGGTCGTGCGGAGATTGATCCAGAACTTGCCCGGGATCTTGCCGTCGATCGACCCCGCTCCGCCATAGGCGCCGGGTGCGCCTGGTTCCTGCTCGGGCGACATTCGCCGGACCTCGAGATGGCCGGGAACGAGCGTGTTGAAGGCACGCGGAAGGACGGTTCGGATCTTCGCGATGCTCTGCGCGATGTAGGCCTTGATCTCGTCGCGGCCCTTGTCGCCTTCGCTGAACTTGTACCGCGGATCCTTTGCGAGCCCCTGCATGCGCTCGCCGATCGAGCCCTGCGTGTAGCCCAGCGACTTGAGGATCGGGTCCATTCGGCCGTGCAGTTCCGCAAGCTGCTCGAGGCCCATCTGGTGAACCTCGTCAGGCGACAGGTTGGTTGTCGTCGAGGCCTTGAGTGCCCAACGGTAATATTCGTCCCCGTGCGGACGTGACCACATGCCGGCGTCATCGGTCGCGATCGCACGTTCCGCCTTCAGCTCGTCGATTTGCCTTTGGAGTGCGGGTGCGACCTGGTCGACCGCAATCCTGCGGGCGCGGACATCCCAATCCCCGGCGATTCCCTTTTCCTTGGTACGCCTGACGAGCGATTCAACGATCGCCCCGCCTTGCTGCGTGCCCCTAAGCGAGATGTCGAGTTGGGCGAGTGCCTTGTCGATCAGGAAATTGGGCGGGACGAGGCCTTGCGCCCGGGCCGCCTTCATCCGCTCGAGTTCTCCGTCGAGCTGCGCGGGATATTGCTCCAGTCGGTCGATATAGGCCTCGGCATCATCGCGATTTTCGATGGGGTGATCGGTGTCGAGGAATTGCGGGGTGTCGATGTAGGCGCCGACGTTCTGGATCACGACGTAGGGCGTGTTGCGCCAACCGCCGACAGCGACGTCACCGTAGGGAAGGGCGAAGCCTTCGAGCGCGGTCGAATAAGCGCTCTTCACCACCTCCACGCTGGTGCGGACCGGGAATGACAGCTTCGACGTGTCGACGGCTTCCGCGCGCGCCAGATCCGCCTTGATGGTTGCAACGAGCTTCCTTTGGCCGGCCTGGGAACGGTCGCCCATCTGGTAGCGCATGCGGGCTCGCGCTCCGACATCGAGTCCGAGGGAAGTCGCGCCTTCAGGCCCCTGCCGAAGGAGGTTGTCTCCGATCGAATCGAGAAGTGCGCCGGCCTCGACGTCATTTGCTGGAGCACCAAGGGCACGAGTGCTCCACATGAAGGGAAGGGCGGCGCTTGCAGAAAGGGCAGCGACCGCCTGACGGCGGCTCAACGATAGTTCGGACAATTCAGACTCCGTCAGGCTGGGGGTAGTTCGCCCTGGGCTTCAACCCTGAGGCAATTGCCGTCAACGCCGACGATGCGAACGCGCTCGCCTGGGGCGGCAGGTCCACCCCTTGCGCTCCACTCGCTGTCGCCGACCCTGACACGGCCTTCATGCTCGTCGACCGCGTTGACGACCGTCACGACCTTTCCGACCAACCGCGCCGAACGGTCGTTCAGCAGCGGGTCTGTGCTGTCGACATTCTGGTTTGCATAGACCTTCCGACCGACCATGAAGGCGATCAGCGCGTAAAGTGCAAACAGAGCGAGTTGGGCCGAGGTGCCCAGGTCGAAAAGCAGAGTGAAGGCGCCCGTCGCAATGGCCGCCGCGCCGATGAAAACGAGGAAGAAGCCGGGAGCGATGATTTCGGAGATCAGCAGGATAACTCCGCCGATCAGCCACAGCCAGGCCGGGTCGAGGTCTTCGATGAAGCTCATTCTTCGATCCTTGGAGCGCCCGGCACGCTAGGTGGCAGGGAGCCGCGCGTCGCGACCGTCCTCGACTTGGAAGGGCTCGGCGGCTTGGACCTGCCCTCGCTGCCGATGACTTCGCGAGCAAGCTCGCCGATTCCACCAAGTGTTCCGATCAGTTGCGTAGCCTCGACCGGGAAGAGGATGGTCTTTGCATTGGGCGACCGCGCGAATTCACTGACCGCTTCCACATATTTCTGGGCGACGAAGTAGTTGATCGCCTGCGGATTGCCGCCGGAGATGGCATCCGAGACCAGGGTCGTCGCTTTCGCCTCCGCCTCGGCACCGCGCTCCCGCGCTTCGGCCTCGCGAAAGGCCGCTTCGCGTAGGCCTTCGGCCTGCAGAATCTTCGCCTGCTTCTCGCCCTCGGCTCGAAGAATCTCGGACGCCCGCATGCCCTCCGATTCAAGGATGGCCGCACGCTTTTCGCGCTCCGCCTTCATTTGCCGGGTCATCGCGTCGACGATGTCGCGAGGTGGCCGGATATCCTTGAGCTCGACGCGGGTGATCTTGACACCCCATGCCTCGGTGGCGTGGTCGACGACGGCCAGAAGACGGGCGTTGATCTCGTCGCGTTTTGAAAGTGTCTCGTCGAGGTCCATCGAACCCATCACGGTGCGCAGGTTGGTCGTCGAAAGCGCCATGATCGCCGTGTAAAGGTCGCTGACCTCGTAGGCGGCCTTTGCGGCATCCAGCACCTGGAAGAAGACGACGCCGTCCACTGCGACCATCGCATTGTCCTTGGTGATGATCTCCTGGCCCGGGATGTCGAGCACCTGCTCCATCATGTTGATCTTGTGGCCGACACGATAGAAAAACGGTGGGACGAAGTTGAAGCCCGGCTGCGCAACCCGGACGAAGCGCCCGAAATGCTCGATCGTGTAACGATAGCCCTGGTGGATGATCTTCATTCCGACCATCACGTAAAGGAGGGCAAGGACCGCAACGGCGGTCATGAAAGTCGTCAGCATCTATTTCCCCCAAGCATATCGCTGCGCCATATTGCGGTGAGCGGAGCCGGAACGAAAGGAAAATCGCGGTGACTTCGGACCTGTTCGCGACCCGCTCGATCCTGTTTCTTCCGGCTTCGAACCCGCGGGCTGTCGCCAGGGCGCGGGAAAGCGGCTCCGATCTCGTTGTGCTCGACCTCGAAGATGCAGTGAAGCCGGAGGACAAGGCCGATGCCCGAAGCGCGGCCTTGGAGGCCGTGTCCTCGAACTGGCCGATGCCGGTCGCGATCCGCATCAACGGTGTAGGCACCGAATGGCATTCGCTCGACGTCGACTCGGTTGCAAAGTCCAGGTGCGACTATGCAATTCTGCCTCGCGCCGGGTCAGCGCATCTCGCTCGAGAGGTGCGTGGAGCTGTCGGCAAGCCATTGCTGGCAATGATCGAAACGGCCGTCGGAGTGCTCGCGTCCAATGACATTGCGAGTGAGGTTGAAGCGCTGATCGCGGGGACAAACGACCTCAGGACAGACCTGCGCCTGCCGCTGGACGCCACTCGGGAGCCAATTTCTGCCGCTCTTCAAATCATCGTTCTCGCAGCCCGAGCGAACGGCGTTCCCGCCTTTGACGGAGTGTTCAACCGGCTAACGGACTTCGACGGCTTCGTCGCGGAATGCATGCACGGCCGGAGTCTCGGCTTCGACGGAAAGTCGCTGATCCACCCTGACCAGGTCGGGCCGTGCAACGAGGCCTTTGGGCCCAGCGAAGACGAAATCGAAAGTGCGCGACGACTGGTCGAGGCCTTCAGCGGTGGAGCGGAGCGGTTCGAGGATCGGATGATCGAGCGAATGCACGTCGAGGCCGCCAGGCGAGTGCTAGAGCGGGCCGGCCAAGCCTGAGCGCATGCTCAACCATTTACTGCGTTCCGGAGCGACAGCTCTTCACAAATTGCTTTCCGTCGGCCGGTTCTTTCGAACGCCGCGGACATTTGGAGCACATGCAATCGCGCTGACCCCGGAAGGCCGCGTCGTCCTCGTGAAGCTTCGGTACGCGTCTGGATGGCGACTGCCGGGTGGTGGACGCGACGAATCGGAACTCGCGACGAACGCGGCTCTTCGCGAGCTTCGAGAGGAGATCGGAATGACTTCCTATCGGTCCGCGCAGCCGGTTTGCGAACTCGAAGAGCGAGTGGATTTCAGGCGGGACCTGGCCTCGCTCGTCATAGTCCGGGACGTCAAATATCGGCCGAAGCGCTGGAGCTGGGAGGTCGAAGCCGTCCGCGAGGTTGCGCTGGACGATCTGCCTTCAGACCTTTCCCCGCAGACCCGGCGTTGGCTGCAGACGGTAGGGGAACATCTTTAGCCGCCCCTTGGCGAATCGGGAGAAGCTTGGCATGGGCCGATATGGCCCCACACAACGATGTCCCCGAAATTGCGCTCGGACTGACGTTCGACGACGTCCTGCTGCAGCCGCTCGAATCCTCCGTCCTTCCTAGCCAGGCGGACACGCGCACGCAGCTCACCCGCGAAATCCCGCTCAATATCCCGTTGCTCTCCTCCGCCATGGACACGGTGACCGAAGCCGACATGGCGATCGCGCTTGCTCAGCTTGGCGGGATCGGAGTCCTGCATCGCAACCTCAATGCTGACGAGCAGGCCGCCGCGGTTCGCGCCGTGAAGCGCTTCGAAAGCGGCATGGTCGTCAACCCGATCACCATGGCGCCGGACCAGAAGCTGTCGGAGGCGCTGGAGCTGATGAGGGCGAACCGGATCAGCGGAATTCCGATCGTCGAGAGGTCAGGCAAGCTGTGCGGCATCCTCACCAACCGCGACGTCCGTTTCGCCGAGCATCCCGGCCAGCCCGTTTCGGAGCTGATGACCAAGGAAAACCTCGCGGTCGTCGAGCTTGGGACAAGCGAGGAGGCCGCCCGGCGGATCCTTCATCAGCGGCGGATCGAGAAGCTGCTCGTCGTGGACGACCGCGATCACCTGGTCGGCCTCATCACGGTCAAGGACATCGAGAAGGCGGTGGCCGCTCCTCACGCCACCAAGGATGCGGAGGGCCGCCTGCGCGTAGCCGCCGCGACGACCGTTGGCGATGCTGGTTTCGAGCGGTCACAGGCTTTGATCGAGGCGGGCTGCGATTGCATCGTCATCGACACCGCTCACGGCCACAATGTCGAGGTCGCCCGCGCTGTTGAGCGTGTGAAGACCCTGTCGAACTCGGTGCAGGTCATCGCGGGGAATGTCGCTACCGGGGACGCCGCAAAGGCGTTGGTCGATGCCGGCGCGGATGCCGTGAAAGTCGGAATCGGGCCCGGCTCAATCTGTACGACACGAGTCATCGCTGGAGTCGGTGTTCCACAACTGACCGCAATCATGGAAAGTGCACGCGCTGCATCACGGGCCGGTGTCCCGGTGATCGCTGATGGCGGAATTCGCACGAGCGGCGACATCGCCAAGGCCCTTGCGGCCGGGGCTTCGACGGTGATGGTCGGCTCGTTGCTGGCTGGAACGGAAGAGGCTCCGGGGGAGACGTTCCTGTATCAGGGGCGCGCCTACAAGAGCTATCGCGGAATGGGCTCCGTTGGAGCAATGGCCCGCGGCTCGGCCGATCGCTACTTCCAGCAGGACATCCGAGACCAGTTGAAGCTGGTTCCGGAGGGGATTGAAGGCCAGGTGCCGTTCAAGGGCCCGGTGCGCGAGATCGTTCACCAGCTCGTTGGCGGGGTGAAGGCCGCGATGGGCTACACGGGCTCCGCGACGATCCGGGACCTGCAGCAACGGGCGAAGTTCATCCGCATCACCAACGCCGGCCTCTCGGAAAGCCACGTGCACGACGTCGCGATCACCCGCGAGGCACCGAACTATCCGACGCGCTGAGCCATGACACCAGCCGCACGACTTCAGGCGGCGATCGAAGTCCTGGATGAGGTGATCGCTTCTGCCCGCGATGACGGGCCCCCGGCTGACACGATCGTCACGCGCTATTTCAAGACTCGGCGTTATGCGGGTTCGAAGGACCGTCGCGCCGTCCGTGAGCTGGTCTTTCGGGCGATCCGAGCAGTCGCCGAGATTCCGGAAAGTGGACGAGCAGCGATCCTTGCGCTCCGCGACGAGGATCCTTCGCTTGATGATCTGTTTGGTGAAGTCCGCGGACCGGAGCCCCTCATCGAAGGTGAAGCGGTTGCTCCCCGCGGCATCGTTCCGGAGTGGATTGCTCCCGAGCTCTCGCCGCTCGTCGAACCGGCCGAGTGGCCGTCACTACTTGAAAGGGCGCCGCTCGACCTCAGGGCAAACGCGGCGCGCACGAGTCGCGACGACATGGTCGCGGAGTTCGAAGGCGCTCATCCCACGCCGCTCAGCCCATGGGGCATCCGGCTGCCCGCCGAAACGCGGATCGACGACCATCCAGCGTTTGCCAAGGGCCTCATCGAAGTCCAGGACGAGGGCAGCCAGCTGATTGCGCTCGCTTGCAGTCCAGGCTCGAACGAGCACATTCTCGACCTTTGCGCAGGCGCCGGCGGCAAGTCGCTCGCATTGGCGGCCGTTGCTCCCTCGGCGAGGATCCTTGCTTCGGACAGCAATCGTGCGCGGCTCTCGAAGCTTGCGCCGAGAGCGGAGCGAGCGGGGGCCGTAATCGAAACCCGGCTGCTCAACCCGCCGAACGAACTGCAGGAACTGTCCAACTGGCGAGGGCATGCCGACCTGGTGCTCGTCGACGCGCCATGTTCCGGATCCGGGACCTGGCGCCGCAATCCGGAAGGACGCTGGCGTCTCACACCGGGTCGGCTCGACCGGGTCATCGCCGTGCAAAAAAGGCTGCTCGAAATGGCCGCCGACCTGGTCAAGCCGGGTGGGCGCCTGGTCTATGCGGTTTGTTCGTTGCTGTCCCGGGAGGGAGCAGGCCAGATTCAGGACTTCCTCAGCCGCCGTTCATCATGGAACGTTGAGGAAACGCCTCTAGCCGCTGGGCGTTTGGACGGTGCGGGAAGACTCCTGACACCGGGTCACGATGGCACGGACGGCTTTTTCGTCGCACGGCTGGTTCGCCCATGTTAGAACCGCTGCGCTCGAGGAGATGAGAATGCGCATATTGGCCACCGTTTTGATCGCAGGAGCTGCGGCGGCGTTTGTCGCCACCTCGGCCATCGGCCAGCGTCCGGACGATCAGATCCTCCCGAGGTCTATGGAGCTTCTGAAGCAGGGCAACGAGCATCTTGCGGCTGGGCGTTTCGTCGAGGCGGACGAAGCATTGGAGACCGCGTTGGCAGTCGATCCGCGCAACCGGGCGGCTTATAATTCGATGGCCCGTGTCGCGCAGCGTGAGAAATTGTTCGGCCAGTCCATCCGCTACACGAAGAAGGCGCTTCTTCTCGAGCCGAACGACCGTGACGCGATCGCAATCCAGGGTGAAGCGATGGTCGAGCTGGGCGCCGCGGCCCGCGCCAAGGAAAATCTCGCCAAGCTGCAGAAGCTGTGTCCAAGCGGCTGTGCCCAGCTTGCTGAGCTGTCGGCGATGATCTCGCGCGGCCCGTCCGTCGCCTCGGCCAAGGCTCCGGAGGTTCCGAAGAGCAACTAATCGCGGGCCGAGAGCTCGCGAGCGATAGCGACAAACTCGGCAACGCTGACCGTCTCGGCGCGACGCGAACTGTCGATTCCGAGCTTCTCCAGCGCGTCGAGCGCGCCGGGCATCGCCTTGAGGCTCGATCTCAGCATTTTCCGCCGCTGACCAAAGGCAGCTTCGGTCAGCTTCTCGAGGACCTTGGGGTCTACCAGAGGCGGCATTTCCTTCGGCACGATGTGAACCACCGAAGACATCACCTTCGGCGGCGGGACGAATGCCGACCGATGAACGTTGAGCACGATCTTCGCATCCGATCGCCACTGAGAGAGGACTGACAAGCGCCCGAAGTCCTTGCTGCCGGGTGTGGCGACGATCCGTTCCGCAACTTCACGCTGGAACATGAGGGTCAGCGACCGCCACCATGGTAGCCACGGTTCGCACAGCCACCGAAGCAGGAGCGCCGTCCCGACATTGTAAGGCAGGTTGGAGATGACGTGGGCTCCATCGCCCGCCACTGAACGCTCGTCGACCTTCAGTGCGTCGGCATCGATCACCCGCAATTTTCCCGGATATTTCGCCTCGAGGTCGGCGAGGGCGGGGAGGCAGCGTCGATCCCGTTCGACTGCGACCACCGAGGCACCGGTTCCAAGTAGTGCATGGGTCAAACCACCCGGACCAGGCCCGACTTCATAGGCCGTCTGATCCGACAGCGGCCCAGGCACGGACGCAATTCGAGCAAGCAACTGCCGGTCGAGGATGAAGTTCTGACCGAGTGCCTTGCTTGCCTGGAGCCCGTGCCGCGCGATGACATCGCGCAGCGGCTCCGATTGGGACGTCACTCGACGAGTTCCCGGTTCGACGCGCAGACGGCCGCCATCTGGATCGCGGAGGCCATTGGGCGAGGATCGGCGACGTCCTGCCCGGCGATGTCGAAGGCGGTTCCGTGATCGGGAGCGGTGCGAATGATCGGCAGCCCGAGCGTGACGTTCACGCCGTCCTCGAAGTGAAGTGCCTTCAGCGGGATGAGGGCCTGGTCGTGATACATGCAGAGGGCCGCGTCATAGCGAGCACGCGCCGCCGCGTGGAACATGGTGTCGGCAGGATGGGGACCGGTGACCCGCCAGCCTTCCGCCCGAAGGGCATCGATCGCAGGCTGGATCAGCTCGATTTCCTCCCGGCCAAGCATTCCACCCTCGCCCGAATGCGGGTTGAGACCGGACACGGCCAAGGTCGGATCGGTGATTCCGAAATTGCGCTGGAGACCGCGCAAGGTCGTTCGGCCGCGGGCCTCGATCAGCCCCGCCGACAGATGGCTAGTCACCTCGGCGAGCGGGACGTGCGTGGTGACCGGCACCGTTCGAAGGGTCGGCCCTGCAAGCATCATCGCGACATTGCCGCGTGATACGCCGCAGCGCTCCGCGACGAACTCGGTCTGGCCGGGATGGGCGAAGCCGATGGAGTAGAGCTGCTCCTTCGAGACCGGGCCGGTGATCACGGCCGCAGCAGAACCCGACCGGGCAAGTCCGACTGCAATCTCGAGCGAATCGAGCGAGCAATGCGCTCCGGCCACCGTTGGATGGCCAGGGAGGCTTTCCTCTGCCGCGGCGATCTGGATAAGCGGCAAGGCATAATCGAAGGCTGCGTCCGCCTGCCGGGGGTCGTCGATCAGCTCGATGGGACCATCCCAGACGCGTGCAATCGACCGCGAGTCGCCGATCGCAACGAACGGCGGCAGGTTGAACCTGGAACGCTCGTCCCAGCACTTGGCGACCACTTCCGGGCCGATGCCGGCCGGATCGCCTAGCGAGACGGCGAGGGGTCGGGAGGGAAAGCGATCCATCAACCCCGCCTATGGACCTCCAAGCTTAACGGTATTCGATCACCGCATCGCGGCGCAGGTCGCGCAGGTAGCGGCGAGCGCGAAGGTTTACGCGTTCTTCGCTGAGCTGGTTGAAGACCTGGTCGAAGGTTGGCGCGGTCGGATCGGCTTCGTCGCGGCCACAGATCACAAGGGTACGAACGCCTTCCTCGATCGATCCGAACGGGCGGGTCGCCTGGCCGACCTGGAGCGGAAGCATGATCTCCTGAAGCGCCTGCGGAAGCTCGCGAAGGCGGATCTGGTCGCTGGTCACGACTTCGCCGTTGAACTGCGCGGCGATGCGATCGGCGCCGCCGCAGCCGCCGACGGTTCGAGCGGCTTCGGCGAACTTCGCAACGCGCTCTTCGGCCTGTGCCTTGGTCGTTCCCGCCGGAAAAGTGATGGAGACCTGCTTGAGGCTCAAAACCGCATTGCGCGGGTCGGCCGAGAGGATCTTGCGAGCGTCCTGAATCGCGATGATCGAAACGCCGCCCGGAACCGGGATCGGCGAGCTGATCTGTCCGGTGCCCATGGTGTGAAGCACGTTTGCGAGCTGTTCGGGGAGCTGTTCCGGCCGCACCCAGCCAAGGTCGCCGCCTACCGCGGCAGTCGATGCTTCCGAATATTGGCGGGCGTAGCCGGCAAAGGAACCGCCCTGGCGAATTTGCGCGATGATCTGGTTGGCGTTGGCGATCGTCTGCTGCATCCGGTCGCTGGTCGACGACAGGAAGATTTCGCCGACGCGATATTCCTGCGAGCCCTTCGACGCGTTCAGCCTCTCGAGGACGGCCTTCACCTCGTCGTCACCCACGCTGATCGTGTTCTCGATCTTCTGCTGCTGAAGGCGCCGCCAAGCGGTTTCGCCTTCGATCTGCCGGCGGAGCGAGCGGATCGATGAGCCGTTCTGGCTGAGATAGCCGGTCAGCTGGTCAGGAGTCATCTTTACGCCCGAAGCGACCCGGTCGACGGTACGAGCGATGTCCTTGTCCGTGACGGTGATCTCGGCCTGCTTGGCGGCCTGGACCTGCAGCGTCTCGTCGATGAGGTTGCGCAGCACCTGCTGCCGCAATTCGTCGATCTGGTCGGTCGGAAGCTTGCCGTTGTTGGCGATGGCAAGGAGGGCCAGCCGTTGATCGACGTCGGTCTGGGTGATGACCTCGCCATTCACGATCGCGGTCGCCTTCACCACCGAAGGCATGGCCTGGCCGAAGATCTGAGGATTGTCGGGCAGGCGGAGCGACGCGGCACTGCTGCCGCCTGCCGCTGCCGGGTCTGCTGCATCCTGAGCGGCCGCCGTCGTTGCCACGGCCAGCACGAGTGCCGCCGCTGCAAATCGTGCGCGGACGGGCAAGAATTCGAATGCTGCTGACAAGTCCTTAAAATCCCTTGTTGTTCAAACCATTGGGTGGGTAGGCGTTTAATCAGCCCCGCTGAACGCAGGCTTAGCGGCCGAGCCCCTTGAAGGACACTCGGAACGAGAAGGTGCTTCCCTCATCGAACCCGCCAACGCGTTCATAGTCCCGGCGCCACGAGACGCCAAGAGCAATGCAGTCATCCTCGTAATCGAGGCTCAGGCGATGGCGGACCGGTTCGTATCCGTCGGACAAGGCGAGTGGATCTTCGCCCTTGCCGGTGAGGTCGAGGACCGTCGCTCCGAAGATCGACCAATGCTTGGCAAACTTGATCCGGGCAGCGGCTCGAAGCTCCTCCTTGTCGCGTAGGTCTTCAATTGTCTCATCGATGTCGCGGTTCAGCCGGAGGTAGCCGATTTGAGCGTAGGTCTCTTCGCCGCCAACGGTCAGGTCGAGCTCGTTGCGGCGGACTGCGAAATTGTCCTTGTCGATGCGGTATCGGTGCGTGAGGTCGATGAACCGGCCGTAGCGAATGCGGGTCCGACCGACGATGTCGGAAGCTCGGTCGGCGAGACCCGTGCCCTCGGGGAAGATGCCGGCCCGCTCGGTGATTCGATAGCTTTGGCCGATTGTCGTCATTATCGAGAGGCTCGGGCGCTCGTAGGACCAGTCGAATCCATACGTAATTCGAGAGCCGTCCTCCCAACGATCGTAGCCGGGGAAGCGGTTGAGGGCGAAGAGGTTGCTGTCCTCGAGATCGACGGAGCGCGCGTCCTCGTTTGGAATGTCGAGATTTGGTGTCGGCGGCGTCAGGACCAGCTGCACCCGTGGAGCGAGGCGCTGCTCTCCCCCGAAGAGCGGGCCGATGAACGGCCATTTCACGTCGACCGCGAGCGCTCCGATGCCGCGGGCATGCCAGCCGTCCTCGCCGCGATAGAGGGGCACCGGCGTGCTTGCGGAATCGTCCGTGTGATAGATGTCGCCACGGGCATAGCCGGTGAAGACGACTTCCTGGCCCCAATTGGTCAGCCTGCGGATGTCCCAGCGAGCACTGGCGAAGGCGCGCTGAGTGTCTTGTCCTTCGATCCGCAGGATTGAGAGGCTGTTCGCCTGCAGTTCGATCATTCCGCCAAGTGCCGGCGGCTCGATCCGGAAATGGGCGTCGATTGCGGGCAGGGCGATCGGGATTCGCTTCTGGACATCGTCGACGCGCAGGCCCTCGAATGCCCAACCGGCGATCGAGATGTAGCTGTTGGGGCTGATCCGTTCCGCATTGACGAAGGAACGGAGGCGGTCGTCCTCCGTGATATCGTAGCGGCGGGCCACGGTCTTGTCCGATGCGATCCGCGTCCCACCGGTGATGCTCCAAAGCGGGCTAAGCTGGAACTTGCCATTGGCTTCGAAGTAGCCGCGGATGCCTTTCTCGCCCGTCTCTTCCGGCTCTCCAAGCTCCGTGAGCTCCTCGATGCGGCCGTAGGTGAGGAAACCGCCGATTTGGAAAGCTCCGTAGCGATTGAGCTCGCGATAGCGGGCTTCGATTGCCGGAAGCTTCTTGGTGTAGACGTGCGGGGTAATCGTGAAGTCCCGGTTCGGCGCAATTCGGTGGTAGTAGGGAACGGCGACTTCGAAGCCACGGCTGTGCGAAAGGCTGATGTCGGGGACGAGGAATCCGCTGACGCCGCCGCCAGCTCCGCCCGTAGCCAAGCTGAAGATTGGAAGCAGCGGAAGCGTGATCCCGAAGATCTGCATCCGCCCGCCGCGGAAGCGGACGCGCTGCGAACCGGGATCGTATATGACCTGGGTCGCGGTGATCGCCCAGCTGGGGTTGCGCGGACAGCCGCTATCGGTCGTCACCGGGCAGGGCGAATAAATCGCATTGTCGAGGACGGTCACGTCGCCGTTGCGACGGCCATGGGTGGCGGCGATCCGCCCGCCGCTCTCCAGCACGACGAGCAGGTTGTCGACCGTTCCTTGGCGAAGCGTGTCGTTGAGTAGAAGGTTCTCGCCGATGAACTTGTCGCCTTGCGGGTTCATCGCGACGACATTGCCGGCCGCCCGGACTTCGCCGGTCTTCCGGTTCCAGACGATCTGGTCCGCGGCGACATAGTCGCCGTCCCTCTTCATCCGGACCGAGCCGAGAGCGGTTACGATGTCGTTGTTGCTGTCATACGTGACCTGCTCGGCGCTGAACTCGATGATCTGTTCGGCGTCGTCCGGCGCCGCGCTCGTCTCAACCGGAGCGGCGGCAGGTTGCTGATCTGGCTGCGGGGTGGTCGTCTGCGCAACGGCAATCGTTGGAGCGAGCGCAAGCGGGAGCGCGGTCCACCAGGCAAATCTCTTACGCAAAAATCAGTCCCGCCCGTTCACCCTGTTCCAAGCCGGCCAAGCCTATTGCACCTTGGCAGGCAGTCCACAATCCGCCTTGCGCCTGGCCCCTTTGCCAAGGAGACGGGTGGGTCCTAAAGGGCGCACACACCCGACTAATTTCCAGGATTTCCCTTAATGAAGATTCGTTTCGCCGACAGTCGCCCCACGGGGGACTTTGCGCTCGTCCTCCCCGCTGCCGGAAAGAACCGGATCGCCCTCGACAGTCTCGGCGGTGACCGCGGCGCGGCGGATGCCGCGCTCAAGCGCCAGCGCTTCGAAGGTGAGTCCGGAAGCACGGCAGAGCTCTTCATTCCGGCGGAGAGCGGGGTTCGCCGCCTTATTGTCGTCGGGACGGGTGACGGAAACGGTGGCGCCGACGGCGCCGAGAAGCTCGGTGGAGCGCTCACAGGAAAGCTTCTGACGTCTGGTGAAACCCACGCCGTCCTCGATCTCACGGGCCTGAACTATGACGCGGATTCCGCGGCCCGGCTGGCGCTGGCGGCCGCGCTTCGTGGCTGGCGCTATGATCGCTATCGGACGAAGCTGAAGGACAAGCAGAAGCCCACACTCAAGGAACTGACGATCGTCGGTGCGCCGAAGGAAGCCGCCGACCTCTGGGCGAAGCGCTGGCAGCCTGTCTATGACGGCGTTTCGTTCACTCGCGAGCTGGTCACCGAGCCGGCTAACATCATCTACCCGGAGACGTTCGTCGAGCGTGCCCAGGCGGCGATGAAGGGCACCGGCCTGGAAGTCGAAGTCCTGGACGGGGCGGCGATGAAGAAGTTGGGCATGGGCGCGTTGCTGGGCGTCGCTCAGGGCTCGGTCCGCGATCCGCGCTTGCTCGTCCTGCGCTGGAACGGCGGCAAGCAGGGCGATGCGCCGGTCGCATTCGTCGGCAAGGGCGTGACCTTCGACACCGGCGGAATCTCGATCAAGCCCGCGGCAGGTATGGAGGCCATGAAGTGGGACATGGGCGGCGCAGGCGCGGTCGCTGGAGCGATGATCGCGCTCGCCAGGCGCAAGGCGAAGGCGAACATCGTCGGCATTTGCGGCCTCGTCGAGAACATGCCCGACGGCAAGGCTCAGCGTCCGGGCGACGTCGTGACGACCATGTCGGGTCAGACGGTCGAAGTGATCAACACGGACGCCGAGGGTCGCCTCGTCCTCGCCGACGCGATCACCTACGTACAGCGCAACTACAAACCGAAGATGATTATCGACCTGGCGACACTGACCGGAGCGATCCTGATCAGCCTCGGCCACGAGTATGGCGGACTGTTCACGACCGACGACGACCTCGCCAACAAGCTGCTCGAGGCCGGCCAGTCCTCGGGCGACAAACTGTGGCGTCAGCCGATGGCGGATTCGTTCGACAAGCTGATCGATTCGCAGATCGCCGACATGAAGAACGTCGGTCCGCGCGAGGGCGGCTCCATCACCGCAGCCCAGTTCATCCTGCGTTTTGTCGAGGACGGCACCCCCTGGGCGCACCTCGACATTGCCGGAATGGCCTGGTCGGACAAGCCGAGCAGCACCTACGACAAGGGTGCGACGGGTTTCGGCGTTCGGATCATCGACCGCTTCGTCGAAGCGTCGGTGGAGACGCGCTGACTTCTCAGATGCAGATCGATTTCTACCAGCTCGGCCGAACTCCGCTCGAGCAGGTGATCGCCAGCATTTCGCAAAGGCTTCTTGCCGACGGGAAGCGGCTGCTGATCGTTGCCGAGGACGAAGGGCTTCTCGGCAGGCTCGACCGGCTGCTGTGGGACCAGGGCGGCGCGAGTTTCCTTCCGCACGCGCCTTCGGGCGGAAGCGACGATGCACGCCAACCGATCCTGCTGTCGACCAGCACGGACGCGCCGAACATTGCGCGCAACATGCTCATCGCAGACGGTCAGTGGCGTGAGGCGGCGCTGACGTTCGACCGTGCCTTCTACCTATTCGACCAGCCAACCCTCGACGGGGCGCGCCTTGCCTGGAAAATGCTCGCCGGCCGGGACGGGGTTGAGCGCCGCTACTGGGCTCAGGATGAGCGCGGGAAATGGGTGCAGAAGAGCTGAGCCTTGCCGTTCGGCGCGCACGCCGCTAGGCGCTGCGGCCAATCCCATCCCACTGTTTCAGGAGACCGCACGGCCATGGCCGCTACGCGCACCTTTTCGATCATCAAGCCCGACGCCACCCGCCGCAACCTGACGGGCGCGATCACCAAGAAGCTCGAGGACGCGGGTCTCCGTGTCGTCGCTTCGAAGCGTATCCACATGACCCGCGACCAGGCCGAGGGCTTCTACGCGGTTCACAAGGAGCGCCCCTTCTATAACGACCTGTGCACCTTCATGACGTCGGGTCCAGTGGTCGTTCAGGTCCTCGAGGGTGAGAACGCCGTCGTCCGCAACCGCGAAGTCATGGGCGCGACCAACCCCGCCGATGCCGCCGAAGGAACCATCCGCAAGGATTTCGCCGAATCGATCGAGGCCAATTCGGTCCACGGCTCGGACAGCGACGAGAATGCGGCGATCGAGATCGACTTCTTCTTCAGGCCCGAAGAAATCGTAGGGTAGCGAGCCTCGTCCTCCGCGCGCAGCCATTTCCATCGGCCTCTCCAAAGGGCCGCTGGAAGGGCTGCTGCACGGATCAAGCTGGTCCCAGTCTCAACGCAGCACTCGCTCGCTATCCGCGCGAGAAGCTCACGAAACGCAATGACCGGCCGCCGAACAAGCCGCCGCCTTCCCATCGATAAGTGATGACGTAGGCGCCGGTCGCCGACTTGTCGGCGCCGGCCTCGACATATTTGGCGTCTACTCGGACTCGCACCCGGTTGGTTGCTTTTCCATCGGCCGCCCTGTCGCCGAGCGCGCGTTCGAAATCGCTCGCGCTGAGCTCACCGCCGCTTCCTACGTCCACTGCGGAATTGCCGCCGACGATCATGTTCAGCGACTGAAGCGCATGATTGGATTCGACCGGCGAGATTTCCAACAAGCGACCGTCATCCAAAGGCTTGCCGCGAAGAGCGAGCGGGACGGCCTGGCGCTTCTCGACGACCGTCGTCGGGCCCTTCTCTTCATTTGTCTTCCAGCTGAGCCAGACTCCCGCGGCCGAGACGATCAGGGCCGCGATTGCGATTGCCTCGCCGAGTGTGACCCAGCGAAGGCGCGACTTTCTCTCCGCTTCGGCGCTTTCGGATTCAATCATCGCCCGCCTGCTTCGAGTAAACGCCTCGGGGCTGCAAGCTCCCAGCTCTCTGCGATTCGGTCGGCGACATGGTCCCAGTCGACGTCATCGCCGGCCAGATTGATCGAAATCCAGCCGGACGAGTGGAGGTAGGCCGGCTTTGAATAGGTCTCGGGATCCGATTCGAGCAGCATCGCCTGCTCGTCGAGGCCGCTAGTCCTTACGCACACTACCGTCTTGCCGTCGCCGTGAAGATTGTCGCGCAGCTGCGCAAATTGCTTGCCGGCCACGAAGAAGGTCGGCTGTCCGTGCGAGACGCGCTCCTCCGTCTCAGGAAGATCGAGCGCCGCGCTGCGCAAGCGGTCGAGCAGGCCGGTCATCGTTTCACGAACTCGCGTAGAATCCTCGGATAGAGTTCATGTTCCGCGACCAGGACCCGCGATTCAAGGGTCTCCGGCGTATCGCCGATCTCGATGGGAACTTCTGCCCGCCCGAGGACTTCGCCTGCGTCCAGCTCCTCGGTCACGATGTGGACCGAACAGCCGGTGACGGGGTCTCCTGCCGCGATCGCCCGGCTGTGCGTGTCGAGACCCTGGTACTTGGGAAGCAGGGAAGGGTGGATGTTGACGATCCGACCTCGCCATTCCTCGATGAACCAAGGTGAGAGGATTCGCATGAATCCCGCCAATGCGATCGTGCCGACCCGGTGGTCTTCGAGCGCGGACGACAGTGCGCTATCGAACGCCTCCTTCTCCACGCCCCTGCTGTCCCAGGTCCAGCTCGGGAGTCCTTGCCCGCGAGCCCAGTCCAGACCCGGCGCCTGCGGCTTGTTCGAGGCAATGAGAACGATCTCGTAGCCGCGGGCCTTTTCAACCAGAGCGCGCATGTTGCTGCCACGTCCCGATATGAGCACCGCAACGCGGCGCGAATCACGCATTATGGGTCGCGGCCCATTCGTTGTTCGAACCGCTGACCGTGCACCCGCGCGGACCCTCTTCGATCCGCCCGATCCGGAATATGGTCTCGCCGGCCTGTTCCAGTCTCGCCGAGACATGATCGGCTTCGCCGGCGGCGACGACCAGGACCATCCCGATCCCGCAGTTGAAAGTCCGCGCCATTTCCTGGGGCTCGATATTCCCGCCCGCCTGCAGAAGCTCGAAGAGCTGGGGAACCTTCCAGGACCCCGCGTCGATTTGTGCGTGCGCACTTTGCGGCAGAACCCGCGGAATATTCTCGAGCAGTCCGCCGCCGGTGATGTGGGCGAGACCCTTGACCAGGCGCTCCTGAACGAGTGGCAGTAGCGAACGGACGTAGATCCGCGTCGGTTCGAGCA
>JBKPKZ010000059.1:0-3333 GCA_046731355.1 Pseudomonadota bacterium | reverse complement strand
TCGTCGACAGCAAGTTCGAATTCGCCAGGACTCTGACCGGCGCCAAGGAGCTTCGTCCCCGCTGGCGACGCGGCATCGGCGAGGTCGACGGGCGCCTCGGCGAGCTCCTCGGCGAGACCTACGTCCAGCGTTACTTCACACCCCAGTCCAAGGCGGCGATGGAAGAGCTGGTCGCCAACCTCAAGAAGGCGGCCGCGGTCCGAATCCAGGAGAACGGCTGGATGGAGGAGGCGACCAAGAAGGCCGCCATCGCCAAGCTCGGCCGGATGGACGTGATGGTCGGCTATCCCGACAAGTTCCGCGACTATTCGAAGCTCCAGATGAAGGCCGACGATCTCTACGGCAACGTGAAGCGCAGCTCGGCTTTCGAATGGGACTATACGCTCAGCGACCTCGGCAAACCCGTCGATCGAAAGAAGTGGGCGATGAGCCCGGCGACCGTGAACGCCTACAATGGCGGCCTCGAGAACAAGATCGTGTTCCCGGCCGGAATCCTTCAGCCGCCGTTCTTCGACGCGGGTGCGGACGCCGCCGTCAACTACGGCGCGATCGGAGCGATCATCGGGCACGAGATCATGCACGGCTTCGACGATCAGGGCCGCAAGATCGACGAAAATGGAGCGATCCGCGACTGGTGGACCCCGGCCGACGCGACCCGCTTCAAGGCCCTGACCAGCGAGCTTGGAAAGCAATATGCTTCATACGAGGCGGCTCCGGGCGTGTTCATCAACCCCGACCTCACCATGGGCGAGAACATCGGCGACATGTCGGGTCTCGAGGTCGCCTATACCGCCTACAAGTTCGCGCTCGACGGGAAGCCGGCTCCGGTCATCGACGGCCTGACCGGAGACCAGCGCTTCTTCCTGTCCTTCGCCCAGGCGTGGCGGGGCGAGCAGCGCGACGATGCGATCAAGACCCAGGTTGCATCCGATCCGCACAGCCCGAGGCGCTACCGCATCATCGGGCCGCTCCGGAACCTCGACGCCTGGTACGCGGCCTTCGAAATCAAGCCGGGCTCGAAGTTCTACATCGCTCCCGAGAAGCGCGTCCGGCTTTGGTAATCGGCAGTCGGTTCCCCAACTGCTGAGGGGAATGCGCGGCTGGGCATCGTCAGCCGCGCATTTCTTTCTTCTTGGGCCCGTCAACTTCAAGCTGCTGCTTGCGGCCGGGCCAGGTCACGACATTGTTCGGCCAGCGACCGGCCGGCCGCCAGTGCTGAGTCGCCCACCCGCGCCGGTCGAGCCAATCAACGATCGACTGCAGCCATTCCGCTCGGCGGATCGCGATCGGGCGCCAGGAGAGCGGATCGAGGCCCGTCCACGGAAGAAAGGGCGAGCGGCGGGAGAAGGCCCAGAGCTCCATTCGCATGGTCGGCCTGTCCGAGGACGCCCGGGCATGGAAGCCACAGGTGTCCACGATCACCAGGGTGTTGGCCGAAACGCTGAAATGGGTCGGTTGCGGAAGGCCGAGCTCCGTCAGCTCTTCGGGTGAAATCCGAAGCGAGCCGCGCTTCGAAAGGCGATCGCCGTCTTCCTTGATGCCGACGCTCTTGCGCCTTTCCCAGGCGATCCGGGCTTCCGAAAGGCGGTGCGACCCGGCGACATAGGTGAGGGGACGCCCGTCCTCGGCGACATCGGTCAGGAAAAGCCAGGCCTTCATCGAGGGCTGGAACGTGTCGGAGTGAAGCTCGAGCTGAGGGTCGGGCAGTCCTTCGGCAACGCCGCCGGCGATGGCCTGGAAATAATAGAGCGGCTCGCTGCGAGTGCTCGCGACGTAGGCCATCAGGCCCTTCCAGCGCGAGCCGTCGAGCAACTGGGCGAGCCCGGGCAACCGGCGCCTGAGGCGAGGCCCGACCGGGATCCGGTGGGTGATCGTGTCGCCCTGCTGCTGGCTTCGGCAACTCAGTCGCGGGTCGAGCAATTCGCTCTGGATGCTTTGGAAGAGATCGAGGGGCAGAAAATCGCGAATGACGACATAGCCGTCGCGGTCGAACTGCTCCTTCAGATCCGCGGGAATCCCGCGAGCAAGGCGGGCGCGCCTGGAGCGGGCCAGCGCATGCGCTCTTTTCAAGCGCCACACGTGCAGCCCGGCGGAGTTGAGCCGCTTCGAGCCCAGGATCGGGTTGTCGACGAAGCTCTTGGCGCCCGTGAGCACGGCGAAAAGCCACAATGGCGCTCGCCACCATCGCAAAATATTTTTCGAAGACGATGTCATTCGACGATCAGAACTGCATACATCCGCTAGACGCCATTGAGCCGGGCACGATCTTAACTCGAGTATTTGATGGTGATTGAGCATATCCTCCTAGCAATTCTGATCCAGCTGTTGGTCAGAATTATTTCTGGAAGTTGGATTTCAGGCACAATTGCGGCTTCGGCCTGGTTCCTGTCCCGCGAAGTCGCGCAGGCCGAATATCGCTGGATCGAGCAATTCGGATCGGGGCTTCGAGCCAACATGCCGTGGTGGGGAGGGTTCGACCCCAGGGTCTGGCAACGGCCTGATCCCTGGCTCGACTGGCTCGTGCCGAGCGTCGTTACGTCGGGAATAGCGATCCTGGCTCAGCGGAGGGGGAAGGCCGCGACCTCCTCGTAATGCGGTCCATGGCGGGAGAGCTTGCTTTCGAAGAGAATGAAGCGGTCGACCGCGAACATCTCGGACTGCAGGTTCGAGTGGCGGCGAAGGAAGCCGTCGACGGCTCCAGGGCTCCGGCCATTCCAACGAGCGAGCGTGACGTGGGGCGAGAAACCGCGGTGCTCCGGTGCGAGTCCAACCTGCTGGAGGGCTCGCTCGACCTTTCCGGCGAGCGCGATGACCGGATCTTTCGGCTCAATTCCGGCCCAGAGTGCGCCGCCGTTTCTCTTCTCGAACTTGCCCACGCCTTTGATCCGGAGCTCGAGCGCAGGTGAGCGCAATCGATCGAGCGCGGACACGATGTCGTTGGCGAGCGGACGCTCGACTTCTCCAATAAACCGTAGCGTCAAGTGGAGCTGTTCGTCACCGACCCAGCGCAGCGCCGGACTGTCGTCCATGGCGTCAATCAGAAGGTCTCGGACCCCTTCCGGGGGGCGGATGGCGACGAACAATCGGTGCATCGCTTTCCTTTCACGAGAATGAACGTCAGTTCAGCTTGTCCGGTTTCGCTTGAAAGCCCCTCTTGTATCCACGATATTCCGTTCTGGGAGCACGGGCCCTTAGCCCGTCCGATAGGAGAGAGAATGCAGAACCAGTTTGACCCACGCACGACGACCGGCGTGAATACGACCGCTACGGTTGGTGTTCCGCGCGCGGCCCGCGACGCGGGGCTCCGGTCCTACATGCTGTCAGTTTACAACT
>JBKPKZ010000058.1:0-28120 GCA_046731355.1 Pseudomonadota bacterium | reverse complement strand
GGCGTAAACTGGGTCTCGCCATTCGGCCCGCTGCGGATCGACCTCGCGAAGGCGATCCTCAAGGAAGAGGGCGACGAAACGAAATTGTTCAGCTTCAACGTAGGAACACAATTCTAATGAAAAAGATTGCTCTGGCCGCCGTCTTCACCGCGGCAATTCTCACTCCGAGCGTCGCGAGCGCTCAGGCCATTCCCGGCGCGATCGTCGCCGTCGTCGACCTCGAGAAGGTCACGACGCAATGCACGGCCTGCAAGACCGCGCTTGCCGCTCTCCAGGGTCAGGCCAACGCTCTCAAGTCGCGCGAAACGGCGCTTGCCGCTCCCCTCAAGACCGAGCGCGACGCCATTCAGGCGGCCGTGAATGCCCTGCAGGGCAAGCAGCCCGACGCAGCGCTTCAGGCCCGCGTCAAGGCATTCGAAACGAAGCAGCAGCAGGGTGCTCAGGAGCTTGCTCGCCAGCAGAACCAGATCCAGCGCAACCAGGCATACATCTCTCAGCAGATTCAGGCCAAGCTGAACCCCATCTACTCGCAGGTGATGCAGCGCCGCGGCGCCAACGTCCTCGTCGAGGTCGGCAACACCCTGGCTGCGGGCTCGGCGCTCGACGTCACCAACGACGTTCTGGCGGCCCTAAACACGGCTCTGCCGAGCGTCGCGACGACCGCTCCGGCTCAGGCCGCCCCGGCGCAACAGCAGCCGCAGGGCCGCTAAGCCAATGGCGGAAGGCGCCGTCCTCGGTCCGCTCGACGTGAAGCGGGTGATGGCGGCCCTTCCGCATCGCTATCCAATGCTCTTGGTGGACCGGGTCGAGAGTATCGAGCCGGACCACAAGATCGTCGCGATCAAGGCCGTGACGATCAACGAAGGGTTTTTTCAGGGGCATTTCCCCGGGCGTCCGATCATGCCGGGCGTCCTGATCGTAGAGGCGCTGGCGCAGGCCGCCGGCATCCTCGCGGTCGAATCCCTCGGGCTCGCGAACTCGGGCAAGCTCGTTTATTTCATGGCGATCGAGGGCGCGAAGTTCCGTGCGCCCGTCGAGCCGGGTGTCCTTCTCAAGCTCGAAGTCGAATTCGTCCAGAAGCGCTCGAGCGTCTGCAAGTTCGCCGGACGGGCGACCATCGACGGAAAGGTTGCCGCCGAGGCTCAGTTCACCGCGATGATCGCCGACCCTCCGTCGGCCTAGGTGCCTTCGCGAATCCGCCAGCCTGAGCTGGCCTTTTCAATTCGAAACGCCTGCGCAAACACGGTCGAGGCGAGCATTTCGCCTGGCTCGCCGTCGGCGACGACCCTGCCTTGATTGAGCAGGATCGCACGGTCGAATGCGGTTACCTGGTTGAGATCGTGTACCGACGTGAGGACAGCGCTGCCACTCGCTTTGGCCTCGGTGCGCAGGATCTCGAGGGACTTCAGAACCCAGTAAGGATCGAGATTCGACAAGGGCTCATCGAGCAATAAGAGCTTTGGCTTCGCCGCCAGGGCCCTGGCGAGAAGGACGCGCGAGCGTTCACCGGTCGACAGGTGATTGACCGGTCGTTCCGCGAGTTGACGCAGTTCCAGGGCCTCGACTAGTTCTTCGATTCTCCCTGCGTCGGGCGACGGCAGCCCAAGCGCAATCACGTCTCGCGCAGAGATCGGCCAGATCAGGCTTCGGGTTGCGGGCAGAAAGGACAGTAACCGCATCCTCCGGGCGGGAGCGGACTGCGCGATTTCCTCCCCGCAAATGCGAACTTGCCCCCCCGAAAGCTCGATTCCGGCGATCGCACGAAGCAAGCTGGTCTTCCCGGCGCCATTGGGACCGATCACCGCGATCATCTCGCCAGATCGGCAATCGAGCTCGGTAGGCTCAAGTCGGCCTTCGAGCGTCATCGCCCGCGCCTCCAGGACTGACGTCATGCCGCCACCGAGGCGCGCATGCGCACCACGATCCAGAGGAATAGAGGTGTGCCGATCACGGTGGTTATCACCCCAACCGGGATCGTTCGGCCCGCGGGAGCCAGGCGCACCAACAGATCCGCCAGGAGAAGCAGGAGGGCGCCGATCACGGCTGCGGGGACGAGCGCCCGGCCTGGATGCCCCCGGGTCAGCGACCTCGCAGCATAGGGCGCGATCAGTCCGACGAAGGCAATCGCACCGCAGACAGAAACGCATGCACCAACCGCGATCGCGCTGAGCGCAACGACTTCGACTGCGAGGCGGCGCGGCCGATACCCAACGGAAGCCGCGACGTCGTCGCCAAGGGCCATCATGTCGAGGGCAGCACCCCGGGTTGCGAGAACCACGCAAGCGATGGCCGCGGGAGCCAGTGCAGCAGCGGCCTGGAGCAGGCTGCGGTCGACGAAGCTGCCCATCAGCCATTCGAAGCTGTCGTAGAAGGCAAAGGGAGACGGGGCGAGGGCAAGGAGGAGGCTCGTGCCGGCCCCAGCAGCCAACGCGATCGCGACGCCAGCAAGCAGCAGCGTCGCCGTTTCGCTGCGTCGCCCGGCCAGCGCAAACAGGCCGCACAGCGCCAATGCGGCACCCATGGCCCCGCAGGCCGCGAGAGCAAGAGGCCCGGTGATCCCAAGCCAGTAGGCTCCTGCGACTGCACCCAGCGCGGCCCCACTGCTGCTTCCGGTGATGTCGGGCGAGGCGAGGGGGTTGGCGAAGGTGGCCTGGAGCGCCGCTCCCGTGATTCCAAGCACTGCACCATAACCTAGCGCCAAGAGAGTTCGCGGAAGGCGGAGCTCTTCGATAAGCAGCCAGGCGAGATTGGGGTCCGCTCGCCTGAGCTCCACCAAGCTGTCGAGCGGCACGAACAAGCTTAGAGCCGTGAGCAGCGCCAATGCGATTAGCAGCAGGGGCAGGGCACGGATCACCGAAGTTCCGCCCGCAGCCGTTCAACCTCCGCTATGACCAGGGGACCCATGCAGGTCCACGCTCGGCCGTCGGCCTGAAGCCGCCTGGAGTTTGCCTCGCGGACAATGGGATGGTTGAGCCACTCGGCGCCCCGCGAAAACTGGCTGGCCCTGTAGCCGCTTTGCACAAGCACCGCCGGAGGCCGAACCAGGATCGTCTCCAGCGAGACGCGCCCGCCCTGGAGAGGCCGTTGTTTCAGCCCCGCAAGGCGCATCCAGTCCGCTCCAACGGACGGAACACTGATCGTCTGCCCGCCGCCGCCTAGCCAGATTGCGTCGAGGGAGCGTTTCGAAACCGTCGATTGAAGCTTTGCCAGGCGCTCGAGCCAGGGCTCGGCCCGCTTGGGGTCTCGCAACGCTTCCGCAACTACTCGGAAGTTCCAGGCCACGTCGCTCAGAGTGCCGACAGGCCGAAGGTCGACAGCCTCGATCCCAAGACGCTTGGCGATGAGCGAACTGGCCCGGCCAGCGCCGCCCATCGTGAGCACGACCCTGGGATGTTTCCCAAGCACATCCTCGAGCGATCCCCGGTTGGCGTGATGGCCACGCGCCAGTCTCCACAGCGGCGATTCTTGCGGGTCCTGCGAAAGGAAGCTCACGCTGGCGATTTCCCGCGGCTTGGCTAGCAGAAGGAGATACTCGTCCGTGCAAAGGTTGAGGGAGGCGACGCTAGCTGCCGCTAGAAAGGCGGATGCCGCCATAAATGCCCCTCCCTTCGGTCCGATATCCCAAGGCGTCCTGATAGTCGGCGTCGAATACATTGGCGACGCGGGCGAACAGCTGGACCCCCTTGGTCACATCGAAAGCGACGCGGGCGCCGGCCAGCCAATAGCTGTTCAAGGTGACCCGCTCGAAGGGGAAGACGTCGAAGTCGGTATCGATCCGATCGCCCACGTAGGCCATTGAAAGTCCGTACGTGAAGCGATCGGAGCGGCCGTCAGCACTGACGGAGCCGCTGTGCTTGGGACGCCGTGCCTCACGGATTTGCGAACCGAGGACATCCGGCTCTGAAGCCTTAAGGTAGGCGTAATTCGCCGAAAGGCGCAGCTGGTTGCTCAAGGTCCAGTCGAACTGCGCCTCGATCCCCGCTCGGCGGCTCTTTTCAGAGCGGTTGGCCGTGCTGGACAGGAATGTATCGGGATCGAAGGTGTCGACGATCTCGTCCTGGAGGCGCTGGCGATAAGCCGTGAGCGACGCTCCAATCACTCCCCTACGGTACCGGATTGCTCCTTCCAAGCCACGGGAACGTTCTGGTTTAAGGGACGGATTTCCGATGAAAGAGTTCGGGAAGAATCCGTAGAGATCGAAGAAGGTCGGCTGCGCGATACCCTCGCCATAAGATCCGGCAAGCGAAAACCCGCCGCCGACGTCGGCGAGAAGGGAAGCCCGAACCGTCGTGGCATCCTCGAACCGGTTAAAGGCATCGCGACGCACGGCGAGGTCGGCAGCGATCGGGCCGGCGTCCACCCGCCATTCGGCCGTGAGCGAACTATGCCTGCGGTCGCGATCCTGGTCGGTTGCACCGCCGAAGTTCGAATCGCTCGCTTTGAACGTCTCGCTTTCGTGGTCGAGGGCGAGGATCACGCGATGCTCGATCGCGCCCGTGTCGAAGCGATCCTGAACCTGGGCGTCGAACGTGGCGCGTTTTCCGGACGTGCGGTTGATTTCCTCTTGATCGAGGAAGTTGCGATTGCGCGAGGACAGGAGCGATCCTCCGATGCTCCCGCTCCACCCCGCGGCGATGTCGCCGAACTCACCCCACAGTCGGGCCGCTCGGAGCCGGTTTCGGCTGCTGTCGAGCGTGTCGGTGTGCTGAAACGGCGGGTTGGGATTGAAACCGTCGAATTCGCTTCGGCCGGACAGCGCAAAGCCAGCGGCTCCTACGCGAACCGAGGGAGTGAGCTTCCACGTTCCGCGAAGGCGGCCCGAAAGGTTCCGGTATCCGTCCTTGTCACCATTGCCGTCGAAGGCATCGATTCCGGTTGCGCGCTGCCATCCGATGCCGCCGGTGACGCTACCATTGTCGTTTACGAGTGACCCCGACGCTGAACTCCGAAAAAAACCGAACGAACCGCCTTCGGCGGCCAACGCATAGGAATCCGCATTCGCGTCGAGGCCATCGATAGCAACCACGCCTCCGACCGCTTCCGAGCCCCAAAGGGCTGACTGCGGGCCACGAACCACCTCGATCCTCGAAGCCACATCAGAGTTCAGAAGCTCAAAGCGCGGTTGATTTCCGGTTGCCGGGTCGTTGGCGCGGATGCCGTCGACGAACAGCAAGGTGTGGTTGTTTTCAGCGCCCCGGATGCGGACCTCGGTCAGCGAACCGGCAGGACCCGAGGTCGAGACCGACACTGAAGGAGTCAAGCGCAAGAGGGAGGGGACCAAGGGCTCGCCCAGCCGCTCGATGCTCTCGCCGTCGATGACGATCACGCTCGCGGGCGTATCGGCGGCTTTCTCGGGCGCACGCTCGGCAGTGATCACGATTTCTGTATTTGGTACTGCGTCGATCAATTCATCCTCCTTTGACGAACTTGTCGTCGCAGAGGATGCGCAAGCACCCACGCCCCACGGCTGGTCCCGGCCGGAGAAACGGACGACGGACCAAGGCAAGTGTCTGACTCCCGTCCTAGGGACGGATACAGTTGCGGGCACAGCGCCGGCTTCTTACCGGCTTCCTTCTTGGCCGGCGGCCGTGACCGCCGGACCTTGATCCGGACGCGGGACTAGGAGCGGGTGCCCAGACTTGTCAATCGGCCGCCCGTCGCCTAAGTGCCCGCGACGCTCCCGGCTGCTGGTCGGAAACCAGTGCCATTTCAAGGAACTGACGATGAAATCCGGTACCCATCCCGACTATCACACCATTACCGTCCAGATGACGGACGGCACGACCTTCCAGACCCGCTCGACGTGGGGCAAGGAAGGCGACACGCTGCACCTCGAGATCGATCCGACGTCGCATCCGGCGTGGACCGGCGGAACGCAGCGCATGCTGGACGCCGGCGGCCAGGTGGCACGCTTCAACAAGCGTTTCGGCGGCCTCAGCCTCGGCAAAAAGTAAGCAGGCACACCACCTGCTTCCGTTTCACGACCCAGCGCAGCGCTTTGCGTCCGCTCCGCGGATCGAGACGGAGCGATTGCTGTTGCGCGACTTCGAGTTACGGGACCTCGACTATTTCCTGACCTTCTTCGCCGACGAGGAAGCAAGCCAACATGTTGGCGGTCCGAGCGGGGTGGAAGATACGTGGCGCAGGATGCTCGCGGGCGCCGGACTGTGGAATCTCATTGGCGTCGGAATGTGGGCCGTTGCCGAACGGAATGGCGGCCCGGCGATCGGCCACGTCGGCTTCTTCGACTTCCTTCGCGGATGCGAGCCTTCGATCGAGGGGCAAGCCGAGATGGGCTGGATCCTTGCTCCTGCTGCGCACGGCAAGGGCTATGCCGCTGAGGCCTGTGGGGCCATTCTCGCCTGGTTCGACCAGCAATTTGGAAGGCAGCCGATCTGGGCGCTTATCTCGCCCGGCAATGATCCGTCGATGAAGCTTGCGGCCAAGCTCGGCTTCGTACGTCAGGTGGACGGAACGTATCGCGACAAGCCGCAGACGATTTGGCTTCGTCCGGCCTAGCTCTACCAGCCGCCGCCTCCGCCTCCCCCACCGCCACCACCTGACGATCCGCCGCCACCCGAGCCGCTGCTCGATCCCGGCGCGGTCGATGCGGAGCTGACGGTGCTCGCGAGGGTCGAACCGACCGATTCAGCGAAGCGGCCCGGATTGCTCCACGGGCTGCTCGAGCCCGAATACCAGGCAAAGCCTTGCTGGCCTTGAGCCGCTGCTGCGGCGAGAATGCCCGAGAAACGGTCCGCCCAGCGGTTTTCGACACCCAATGCGATCGCATAAGGCAGAAATCGCTCAAACAACTCGGGTGTATCCTCAGGTGGATTCATCCGGTCCAGCCGCTCGCGCTCGGTGATCGACAGATACTGCTTGAACCCGGCAATCTGATCGAGAACACGCCGGCCATCCCTGGTCGGTGCGGCGATCCAGAAGAACGACGAGATGACCAGCGGCAGCGCGAGCAACGGGAGCAGAATCGGCAGCCACCAGCCGGTATTGAGTGCCTCGATGACGATTGGCCCGCCCGTTGCAAGTGCGACAGCGCCGGCGGTGAACATTCCGAGTGTCAGCAGACATTTCCCGACCGTGGAGGAGCCGTGAATCGTCAGTGCCAGTAGCACTGCGACAATGGACGCTCCGAGTGTAACCAGGATCTGCCAGATCGCAGCCCCGTCGGTCGCCGCGACAACGGCCGCGGAGACAAGCCAGAAAGCGACCGCGAACAGGATGATGCCGGCGCCGGCCCAACCCCAGTTCCGGTTGAACATCACGCCCTCGTAAGCCGTCTTCAAAACATCATCCAAGCCCTTCTTTGCAGCAGAGAATTTTGCATGATTCTTCTGCTCCATCATGATTTGCTCGCCGGTCATCGCGAGCTCGCGGAGGGCGGCTTCCTCTTCAGGGGGAAGCGGAGCGGGGCCTGCCAGCCGTTCAAGGCGTGTCTTGTCGCTCGAGAAGAACCCACCTTCCTCCTCGCTAAGCCGGATGTGACCTCGAACGCCCATGTCCACGAGCGCTGCAGCGAAGGCGCGGTCGTCGGCGCCCATCTTCAGGATGTATCGCATGCCCGCAGGTGTCAGGTCGGCAGGTGGCGAGAAGAGGGGCACGATTGTGCCTGCCCGAGGGTTTCGGCCCGCTCGCGCCCATGCGAAGAAATAGAATATTCCAAGGCCGACCAGTGCGAGGACGCCAACAATCGGCGGGCCATAGTCGGCGATCATCCATTTGGTGCGATCGACCTCGCTCGGCGCCCCAACCACGCCCTTGGAAAAGGCAACCGCCACGGTCATCCCCTCGTAGGGGCCGAGCGGACCGGTCGTCTGGAAGGTGATTTCGCCCGGTTTCTCCTCGATCACGCGGGCATTGGATGCAGTTGATCCCTCAACGCCCGTGTAGATCGAGCGCTGGCCGAACGAGCTGGAGGAGGGCAACCTTATGCGAGCTTCGGCCAAGTCGATTGGAAACACCCAGCCATTGCCGGTGGCGTTCCAGTAGAGCTCGTCGAAATCCTTGAAGCGGCCGACCTGACGGGTGGTCTGGTAGCGGATGACGTAACGGTGATCGCCGATTCCAACCAATTTATCGGGATCACCGATTTTGATCCTGACGCCGCTCGAGACATGCTCGGTGGACGCGGGGACGGTCTCTCCGTCAAGCGTTGCGCCTCGGAAAGTGAAGCCTACTCGGTACTGGGAACCATGTGGCCCGCGGTACCGGGTGGGAAAGTCCCGGAAGATGCCGTGATTGATCGCATTCTGCTCGGCATGGACATCGATCGTTTCGGTGACTTCGAGTGATGAATCCTTCTGGATCTGCACGTCGCTGAGGAAGCGCAGGATGCGCTCCTCGGCGCTGGCGGGTACGGCTGCCAGGAGCAGAAGCGCGGGCAAGGCCCGCAGCAAGCGGAGCACTGCTAGGCGCCCGGGCGCTGGAACGACACCTTCGGTGCGCTTTGAATCGCCGGATCCTCGTCCTGGTAGAACGGCTCCTCCGTGAAGCCCATCGGCCGAGCGATAAGCACCGGCGGAAAGCTCTGAATCGTCGAATTCAGATCGCGTACGGTTGCGTTGTAATAGCGCCGAGCCCCCTGAAGCTCACCTTCGATGTTCGCCAGCTGATCCTGCAGCTGAAGGAAATTCGTGTTGGCCTTGAGCTCCGGATAGGCCTCGGCGACCGCGAAGAGACGGCCAAGGAGGCCTGTCATCTGGGCATCGGCCTGGGCAGTCGCTTCGACGCCTCCCGCCCTTACAGTCGCGGCTCGAGCCTCGGTGACCTCTTCGAAGACCTCGCGCTCATGGGTTGCATAACCCTGAACCGTCTCGACGAGATTGGGGATCAAATCGGCTCGTCGACGAAGCTGGACGGTGATCCCGCTGAACGCCTCCTTCACAAGCGCGCGTAGCCGGACCAGCCGGTTGTAGATGCTGACGGCAAGCACCAGCAGCAGCACGATGGCCGCAAGGACGACCCAGCCCACAATGCCCATGTGATTTGCCCCCTGTAGCTTCGAGGGGCGAACATAGGGGTTTACGGCAGTTCCGGCTAGAAGGCGGACAGCCCCGTGATCGCCCGGCCGAGGATCAGCGCGTGGACGTCGTGCGTGCCTTCGTAGGTATTGACCGTTTCGAGGTTCGCCGCGTGTCGCATCACCTGGAACTCGGCGCTGATCCCGTTGCCGCCGTGCATGTCGCGGGCGACCCGGGCAATGTCGAGCGCCTTGCCGCAATTGTTGCGCTTCAGGAGGCTGATGGTTTCGGGGATCAACGTGCCTTCCTCGAGCCGGCGTCCGACTCGAAGCGCCGCCTGAAGGCCAAGCGTGATCTCGGTCACCATGTTCGCCAGCTTCAGCTGGACCAACTGGTTGGAGGCAAGGGGCCTGCCGAACTGCTTGCGATCCAGAGTGTACTGGCGCGCCGCAGCGTAGCAGGCCTCGGCTGCGCCCATCGAGCCCCAGCCAATACCGTAACGGGCGCGGTTGAGGCAACCGAACGGACCTTTCAGGCCTTCGACGTCGGGGAGAAGGGAATCCTCGCCGACCTCGACATTGTCCATGACGATCTCACCAGTGATCGAAGCGCGAAGCGAGAGCTTCTCCTTGATCTTTGGCGCGCTGAGTCCCGGCATGCCCTTTTCGAGAACGAAGCCGCGGATCTTGCCGCCGTGGGCGTCCGACTTCGCCCAGACGACAAAAACGTCGGCGATCGGCGAGTTGGTGATCCACATCTTGGTGCCGGTGATGCGATAGCCATTCGCAGTTTTCTCGGCGCGGGTGCGCATGCTTCCAGGGTCAGAGCCTGAATCCGGCTCGGTCAGGCCGAAGCAGCCGACAAACTCTCCGCGGGCGAGCTTCGGCAGATACTTGCGGCGCTGCTCTTCGGAGCCATAGGCAAAGATCGGATACATCACGAGGCTCGACTGGACCGAGCAGGCCGAACGATAGCCGCTATCGACGCGCTCGACCGCGCGGGCGATCAGTCCGTAGCTGACATAGCCCAGGCCCGCTCCGCCATATTCCTCGGGCACGGTCGCGCCGAGAAGGCCAAGCTCGCCCATCTCGCTCATGATCTCGCGATCGAAGCGCTCGTCCATGTAGGCGCTGGTCACTCGCGGCTGCAGGTTTTCCCGGGCGTAATTCTCGGCCGTGTCGCGGACGAGGCGTTCCTCCTCGGTCAGCTGATGCTCGAGGTCATAGGGATCCGCCCAGTCGAACGGCAGTATGGCGGGCTCGTGATGGTGAGCATCCGCCTTGAGTGAAGTGGCCACGTGAAAGGTCCCTGCGATGAGAAGTTCGGGCCTCTTACATTTGTCAGTCGTCCTTCACCACCCCACCGCTGCTCCCGCCGGCAAAGCTCTGCTTCAGGGTGAAGCCAAAGCTGATGTGCCGATTGCGCTCGCGAACCTCGCGAACCACGTCTTCCGGGGTTGCCCGGTTCGGGAAGAACAGGAGGCGTTCGCGATTGCCGCTGGTTTCGAAGGAATTGTCGACATTGAAGCTGATCGCCGTCCGCGGGGTCGGGCGATATTCAATAAAAGCAGTGCCATAAGGGCCGCCGTTGAAATTCGTGTCGAACTCGTCGGTCCGGTAGAAGGTGAAACGCTGATTGTCGTTGACGTGGAAACCGTAAGACCATCTCCCGCTGTCGCGGCGTACGTCGAGGTCCCATTGCCAGGCCGGGAAAAAGCCACTGAACTTGCGCGGATCGCCCGAGATCGGATCGTCGACTCGGGTCCTCTGCAGGGTTGTCTCGAACTTCACGCGAAGGCCGTTCCATAGCTTCGTAAGCGGCGCATCGATCGTCAGCGTCGCAAAGGTGCGCTTCCCGGTGCCGATGTTGCCAGGCGCGTCGAAGCAGGTTTCAGGGTCGAGAGGATCGTCCGGATCACAGATCAGGATCCGGTCCTGGAGCATGCTGATAAGGTCGTAGCCGAGGTCGAGCTTGACGAGGCCGTCGCCAAGGATCGGATGCTCCGCCATTGCGCGAAACTCCCAGGTGCGCTGCGGCTGGAGGTTCTCGTTGCCGGCGTTGACTCGGTCGGTCGAAAGCTCGGCGACGCTGATGAAGTCGTAAAAGTCGAGCTGGGCAACAACGCGGCGGACCGAGAAACGCGTGTGCCACTTGCCGCCCGGCTTCCAGTCGATCGCGAGGTTCGGCTTGATGAACTTCAGAGTGCGGTCGGCGCTGGTGTCGCCGCTGACCGTCAGGTGCGAGAATTCGTAATTGACGCCGCCATCGATCCGGAGGCCATCCGAAAGATTGCGGCCGAGGCTGAAATAGACCTCGCCGCGCTTCTCCTTCACCCTCGCGTCGTCGAGGGGAAGGTCGATGCGGACCTGGTTTCCGTCCTCGTCGAACGCAAACAGTTCGACCGTGCTGTCGAGCGTGTTGAGAGCGGCCTCAGCGCCGGCTTCGAACGAAAAACCCGCGAGATTGCCGTGCGTCCAGGTCAACCGGCCGATGGTCTCGTTCCGGTCGGCTTTGACCGTCTGGTCGAACCCGCCGACCACCGATCCACCTTCGTCGATCAAGCCGTCGCGCTGAAGATAGGTGTCCTGGTCGTCGCGCTTGCGGCGAGTGGCGAGGCCGACCAGCTTGAGCGCACCGCCGGCAAGCGGCTGGGTGACGTCACCGCCGATCTCGATGACTGGATCCCGGTACTTCTGGAAGAGATTGTCGTCGTGCTGCGGACCGTCGGCGGGGCTCACCCGGTTGCGCTGCGTCAGGTCAAAGCGGCTGGGCTGCCAGCGCAGGTTGATCCGGTAGGCTTCCGATGCGCTTTTCTCGAGCGCCCAGCTGCCGGCGAGGAAGGGATCGCGATTGAAGTAGCTGTTGTGCTTGCGGCGGAACTCGACGGGCTCTCCAGTGAGTTCGTCCGTCAGCGTGTCGGTGCCTTCCTCCAGCTGCTTGTTCCGCCCCGTGCCGGCGGACAGGTTGAAGGTGTTCTGCCCCGTGCGGATCAGCGCCGAACCCTGGACGTCGGTGTTGATGTAGCCGCTATAGCGCCGCATCGTCGCCGCCGTGACGTTGGCATCGATGCCGGACTGGGCCGACAGAATGACGTTGAGGACCTGGCTCTTGCCGGCATAGTCCGAGCCGTAAAGGTCGCCGGGACCGACTTCGACGCGAATGACCCGCTGTGCTGGAATGCGCGCCAGCGTGTTCTCGAGAGTCTCGGCCTTGGAGCTCGGACGCGCGCCGTTGAAGACGACGTTGCCCGCCGTCCCGGAGAACCCGCGGACGTCGACCGCTCCGAGGTCGTTCTGAGTCGCACCGAGATCGAGCTGAAAGCCGGGAACGCGCCGCGCGATGTCGAGCGCCGTCCTTGGCGCGAACTGCGTGAAATATGCCGCTTCGTAGGTCGTCGCGCGCGAATTGGACTGGCCCTGCGTGTTCGCGGCCGTCGTCTGAGGATCGCTCGGGCTCGGTGTCTGGGCCATCGCGAAATCCGGTGTCGCCAACGCCGTCGCTGCAATACTTCCAAGCAATAAGGCTCGAGCCATCCGGATCCCCCATTCGTTACGGGGGCGGCTAGGGCAGGGGACGAGACCCGGCGATCCGGGTTCGATCAATCGACAAACGGTTCGACAAGTGCCGCTGGTGCGAGCACGGGTGGCTAAGTGGCGGAGCGCGAAACGGGCATTCGACATGCCCGCCAGCTCTCAGGCGCCTGTCAAAGGCGGCACGGGTCGATCGTCAATTCTTCGTCAAAAGCGTCTTTGCGCTCGTAAGCCACGTCTCGTGGGAGATGGACGGGAAGCCCGCTTTGCGCCTTTCGACGTTCAAGGCGGTCCGAACGCGCTCGTCGGCGACGGCGAGGCGCGAATCATTTCTCAGGGAGGCAAAAAGTGGATTGTCGAGCAGCGAAATCGAGGGAACGAAATTGAGGCTCAGGGGCGAGCTTCGCGACAGTTCATCGATCGTACGGGCCGCCTCGGCATTGCGGCCGGACAAGGCATTGATGGTTGCCTGGTTCACCTTTCGGATTGCTCCGCCGAGCCCGGCCTTGGGCAGCTGCGAGTTGTTCCTCGAAAAAACTGCGAGGAGATGATCCGCTTCCGGGGTCCGGCCCGCCTGTCGAAGAGCAAGAATGAGTTCAGGGACCGCGACCGTATCTTCGTCCAGATGTCCGGCCCGTATTGCAGGCTTGGACTGGTCATAGAGCGCGACCAGATCCTTAGAATGTCCCATCAGGAGGAGAAGCCTTGCCGAGCCCCAGAAATTGGCCCGGTCCCAAAAGTCTGGGCCCAAAGCCTTGGCCTCCGCGACAAACCGCGAATTGTCGCCCCTGAGGATTGCGGTCGTCATCGGGTCGAAGGCCGTGTAGCGGGAAGCCGCGCCTGGTTCGCCAAGCCAGCCCAGGGCATTGGCCAGATAGAATTGCATGAGCCGCTCGTCACCGAAGCGCTTGTAGAGCGTCTGCGAGTAGCGGAGATTGTCGGCGAGCCGGTTCTCGGCGTTGGCAAAGCTCCTCAGCAACTGGATCTTCGAGCGATCGTCGCGGCTGAGCGCCAGGAAGCGGCGAAGGAGCGCGTGGGCCTCGTCATTCCTGCCGATAAACAAAAGCGCTCCCGTGAGGTGGTCGTAGTTGAGGCCCCAGAGAGGGTCGAGCTCGACGGCGCGACGATACTCGGCAAGTCCTTCGTCGAACCTGTTGGAAATCCATAGAACCTGACCGAGCCAGCGATGATAGTCCGAGCGCTGGGGGCTTAGCTCGACCGCCTTCCGGTAATAGGGAAGGGAGCTCTCGTCGTAGATGTTGAGAAGGCCCATCGCCGCGTAGGCATCGCCGAGATTCGGATCGAGCTGGATGGCCTTCTTCGCAAAGCGAGCGGCCTCTGCGCGTGCCTCCTTCAGCGGACGCGATCCGTAGTTCGTCGGATGGTCTGAAAGCAGCATCTGAACCTGCGACAGCTCCGCATAGGCGGGAGCATAGTCCGGATCGAGGGCGATGGCCTGGCGAAGCAGCCCATCAGCTTCCTTGAGAGGGCCTTCCCGTCGTTCGCGTACGAGCTGTCGGGCCGCGAGGTACCGGTCATACACTTCGGGGGTGGTTGCCTGGTTCGAAGTCACTCCAAAGGATTGTGCGAGCCGTGAGGAAACCGTTTTCGCAATCTCGCCCTGGACCGCAAAGATGTCGCCGAGCTGCCGCTCATACTTCTCGGACCACATCTGGGCGCCGTCCGAGACTCGAGTCAGTGTGACGATCACCAAAACGCGATTGCCCGCGGTCCGGACGCTGCCATCGAGCAAGTGCGTGATCCCGAGTTGGCGAGCCGTTTCCAGTGCGTTCTGGCGATGCGCAATCTCTTCCGCGGAGACCCGCCCGAGAACTCGAATCCGCCGCTCGTGGGAGAGGAGATTGAGAATCTCGTCCGAAACGCCGGTCGCGAAATAATTCTGCGTCTTCTGGCCCACTTCCTCGAAGGGAAGGACAGCGATGCTTGGACGAGCTTCAGCGGCACCAGGCCGGAGGAAATAGAATAGGGCCGCCACGACGAGCAGCACGCCGACGGCGGCGGCAGGGAAGAACCACTTTCGGCTCCCTTGTTGATTAGCCGTGTCCCTTGCCGTCGTCGGCCGGTCGCGTTTCGGCTTCGGACTTTCGCTCAGAAGTGAGCGCGTCTCGGGCGAAGCGTTTAGTCCGAGTTCGTCCCGAAGGCGCTTTTCCAACCGCTCGATGCGTCGATGCGCCGCCGCCCGATCGCCCACTGCAATGTCGGCGCGGGCGCCGGCTTGAGCGCCGCGCTCGTCCAGAGGATCGATCTGCTCCAGCGAATCCGCGATGCGCCTCGCTGAAGCCGCATCGCCCCCTGCGACCGCTTCCTCCGCCGCGTCAGTGCCTTTCTGCAGGATCGAGGCGGCGATGCGTGTGCGCTCGCCGCGTAGCCAATCATCGAGCTCCGGAGTGATGTCGTCGAGATCCGTGATCGCCGGCCACTGAACGTGCTGAAGCCGGTCTGCAATTTCGAGGGGATCTCTCGCGACGTCTATCTCGCCGACGTCAGTCCAAAGACGCTTCGGACCGACTGCGACCAGCTCCCGGTTGACGGTCAGGAGGCCCGCATTGGAAAGGTCGCGGAGCTCATAGAGCGCCTGACGAAGGCTGGCCTTGGCCTGCTCCTCTCCGCGATCACCCCACAGCAGCTCCGTCAGGCGCGAGCGTGGGACAGGGCCTTTCGACAAAGCGACGACCGCCAGGAGAGCGCGGGTTTTCCTCGCCTTGGGGGTCAGGTCGTCGCCGGCCTTGCCGACGAGCCGCAAAGGACCAAGCAGCGTCAGCGCCGCTTCGCTCGCCCAGATATCCTGCCGGCTGCTCCCCTGGTCCGCCATCAGGTGTACTGCATAGCTACAACAGTAGGGCTTGGCGAGGCGCAACCTCGCTGAAATTCAGCAAGTGAACTCTTTGTTTCCAAAAATGCAGTAAGTGCATTATTATTGTTCGAGGGGGATCGACACATGTCGATGACGCACAGAATCGCGAATTTGCGCGAATCTGCAGGCAATGGCTCGCCTCGGCCGCCAATCCTCGACCTGCTGCAATTCACTAAGCAGAATGTCATCGACGTGACCGGCACAGCTGCGCATCAGCTCCACAATTGGGTCGCCCGCAAGTGGTTGACGCTCTCCGGCGAGCAAAGCCCGGGGAAAGGGAAGAGGCGCCTCTACAACGGCTGCGATGTCATCACGGTGGCATTCGGCCTGGAGCTGCAGCCGTTCGGGATGATGCAGGTCGCCGAACAGCTTTCGCGGACGCAACAGCTTTCGACGCGCGCCTATCGCATGCTTCTCGATCCTCAATTCGAGTGCGGCCGCGCCCTCGCGATCGTTCCTTCCGGCCATCAGGACGGATGGGATTACGTGGTCTACGGCCCGGGGACAGCGCGGTCGGGACATGATTTTCGGGCTGCCCTCATCATCGACGCCGATCGACTCATTCTGGAGACCCTCGAGCGGCTGTCGCTGGTCACAATGGGCCAGCAAGTTCCGGCACGGAATGGCGAGGGCAGGGACGCACCGTGGAGCGGAGACCTGATCGCCGGCGATTTCGGCGACGAATATATAATTCGTTCAAGCCCTAACGAAGGCTTCTAAATAATCAGAATGAAGAAGCCTTTGGCGGATGGGGTGGGATTCGAACCCACGGACGGCTTCCACCGTCGCTGGTTTTCAAGACCAGTGCCTTAAACCACTCGGCCACCCATCCGTCGTTCAGGTGGAGCCGCTATCGCGTCTCGCGACGGGACGTGCAAGGCTCGGGGTGAGCCCGGATGGTGTTCATCAATGTTTGTTCTGTAGCCTCGCGTATTGGAGGGAGTCAGGTGTTGCAATTCATTGGGTCATGTTTGGCGGCAGCTTCGGGCGCCCTGGCCTTGGCGCCGGCGACCGCCCAGAGCGAGCGGCTCGCGCCAATGCCTCAGGCTCAAGCTCCACAGGCAACGGTCCTGCAGCCGATGCCGAGATCCTACCCGCAGCCGCAGACACTCCAACCTGTCCAGACCATCATCAGCCGTCCGGTCTACGGGGGCATGACGGGATTTGACGCCTACAAGCTGACCCTTGCCGCGCAGGCACGAGCGGCCGGAATCCGCGAATCGACCATCCAGTCCTACGTGATGGGCCTCAGCCTCAACCGTCGGGCGATCGAACTCGACCAGGCTCAGCCCGGCGGTCCTCCCAACAGCAGCTACACACCGCCGTTCACACCGTACCAGCGCAGACATGTCACCTCTGACCTGATTCGTCGCGGGCAGGCGCGTTATTCCTCGCTCTATGGCAGCTTGTCGCGCATCCGGTCGCGCTACGGCGTCGATCCCGGGGTATTGATGGCCATTTACGGCCACGAGACAAGCTACGGAGCAGTGACCGGAGGCTTCGACCTCCTCGAGGCGCTCGCGAGCCTCGCGTACGAGGGTCGCCGTCGTCCGATGTTCGAAAGTGAATTCGTCGCGGCGTTGCGCCTTATCGACATGGGGGTTCCACGCTGGCGCCTGAAGGGCAGCTATGCAGGTGCAACCGGCTATCCCCAGTTCATGCCCTCGGTGGTTGTTCGCTTGCGCGCGGACGGTGATGGCGATGGATATGCCGACATCTGGGGCAGTGAAGTCGACGGCCTGGCGTCGATTGCGAATTACCTGCGAAACGCCGGCTGGAAGGCAGGAGTGCCCTGGGGTGTGTCGGTTAGCGTCCCCACAAGTCTCAACCGGGCCGCGATCCGGTCGACGCTTCGTGCGCCACGATGCGAGCGCGTCTATGCCCGGCATAGCCGCTGGTTGACGGTCGGCCAATGGCGATCGCTCGGCGTTAGGCCTTACAGCAGCAGACTCTCAGACACGGAGGTCGCGACCCTTATCGAGCCGGATGGTCAGAACGGCACCGGTTATCTTCTCACCGGAAATTACCGTGCGATCCTCGATTACAATTGCTCGAATTTCTACGCGCTCTCGGTCGGCCTCCTGGCAAACGCGATAACAAGTCGCTGAACCCCCTCGCGCGAGTGGAATCGGGGCGATAGGAAGGTCTTCCAACCAGCCAAGCAGGACGATCCACGAGTCGATGAAACGCGCAGTCATTTTCGCTTCCGCCGCCGCTCTAACGCTTTCCTCTGGAGCTCCCGCCAAGGCGCCGCCGTTCGATACTCCGGCGAGGGTCGCCTATCTCATCGACCTTTCGTCGGGAGCGGTGCTGCTTTCGAAGAATGCCGACGTTCGCATGCCGCCGGCTTCGATGGCCAAGATGATGACCACCAACGTCGCATTTGAGCTTGTCAAGAAGGGCGACCTCAGCCTGGACAAGAAGTGCACGGTGCGGCCCGAGACCTGGCAGAAGTGGCATGGCCCTCAGGCTGGATCGACCATGTTCCTGAGCCCCAATGAGCAGGTCACCGTCGACGAACTGCTTAAGGGCATCATCACTCTGTCCGGTAACGACGCATCCGTCGTTCTGGCTGAGTGCATCGCCGGTACCGAGGAAGCCTTCGCGAACGTCATGAATGACAATGCGAAGCGGCTGGGCCTCACCAACAGTCACTTCGGCAACTCCAACGGCTGGCCGGACGACGGCCAGACCTATGTCACGGCACACGATCTTGCGACGCTCGCTCGCGCGGAAATCGAGAACTATCCGGACCTCTACAAGAAATATTACAGCCTGACCGAGTACACCCACGGCCAGACGCTCGGCTCGGGCGCGGCGATCACCCAAGCCAATCGCAATCCGCTTCTCGGGCGAGTCCAGGGTGCGGACGGCCTGAAAACGGGTCACACCGACGAAGCTGGCTATGGTTTCACTGGGTCCGCCGAACAGAATGGACGTCGCCTGATCATGGTCGTGGCCGGCCTGGACAGCTTCGGCCAGCGCATCGAGGAGTCGGTTCGACTGATGCAGTGGGGCTTCAATGCCTGGCAGTCGAAGCCCTTGTTCAAGTCCGGCACCAACGTCGGATCGGCCAAGGTTCAGCTCGGCAGCAGCAGCGAAGTGCCGCTGGTCGCACCGCGCGATCTCGCGCTGACGATCCCAGCGGGAGTGCTGTCCAAGACCGGGGCCATGAAGATCCGTTACCAGGGACCGGTGAAGGCGCCGATCTCCAAGGGCCAGCACATCGCCGACCTCGTCGTGGCCATGCCCGAAGGCGAGCAGGTGATGCCTCTGGTTGCCGGTGAGGCGGTTGGCGAAGCTGGCTTCTTCGGGCGCGCCTGGATCGGCCTTAAGCAGCTGTTCGGGATGGCGTGAGCGCTGAGCCACGCTTCGTCACGCTCGAAGGCGGAGAAGGGGTCGGCAAGTCGACCCAGCTGAGGGCGCTTCACGCCGCATTGGCCGAGCGCGGGATCCACTGCGAGGTTACTCGAGAGCCGGGCGGAAGCGAGGGCGCGGAAGCGATCCGCTCGCTTCTCCTCGGCGGCGAAGATTCGCGCTGGTCGTCGGAAGCCGAGACCCTGCTCTTCGCGGCAGCCCGCGCGGATCATGTCGAGAAGAGAATTCGCCCGGCGCTGGAACGGGGTCACTGGGTGCTGAGCGATCGCTTCCTGGATTCCTCGCTGGCCTACCAGGGCGGAGCCCTCGGCCTCGGGATCGAGCGAGTACGGGAATTGTACCGTTTCGCCTGCGGCGACTTCCTTCCCGATCGAACGTTGATCCTCGCACTGGCGGAAGGAGGGGCGCGTGCTCGCGAGCGAGACAATGAGGAAAGCGACCGCATTGGCGGACGACCGGAAAGCTACCATCAGAAGGTCGACCTCGCCTTTCGCCTCATCGCGGCGGAAGAGCCTGATCGGGTACGCATTGTCGACGCCTCGGGAAGCCCCGAGGAGGTAACCCAAAGGCTGCTCGACAACCTGTCGGACCTTTTCTGATGATCTTTGGGCAAGACCGCGCTGTTGAACAGTTCGTGACGGCGTGGAGGCGCGGCTCGCTCCACCACGCCTGGCTACTTGCAGGGCCCAAGGGTGTAGGAAAGGCGACCTTCGCGCGCGACGCCGCGACGCGAGTGCTTGCCGAGGCCGCCGGACCCGCTGTCGATGCTCCTGGTCTTGAGACGCCTGACGATCACCGGATCGCCAAGTTGGTGGAGGCTGGCAGTCATCCCGACCTTCGCTGGCTTGAGCGGCTGACAAACGAGAAGACCGACAATCTCGCGCGCAACATCACGGTGGATCAGGTCCGTTCGCTCGGCGATCTTTTCGACCTGACGCCGGCGCTGTCACCGTGGCGGGTAGTCGTGATGGACTCCATTGACGATCTCGAGAAATCCGCTGCCAACGCGCTGCTGAAGATGCTGGAAGAACCGCCGGCAAACACGATCTTCTTCCTCGTCAGCCATGCGCCAGGGCGTCTTCTGCCAACGATCCGCTCGCGGTGCCGGCGGCTCGACTTCCAGGCCCTGGACGACGACGCCATGACGTCGGTGCTTAGCAATGCGTTGCCTGAACAGAAGGATCGGCAGCTAACTCGAGTCATCGCGGCAGCGGGAGGATCAGCTGGTCGGGCGCTCGCCCTCGCCGCGCTAGACATGATCAGCCTCGAGGAGAAAGCGCTTAAGATTCTGCGCCAGGGCGACCCAACGAATGGGCGCCGCTCGGACCTCGCTTTGGAACTCGGCAAGCGGGGCGCGGGCGATCGTTATGCTGCGTTTCTCGAGATCCTGCCATCCGTGATCGCTCGTGAAGCACGCTCGCTCTCCGGCGCTCCCCGTCAACGGGCGGTCGATGCCTATTCTAAGGCACGCGAGCTGGTCGCCATCGCCCCCCGGCTCTCGCTCGACCCCGCGTCCACCGTGTTCCAGCTGGGCGGTCTCCTCGCCTCGATTGCCGACCCGCTTCCTTGAAGCTCCAAACAGCCCCGGCTAGGGCGGTCGGGAATGTCCGACACTTTCTACATCACCACCGCGATCAGCTATCCCAACGGGCCGCCCCACATCGGCCACGCATATGAGGCCATTGCCGCTGACGTGATCGCGCGTTTCCAGCGCTCGCAGGGACGTGACGTACGCTTCCAGACCGGCACCGACGAGCATGGGCTGAAGATGGCTCAGGCAGCCCGTGCGCAAGGAGTGGCGCCGCGCGCATTTGCGGACGAAATGTCGCGCCTTTTCCAAGAGATGTGCGATACTCTTAATGTCTCGTACGACCGCTTCATCCGAACATCACAACCGGACCACTACCGTGCCAGCCAGGCGATTTGGACTGCGATGGAGGAGAGTGGAGATCTCTACCTCGATCGCTACGAGGGTTGGTACTCGGTTCGAGACGAGGCCTATTACGAAGAGGACGAGCTGGTCGTCGGCGAGGACGGCAACAAGCTGTCTCCGCAGGGCACACCCGTCGAATGGACCGTCGAGGAGAGCTGGTTTTTTCGCCTTTCCAAGTACCAGCAGCCACTGCTCGATCTGTACGCGGCAAATCCGGACTTCATTCAGCCCGACAGCCGGCGCAACGAGGTTGTCCGCTTCGTCGAAGGCGGCCTGAAAGACCTCAGCATTTCCCGGACCAGCTTCGACTGGGGCGTTCCGGTGCCTGGCAGTGGCAATCACGTGATGTATGTGTGGCTCGACGCGCTGACCAACTACATCACCGGCCTCGGCTATCCGGACGAGACGGAGCTGTGGGAGCGCTACTGGCCCGCCAACGTCCATCTGATCGGCAAGGACGTCGTCCGTTTCCACGCGGTCTATTGGCCGGCTTTCCTGATGTCGGCAGGCATCAAGCTACCAAAGATGGTCTACGGTCACGGCTTCTTGCTCACGCGCGGCGAGAAAATGTCGAAGAGCGTTGGCAACGTCGTCGACCCGCTCGCGCTGGCGCAGAGCTTCGGCGTGGATCAGCTACGCTACTTCCTGATGCGCGAAGTCACCTTTGGCCAGGACGGAAGTTACAGTGCCGAGGCGATCGTCAATCGCGTGAACGCCGAGCTCGCAAACAGCTTTGGAAATCTTGCGCAGCGCACTTTGTCCATGATCTTCAAGAACCTGGACGGAATTCTTCCGGCGTCCGGAGAAGCCGCGGAGGACAAGGAACTGCTCGAAACGGTCGAGCAGGGCTGTGCAGAGCTCAATGAACGCTTCGGTGGCTATGCGTTCTCTGCAGGCCTCGAGGCCTGGATGAGCGCAGTGTTCGCCTGCAACGCCTACATCGATGCGCAGGCACCCTGGGCCTTGCGGAAGACCGATCCGGAGCGGATGGCGGAAGTGCTCGGGACGCTCGTTGTCGCCGTCCGAACGCTCGCGAGCGCGGTTGCGCCCGTTGTCCCCGCGTCGGCCGAAAGGTTATTGAGCCAGATCGACGCCGGGAAGAATGGCCAGGCGATCGCGCAGCCGCAGCCGCTGTTCCCGCGCCTCGAACTCTCGGAGGATGAGGAGGTAGCAGCGTGAGGCTGGTCGATAGCCACTGCCACCTCAACTATGCCGGTCTTGCCGATCGTGAGGCCGAAGTGCTTGCCAAGGCGCGGGCGCGCGGAGTGGCAGGCTTCCTCAACATTTCGACCCGCCAAAGCGAGTGGGATGACGTGCTTGGCGCTGCCGAACGAAACGAGGATGTCTGGGCAACTATCGGAGTCCATCCTCATGAAGCTGATGCTCATCCCGACCTCGGCACCGCCGCGCTGGTTGAAGCGGCCGTCCACCCCCGAGTGATCGCACTTGGCGAGTGCGGCCTCGATTATCACTACGACAAGAGCGACCGGTCAGCGCAGCGCGAGCGCTTTGAGGCTCATATCGAGGCTGCGCGCCAAAGTGGGCTTCCGCTGGTTGTCCACACTCGCGATGCCGAGGACGATACGGCCGCGATCCTCGGCCGCGCTGTTCAGGAGGGGGGCGTCACCGGCGTCCTGCACTGCTTCACCGGCACGGCAGATCTCGCCCGCAAAGCGCTGGATTTCGGCTTCTATATCTCCATCTCCGGCATCGTGACCTTCAAGAATGCGAAAGAGTTGCAGGACACCGCAAGGTGGCTCCCGAGCGACCGCATGCTGGTCGAAACGGATTCGCCCTTCCTCGCGCCCGTTCCGCATCGAGGGCAGACCTGCGAGCCTGCATTCGTTGCAGACACTGCGGCGTTCTTAGCCGAATTGCGCGACGAGCAGCCTGAAGCGCTGGCAGAAACCACCACCGCCAACTTCTTCCGATTGTTCTCCCGGGCCGCTGCGTGAAGGTCCGGTTTCTCGGCTGCGGGACCTCTTTCGGCGTCCCGCGGATCGGGAATGACTGGGGGGCGTGCGATCCTCGTGAACCGCGCAACCGGCGCCTCCGCTCGTCGATCCTGATCGAAAGCGATGGCAGGCGCATCCTTGTCGATTGTGGCCCGGATATCCGCCAGCAGCTTCTCGAGGCCGAAGTCGCGGCGGTCGACGCGGTCATCATTACCCACGACCATGCCGATCACTGCCACGGCATCGACGAGCTACGCGCCGTCGCTCAAGCCCTGGGGCACCCCATTCCCTTCTACGCACGGGCCAATGTGCTCGAGGGCCTGCAGCGGCGTTTCGGCTACATCTTCAAGGGCGGGGGACTCTACAAAGCGGTCGGGGAACCAAGGGAAGTCAGTTCCGAATTGACCTTCGGCAAAGCGAGGATACGCTTCGTCGATCAGCCGCACGGGGGAATCACGTCGCTTGGTCTGCGCGTTGACAAGGGTGGGCGATCGTTCGCTTATGCCATCGATTTCAACGAGCTGACTGCGGGCATGCGTGCGCTGTATGAAGGTGTGGACGTGTGGATCAGCGATTGCTTGAGCCGTCGGCCGCACCCCACGCATACCCATCTCGAGGCCGTGCTCGCATGGGCGGAAGAGATGCGGGTCGGCCAACTCTACCTCTCGCATCTCAACAACAGCATGGATTACCGTACGCTGGTGGAGGAGCTGCCGAATTGGGCGGCGCCGGCACATGATGGACTGGAGATCGCGCCGTAATGGAAGAGAAGGGGCCTTATCTCATCTATTCCGTCATCGCGCTCCTGTTCGTGGCCAGCTCGCTGCTTGGGATGCGCCAACCGATCGGCAAGACGCTGAAGATGGTGCTTGCCTGGGTCGCGATCTTCGGAACCGCGTTCATCCTATTCTCTTTTCGAAGCGAATTTTCCGGTTTCGGGCAACGGCTTAAAGCCGAAGCTTTGGGAACGTCCATCGAGGATGGCGATGAACTCAGAATTCCGATGGCCGACGACGGGCATTTCTGGGTGTCGGCGAAGCTGAACGGCCACGATGTTCGCTTCATGGTGGATAGCGGGGCCTCGGTTACGACCGTTTCCAGAAGCGTCGCCCAGGCAAGCCAAATGCCGATCGGCAACGAGCATATCATCGTAAGCACCGCAAATGGTCCAGCTCGGGCGACCAAGGGCTGGGCGGATAGCCTCCAGGTCGGCTCGATCGAGCGGACCGACTTTCCAGTCGACATCAATGAGAACGACGACGTCAATCTTCTCGGGATGAACTTCCTCTCATCACTTCAGAGCTGGCGCGTCGAAGGCAATTACCTGGTGCTTCAGCAATGATGACCAACAGCCTGATGCTGGGCGGTCTCTATCTGTTGATGGCCGTCATGCTCGTGCTGGGCGCCCTCATGTCACGACGGGAGCCAATTGCCCGTGCTCTGACCATGGCGCTGGCCTGGATTGCGATCTTTGCCGGCGGCTTCGTGGTTTTCACCTTCCGCGATGATCTTGGGTACGTTGCCCAAAGGCTTCGGTCCGAAGCGACTGGGGAGCCGATCAAGCAGGGCCGCGAGATTCGCATTCCGATGTCTATCGACGGTCATTTCTGGGTCGACGGTCTGGTCAACGGCAAGAAGGTGAAATTCCTGGTCGACAGCGGCGCTACCATGACGACCATTGGCCGCAAGACCGCGACGCGCGTCGGTGTCCACGTCAGCCCGAGCCGAAACCAGATCGTACGAACGGGCAATGGCTTTATCCGCGTGGCGACTGGCAATGCTGAAGATTTGGAAGTGGGCGACATCGAGCGTCACAATCTCGCGCTCCACATCGCGGACGACGAGGACTTGAACGTGCTTGGAATGAATTTCCTGTCGTCGCTGCAACGCTGGGGGGTCGAGGGCAGATGGCTGATCCTGGTCCCCTGACGGAGACGATATTTTACATAATGCATATTATCATACTTTGAGATTTGCGAGCGCCGACGTGATGGAGAAGCCCCTTTGAGCCTTGAACGCCTCGTTTCGATCATGAAACGGCTGCGCGATCCCGTCAGTGGTTGCGAATGGGACAGCGTCCAGACCTTTGCGACGATCGCGCCCTATACAATCGAGGAAGCATATGAAGTCGCCGACGCAATCGCTCGTGACGACATGGACGCGCTTGTCGACGAGCTAGGCGATTTGCAGCTCCAGGTCGTGTTTCACGCGCAGATGGCAGAAGAGGCCGGCGAGTTCACGCTCGACGACGTCCTCGATCGCATCGGCAACAAGATGGAACGCCGCCATCCGCATATCTTTGGAGATGCCGAGCAAGGCGGCCATCACCTGTGGGAGATCATCAAGGCCGAGGAACGCGCAGCGAACCCGGACAAGAGCGCACTTGCAGGAGTTGCGCTTGCACTGCCGGCGCTGGAACGGGCAGCCAAGCTACAAAGGCGCGCTGCGAGGACCGGCTTCGACTGGCCGGATGCCACCGGTCCAAGGGCGAAGATCGACGAAGAGCTGGAAGAGCTTGAGCGCGAGACCGAGCACAAGCCGATGTTCGAGGAAATGGGCGATCTGCTGTTTGCCGTCGTGAACTTGGCCCGCAAACTTAACATCGAACCTGAAGCGGCGTTGCGCGAAGCCAACCGCAAGTTCGAACGGCGCTTTCGTCAAATCGAGAAAGCTCCCGGCTTTTCCGACATGTCGCTGGACCAGATGGAAGAGCTCTGGACCGCGGCCAAGAAGGCTCAGGCCGACTCCGTGGCCTGAAAACGTGCCCAGTTTTCCGGTGAAAGCCGCACCGACAGCTCCAGCGTATCGCCATCGACCCGCTGTTCGAGCACTTCTCCCCGGGAATGGAGCCAGGCCAGACGATTGCCCTCGCTGACGTCCAGGCGGATGTGATGGACCTCCGTGTCGCGCTGAAGCGCCGAGGCAATTCGCTCCCGAAGGAGGTCCACGCCCCATCCGCTCAGCGCCGAAATCGGAACAACATCGTCGCGGCGCTGGGCTTCGGTCAGCAATGCCTGCCGGTCGGGTTCGCTCAGCAAATCCACCTTGTTCCAGGCCTCCAGCCTTGGAGGCCCCTCTCCCTCGCCAATTCCAAGCGATGCAAGAACGTCCTCGACATCCTCGGCCTGCGCGTCACGATCCGGATGGGACATGTCGCGAACGTGGATCAGGAGATCGGCGGAGGCGACTTCTTCGAGAGTCGCCCGGAAGGCAGCAATCAGCTCCGTGGGAAGGTCGGAAACGAACCCGACGGTATCGGACAGGATCGCCTTGTCGAAGCCGGGGATCTTCACGTTCCGCATCGTCGGATCGAGCGTTGCGAAGAGCATGTCCTCGGCAAGCACTCCGTCGCCCGTCATTGTATTGAATAGGGTGGATTTCCCAGCGTTCGTATATCCGACCAGCGCGATGACCGGCCAGGGGGCACGTTGACGGCGCCCACGATGCAGGGCTCGGGTTCGTTTCACTTGATCGAGCTCTCGCCGGATGCGTGCCATCCGGTCGCGGATCAGGCGGCGGTCGGCCTCGATCTGCGTTTCACCCGGGCCACCTAGGAAGCCGAAGCCACCGCGTTGACGCTCGAGGTGGGTCCAGGTTCGGACCAGCCGTCCCGCTTGATAATCAAGATGCGCCAGCTCGACCTGTAGCCGCCCTTCGGCGGTCGCGGCCCGCTCCCCGAAAATCTCGAGGATCAGGCTGGTGCGGTCGATGACCTTCGTGCCGACCTCTTCCTCGAGCGATTTCTGCTGGATCGGCGAGAGCGGAGCGTCGACGATCAGAAGCTTCGCCTCATGGTCGCGTGCGAGATCGGCGATTTCCTCAACCTGCCCCTTGCCGAGCAAGGTGGCGGGTCGAATTTGCCGCAAGCGAAACGACTTGCGCGCCACAACGTCCACCCCGATTGCGCCCGCAAGGCCCTCAGCCTCCTCCAGCCGCGCCTCGGTAGAGCGGCGAGATCCCTCCCCCACTTTCTCCGGAACGACCACGACGGCTCGTTCGCCGCGTGCGACGTCATTCTCTGGATCGTAGAAGGTCATTTTACCGGATCTTCTGGTGCACCATGATCGCCGAGATCCAGCGGATGGGGCGGTTGCAGCGTGGAAATCGCATGTTTGTAAACAAGCTGCAGCTGTTGATCCCGTTCAAGTAGCACCGAAAATTGGTCAAAACCCGCAACGTGGCCCTGGAGCATGACTCCATTCACGAGGAACAAGGTCATCGGCTGTTGCTCGCGCGCGGCGGCCGCAAGAAAGGCATCCTGAAGCCCGGCGCGCGCCCCGAGTGGCTCGGTAAAGCCCTTCGGCAGGTCCGTCGGCGCACGTTGCGGCATGATTGTCGAGATCGAGTGCTTGTAGACAAGCTGGGATGCCGAATCCCGACGCAACAGCAAGGAAAAGGCGTCAAACCAGGTAATTACGCCCTGAAGCTTCACACCCTTCATAAGAAAGATGAGCGCCGGCGACTTGGATCGGCGGACGCTGTTCAGGAACTGGTCCTGAAGGCTCAATAGCTTGTCCGGCATCCGTCGTTCAGGCTCATTCGTCTCCGTCGCGCTTGTCGGCGATGCCCAAGGCCTTGAGTTTCCGGTGCAGCGCCGACCGCTCCATCCCGATGAACGATGCGGTGCGCGAGATGTTGCCGGAGAAACGGCGAATCTGGATCTTCAGATATTCCCGCTCGAACGACTCCCTCGCCTCCCGAAGCGGGCTGCCCATGATGGTCAAGGTGGCACTCGAGATGCCCGTCGATCCCTGATTGTCGAGCACTTCGGTTGGAAGCAGGTCGACGTCGATACAGGACGTGTCCCCGGGAGCGAGAATCACCGTGCGCTCGATGATGTTGCGCAGCTGGCGGACATTTCCAGGCCATTCATGAGCCTGAAGCGCCGCCACGGCCTCGTCCGACAGGGTTGGCGGAGTGATCCGGCGCTCCGATGCGAAACGCGCCAGGAAGTGGTCAGCAAGCTCGGGGATGTCCTCGCGGCGCTCGCGAAGCGGCGGGATCCGTACCGGAACGACGTTGAGCCGATAGTAGAGATCCTCGCGAAAGCGGCCATTGGTGATTTCCTCGGCCAGATTGCGCGAAGTCGCAGAAAGCACCCGGACGTCGACCTTGATCGGCCGCTGGCCGCCGATGCGATGATAACTCTGGTCGGTCAGAACGCGAAGGATCTTCCCCTGCGTTGTGATCGGCATGTCCGCGATTTCGTCGAGGAACAACGTGCCGCCGTGCGCCTGCTCCAGAAGCCCAGGGCGAGCGACGCCATCCGACTCGCTTCCGAACAGCTCCTCCTCGACACGCTCGGGACTCATCATCGCCGCGGAAACGACGATGAAAGGAGCCTTCGCTCGCGGGCTCCAGTTATGGATCATCCGGGCGGCGATTTCCTTGCCCACGCCCGCCGGACCAGTGATCATCACTCGGCTGCCCGTGGGCGCAACCCGCTTCAGGGTCGCGCGGACGTTGTTGATCGC
>JBKPKZ010000057.1:0-5292 GCA_046731355.1 Pseudomonadota bacterium | reverse complement strand
TACACCAGCGTCGCGACCGACTGGCAGATCGTCGGCGTCGGCGATTTCGACGGCGATCACCGCGACGACATCATGTGGCGCAATGTCGACGGCCGCATCACCAATTGGCTTGGAACGGCAACCGGCGGGTTCAGCGACAATGTCGCCAACGCCTACAACGGCGTATCGACCGACTGGCAAGTCGCCGGTGTCGGCGACTTCAACGGCGACGGGCGCGACGACATCTTGTGGCGCCACGACGATGGCCGGCTGACCGACTGGCTGAGCACCGCCAATGGCGGTTACGCACCGAACTCCGCCAATCTCTACACCAGCGTCGCGACCGACTGGCAGATCGTCGGCGTCGGCGATTTCGACGGCGACCACCGCGACGACATCATGTGGCGCAACACCGATGGACGCATCACCAACTGGCTTGGAACGGCGACCGGCGGGTTCAGTGACAATGTCGCCAACGCCTACAACGGCGTCTCGACCGACTGGCAGGTGGCGGGCGTGGGCGACTTCAACGGCGACGGGCGCGATGACATCTTGTGGCGCAATCTCGATGGCCGGATGACCGACTGGCTGAGCACCGCCAATGGCGGCTATCAGCCCAACTCGGCCAACATCTACACCAGCGTCGCGACCGACTGGCAGATCGTCGGCGTCGGCGATTTCGACGGCGATCACCGCGATGACATCATGTGGCGCAACGCCGATGGCCGCATCACCAACTGGCTTGGAACGGCAACCGGCGGGTTCAGCGACAATGTCGCCAACGCCTACAACGGCGTCTCGACCGACTGGCAAGTCGCCGGTGTCGGCGACTTCAACGGCGACGGGCGCGACGACATCTTGTGGCGCAATGTCGATGGCCGGCTGACCGACTGGCTGAGCACCGCCAATGGCGGTTACGCGCCCAACTCCGCCAATCTCTACACCAGCGTCGCGACCGACTGGCAGATCGTCGGCGTCGGCGATTTCGACGGCGATCACCGCGACGACATCATGTGGCGCAATGTCGACGGCCGCATCACCAATTGGCTTGGAACGGCGACCGGCGGGTTCAGCGACAATGTCGCCAACGCCTACAACGGCGTTGACACGCAATGGCACGTCCAACCGGACAATCTGTTTTGATGGTGCAATGTCCGCTTTCCACCCATTGCGGACATTAGACTTTCAACCGTGACTGCTCGCTCGCGTGACTTCGCCGCAATCCGCGCCACTCTTCTCCTCTTCGAGCGGCAATTTGCTGGAGGAAATTCATGTCCGGTTTCCACCCATTGCCGACATTGACGAAGGCATTACGCTAACGCCGGATGTTTGACTGCCACCTAGCCGGCGCCGTCCTTAGATCCGAAGGCGGGACGCATTTGCAATGAGCGGTGTCGCCACGTTCGAGCTGATCCTCACCTTGCTGGCGCTGGTCATCCCCCTTCGCTGGCTGGCCCTCAAGCTGAAGCTGCCGACCGCCACCGCTTTGCTGGTCGGCGGCGGATTCCTGGCTTTCGTTCCCGGCTTGCCTGCAGTTGAGCTCGACCCCGACCTTGTCCTCGTTCTCTTCCTGCCACCCCTCTTGATGGACGGCGCCTACTTTACCGCCTTCGGAAGGTTTCGGCGGCATCTTCCCGGGATTCTCTCACTGGCGGTCGGAGCGGTCGTCTTCACCACGCTGGCCGTCGGAGTCACGGTTCATTGGTTGGTGCCTACGCTACCTTGGGCGGCCTGCTTCGCGCTCGGCGCGATTGTCTCGCCGCCCGACGCAGTCTCGGCTCGCGCCATCCTTCAAAGCGTGGCATTGCCTCGCCGCCTGCTGGCCCTGCTCGAGGGCGAGAGCCTCCTCAACGATGCGACCGGCCTGGTCCTGTTTCGGTTCGCCGTCGCCGCGACCTTGAGCGGGATATTCGACGCGGCCGTGGCAGTTCAAAGCTTCTTCATCCTGGCGCTTGGCGGACTTGTCGTGGGCGTCGCCGTTGGGGCTGCCTGGATGCTCGCCGTCCGCAAGCTCAAGGATCAGACGCTTATCATCGTTGCGTCGACGCTCATGTCATGGCTCGCGTACATCGCCGGCGAAGCGATCCACGTTTCAGGAGTGATCGCGACGGTGACGGCCGGCCTGATCCTCGGCTGGTTCCAGCATCAGATCTTCCCGGCGAGCGTGCGGCTCCGTGGCACCGCCTTCTGGCTTACAATGATCTTCCTGCTCGAAGCCTTGGTCTTCATCCTGATCGGCTTCTCGCTGCGCGGCGTCCTTGAACGCGTGGGCGGAGTAGGGGCCGTCACCTCGACCATGCTCATCCCGGTGCTGGGGGTCGTCGTGGCCGTAATTCTTGCGCGCTTCTTATGGATTTTCGGAAGCGATCTGTTCGTTGGCGTTTTGCGGAAGATCGGTGTTCGCCCCGCTCGTCCACTGGGGCTGCGACAGGCGACCGTCCTTGGTTGGGCGGGGATGCGCGGCGTCGTGACGCTTGCCGTGGCGCTCAGCCTTCCGCCGTCGATGCCGTCACGTGATCTGATGCTGGTATGCGCGTTCGCAGTGATCTTCGCGACGGTCGTTGCGCAAGGGACCAGCCTCGGCTTGCTCATTCGCACCATTGCGCCGGTCGATAAGGACCCGCCGGCCAAGATGGACCTGGGTGAATGCGAAGCGGAGATCGCCCGCGCGCGATACGCAGTCGTCGAAAGAGGCGCCTACGGAGATGATGGATCACTCATCCATCCGCAGCTGCTCGAACTAGCCCGACGCCGCCTGGTAGGAACCGAACGCTACGCCGAGGACACGGAGCGGGCGCTGGAGACGCTGCGGCCCCATTTCGATCTAGTGCTCGCGTCGATCGCGGCGGGCCGCGCAGAGCTGCTTCGAATCCACCGGGCGGGGCTGATCGAAGACGAGGTGCTGCATAACCTTGAACGCGATCTCGACGTGGAAGAGCTGGGCACGATCCTTCAGCTCTCCGAGGACGGGTAAGGATTGGCCAGCCCCCTTGCGGGCACTTCGCTGTCCGACGTTGATGGACGAGAACATGCCGGGGACGCACGGAAATACGCTGGCAGAATCCGCCTCCGACCCGTTGTAGACATTAGCGCAGCTCGAACGTCAGCAGCTACCCGTGAATGGTCTCGCCGCGTTCCAGCATTGCAACATATTCGGCGATCTTCCTGGTCCTGGTCTCCGGTTTCTTAACGGCGCCGATGCGGTAGAGGATCGCGTATCGGTTAGCGCCTTTGAGGGTCGCGAAGAACTTCGCAGCCTGCGGGTTCTTGCTGAGTGCATCCTGAAGGTCAGCGGGGACCTCCGCGGAGCTTGCAGGCGCATAGGCTGCGGCCCATCTGCCATCGGCCTTCGCGGCCTCGATTTGCGCGAGACCCGATTCACGCAACCGGCCTTCGGCAAGTAGCTCGATCGCCCGTCGCTTGTTTACCTGAGACCATTTGCTTCGGGTTTTCCGGGGTGTGAAACGGACAAGCCAATACTTGTCGTCGTATTTGTCGAGTTGGCCGTCGATCCACCCGTGACAAAGCGCCGCGTCGATCGCTTCGCTCTTCGTCAGACCCGGTTTCCCCGCTGATCCCTTCGGGAGCTTTAGCCATGCACCACCAGCATCGGCAGGTTGCTGGGCGAGCCACTCTTCGAAACTCTCGCCATTGCGAAAAGTCAGAACAGGTAGGCCGCCGCGCTCCTCAGTCACCCGAACGAAATAGCCCATAGACGTCGTCGCGCAACCGCGCCGTTTGCAACGGCAGCCTCTTGCCCAACGCGGGCATTCGCTATTCGCCGAAATGAAGGCGACAGCTCGCAGCTTGGAGCGTACCGCTCGCAAGTCTTGCGACCGAGTCGAAGTCTTTCGACGGACCGAGTTCAGCCCGCCCTTTGGCCCTTTTACGAGACAGCAGCGCCAGCCCTGACGGCCGGCAGCTCTTGCCGTTCGCAGCCGGGGTCGCTCGACGCCGGCGCCCGGGCGAGGAGATCGATCAATGTCCGTAGAGACCACCAACACGACGCCCGGAGGCGCCGCGACCGTCACACCTGAAACGATTGCAGCAAAGCCCGCTACCATCTCCGGAAAGCCCTTCATCGGAGCCAGCGCCGATGCTGAGTTGACCGACGACGGCACGATCCGACCGTTCGAGTTTCATGCCAGCGATGAGGACCTTGCGGACCTGAAAAATCGTATCAGGGCAACGCGATGGCCGGAGCGAGAGCTGGTCGATGACGGCGCCCAGGGCGTCCAGCTCGAATTGATGCAAAAGCTCGCCGACTACTGGACCAGTGATTATGACTGGCGGCGGTGCGAAGAGCGGCTGAATGCCTTGCCGAACTTCATCACCGAGATCGACGGCCTGGATATTCATTTCATCCACGTCCGCTCGAAGCATGAAGATGCGCTTCCCGTGATCGTAACGCACGGTTGGCCCGGCTCGCCGATCGAGCAGCTGAAGATCATCGATCCGCTGACCAACCCAACGGCTCACGGTGGCAGCGCATCGGACGCGTTCCACGTCGTGATCCCGTCGGGGGCAGGCTACGGATTTTCAGGCAAGCCCACGGCGCCCGGCTGGGACCCCGATCGCATGGCGCGCGCCTGGACTGTCCTGATGAAACGCCTTGGATACGACCGCTTCGTCGCCCAGGGCGGTGACTGGGGTGCGTTCGTCACCAATGCCTTGGCTCAACAGGCTCCTCCGGAGCTGATCGGCATCCATGTAAACTTTCCGGGCACGATGCCCTCTGATGTCTCGAAGGCGCTTCAGTCGGGCGCACCCGCGCCTGCAGGTCTATCGACGGACGAACAGCGGGCATACGATCAGCTTGCATTCGCTTTCCAGCACCTGCCAACGCAGTTCATGATGATCGCCCATCCGCAGACCCTGTATGGGCTGGCGGACTCACCGGTCGCCCTTGCTGCCTGGATGATCGACCATGATGTGGCGAGTTACGGCCACATCGCAAAACTGTTTGTCGATGGGGAGGCCTACGGCGATCTCACGAAGGATGACATCCTCGACAACATCACGCTGTCCTGGTTGACGAACACCGGAGTGTCTTCGGCCCGTCTCTACACGGAGTTCAAAGGTGGCTTTTTCCACGACTTGAGTATTTCCGTTCCGGCTGCGGTTAGTGTCTTCCCCGAGGAAATCTACCAGGCCCCGAAGAGCTGGGCGGAGCGAGCCTATAAGAATCTCCTCCATTTCAATGTCCTTCCGAAAGGCGGACATTTTGCGGCTTGGGAACAGCCGCAACTCTTGTCAGAAGAACTCCGCATTGGCTTTAGGTCGCTGCGTTAGTCTGAACGAGTGGGGCGGCAC
>JBKPKZ010000056.1:0-3524 GCA_046731355.1 Pseudomonadota bacterium | reverse complement strand
TTCGCGGAAGGCGGGGCGGAGAAGCTGGCGCCGATCGTCGACGCCGTCCTCGCCGACCAGTTCAAGCGCTACCGCGAATATGCAAGGAAGCCGGGCGCGAAAGGCTAGGCGCGGTCGAGGGTGACGAAGCGATAGGCGGGGGTTTCGCCTTCGGCCAAATGATCCTCCCTCGAAACTTCGCGCCAGCTCCCGTTCGAGCGGGGATCGGCCATCACCGTGTCGCCCTCGATGTCTCCAGCCACCTCGGTAAGCTCGAGGCGGTCGGCAAGGGGCAGGAAAAGCTCGAAGATTTCCGCGCCGCCGATCACCGACACCGGCTCGCCCCCCGCCATCTCCAGCGCCTCGTCGGGAGAGTGGGCGACCTCCGCTCCCGCTGCCGACCAGTCGCTCTTGCGGGTGAGGACGATGTGCCTCCGCCCGGGAAGGAGGCCCGGAAGGCTGTCGAAGGTCCGCCGTCCCATGACCATCACGCTGCCCATGGTCAGCCGCTTGAAGCGCTTCAGGTCGGCGGAGATGCGCCACGGAAGGCCGCCGTCGCGGCCGATCACGCCATTTTCTGCGCGGGCGACGACAAGCGAGATTCGGGGACGGTCGGTCACCATTGCGATTTGCCCCGCCCGAAGCCAGATGCCAACAGGTTGTGATGGGCGATGTGCAGGCACTGATCGAGAAGGTTCGGAATCGCTTCGGCGAGAAGGCGGCGATCACCGATCGCTCGGACATCGAGCCCTGGCTCACCGACTGGCGCGGCAAGTTCCACGGCGAGGCTCAGGCGATCCTGTCGCCAGGCTCGACGCAGGAGGTCGCGGAAATCGTCAGGCTTGCTCTAGAGCATCGCGTTCCACTGGTTCCGCAGGGCGGAAACACCGGAATGGTCGGCGGAGCAACTCCGCCGGCGGACGGGAGCGCACTGGTCCTGTCGCTCAGGCGAATGAACCGGCTCCGCTCGGTCGGCCCGGGAGTCGCGGTCGCCGAGGCGGGAGTGATCCTCGCCGACCTCCACGAAAAAGCGGATGCTTCCGGCCAGCGCTTCCCGCTGACGCTTGGCGCCCGGGGAAGCTGCACGATCGGCGGGCTCGTCTCGACCAATGCGGGCGGCACCCAGGTCCTCAAGTTCGGAACGATGCGTTCGCTCGTCCTCGGGCTGGAGGCAGTTCTTGCCGACGGCTCGATCCACGACGGCCTGCCGGGCCTCAAGAAGGACAATCGCGGCTACAACCTCGACCAGCTCCTCGCCGGTGCCGAGGGAACGCTCGGGATCGTCACGGCCGCAGCCCTGAGGCTGGTTCCGGCGGCCGCCGCCCGGGCGGTCGCCTGGGTCGGCCTTTCGGAAGCCGAGCGAGCGCTGGAACTCCTGCAGTTCCTGCAGTCGAAGACGGACCGGGTCGAGGGTTTCGAGATCGTCCCCGCCGACTGTCTCGAGCTGGTCCTCAAGCATATTCCGGGAACCCGAAGTCCGCTTGAGGGCCGGCACCCGTGGCATGTGCTGATCGAAGCGACGTCGGAGCGCGAAGGCGATGATCCGGTTTTCCTCCTCCAGGACCTGCTCGGCCGGGCGCTCGGGAAGGGCCTCGTCGAGGACGCGACGCTTGCTTCCAGCGAAGCCCAGGCGGAGGCCTTCTGGCGCATTCGCGACAGCATCTCGGAGAGCGAGCGGGCCGACGGTCCCTCGCTTGCCCACGACATCTCCGTGCCGGTCGCGGACATGCCGCGGTTCATGACCACGACCGCGGCCGAGGTCGAACAGGCGTTTGAAGGGACGATCGCCAGCGGGTTCGGGCACCTCGGCGACGGAAACGTCCATTTCCACGTTCGGGGCGAAGGCGTCGCAGGGAATGAGGCCGAGATCTCGCGCATGGTCTACGACCTCGTCACCTTGGCTGGCGGCTCGATCTCCGCCGAGCATGGCATCGGGCAGATGAAGCTCGCCGAGCTGGAGCGGCTCGCTCCACCCGCGAAACTCCACGCGATGCGCGCGATCAAGCAGGCGCTAGACCCCCTGGGGATCATGAACCCGGGGAAACTGGTGCCCTGATCAGCTCGCGCAGCGGGCGTAGGTGAAGCTCGCCATCGGACTGCTCTCGGTTCGGACGAGCTTGTTCTTCTGGAGCTCCAGCACTTCGTACCTTTTCCAGTTCATGCCTTCGCCGGTGAAGGCGAAATCGCCGCTTGCCGAAGTCCCGGAGGTCTTGAGGTTCGGTGCCGGCCGCGCCTGGGACTCGTAGAATCTCAGGGAATCGCCGGAGATGATCAGGAGACCCTTGGCGTCGCCGCCCGTCGAGGTGCAGTCGCCCGGACTGAGGCCCCAGCGCCCGTGAAGGGCGGCCGGGATCTTGCCTGATGCTGACCCATCGCCGGCGTTCGAGGGCTCGTCGTCCCCGCTCTCGAGCTCGTTGGTCGGAGTCGCGTCGCTCTCGTCGGGAGGAAGGACATCGATCTCGGCGGCGGCGTTGTTCGCTCCGTCCGCGACAGGGTCCTGCTTGGAGCAGGCGCCGAGGCTAACAGCCGTCAGGCACGCAAGAACAAATATTCTCATGCCGGAACAACGCCGGTCCGCCGATCAGGGTTTCGAGCTGTCCCGAGCCGGGGACTCGTGAAGCACCTTCTCGGCGTAGAGCCGGTTGGCGAGCTCGATGTCGTTCCGCTCGTACCAGCGGGGCTTGGGGAGACCTTTTTCCCAGGCGGCAAGCTCGACCAATGTGCCGTTGGCGCTGGGAACGTCGGGAGCGAGCTTCGAAATCGGGTCTGCATAGGCCTCGTCGGCCGTAATGATCGTCCAGCCGTCTTTCCTGAGCGCGGCCGCGAGGTCGGCGATGTAGAGGGCCGCCATGTCCGTCTCGTGGAGGACGATCACCTGCGCCGGCTGGCGGCCCCAGGTCTTCTTCGACAGCTGGTCGGCGAAGTCGGCCGCTCCGACCATGGTCGAGACATAGAGGTCGCGAAGTGCGTCCATGTCGATCGTCTTTCCGGCCCTTACCGCCTCGGCCGTCTGGGTCTCGATGTTCCAGTCGGACCCGTCGACGGTCGCATAGCCATTGTGGAGACCGCGGGCCTTCAGCGCGGCGCGGACCGCGGCGACCTTGGCCTTGTCGTCGCCGCCTTCGTCGAGGAACGGGTAGCGGAACCACGGGCGGCGGCCTTCTCGGCCCTTGAGCCAGGCCTCCGCCTTGTCGACGTCGGCCATGTAATCGGCGGCGCTGAGCTCGTTGAGGTGAGGATGGGTGAAGCTGTGATCGGCGATGACGTGCCCGGCCTTCGCATAGGCCGCAATCCGCTGCTCGCCGCCAATCCCGTCGTCGTGCCCGATCTGGCCGGGGACGAGATAGAAAGCGGCCTGCTTGACGCCGCCTTTCTTGAGGCCGGCGATCAGCCGCTCGGTCCGCTGGTCCGGAGTGAAGAAGGCGCCGCGCCCGCGCGGGACGTCGTCGAAGGTGAAGGCGATGCGCTTCTGGGCCTCCGCACCCGACCAGCTGGTGATCAGGATCAGCGCGAACAAGAGGACGCGCATCGTCATTCGGCGGCGA
>JBKPKZ010000055.1:0-5972 GCA_046731355.1 Pseudomonadota bacterium | reverse complement strand
CCGGATCGAGAACGCCCGTCGTACGAACCGCTGCCTTCTCGCCGTACCAGATATTCCGGTAGGCGAGATAGCCGAGGAGCGTCGCGAACAGCAGGAAGATCACGACCGCAGTGCCCGTCGCATGGCGGTTCACGAGCTTGGGCTCGGCCGTCCACACGAGGAACGCGGCCACGTCTTTCGCCATCTGGTCGACCGTCGGCTTTGGATTGCCAGGCGCGTAAGTCACCTGGCCGTCGCTGGTCAGCGGCTGCGGCATGGCGATGTTCAGGTTCGCGAAATAGGGATTGAAGTGCAGGCCCTGCGGAGTCTTTGCCGTCGGGAACTTCTCCAGAAGCACCTCGCCCTTCTCGTTCTTGTATCCCTGCTGGTCCCGGTACCCGGTCAGAATCGAGTAGACGTACGCGGCTCCGCCGTGCCGTGCCTTGGTGATCAGTGAAAGGTCGGGCGGAAGCGCGTTGTTGTTCGCTGCGCGCGCCGCGGTCTCGTTGGCATAGGGGCTCGGGAAGCGATCCGACGGCAGTGCCTTGCGGGTGGCGGGCTCGCCCGTATCCGGATTCACGCTCGGGACCTCGGTCTGCCACTGGTTGGCGATCGCCTTGATCTCCGCTTCGTTATACTCGAGCCCCTCCAGATCGTGGAACGCGACATGGTTCAGGCTGTGGCAGGCCGAGCAGACCTCCTTATAGACCTGGAAACCTCGCTGAAGCTGCTTGACGTCCCACTTCCCGAACGGACCGTCACTCTTGAGGGCGAGGTGCTTGGGATGCAGGTGGAACTCCTCCTCAGCAGTCGCCGCAGGCGGGCTGCTGAGGTAGGTCGACACGTTGCTGAAGAACGAGATCAGCAGGACCACCGAAAAGACGGCGCCGATCAAGCCCAGGATGTAACGCATTCGCTTCTGTCCCCCTACTCGACGATCGCCGTGGCGCCGCGGCGGGGCGAAATGCCCGCGGGCGCCGCTTCCTTCTTTTCACCATGCAGCTTCGACGAGCTGATCGAGTCCGGCAGCGGAAGCGGCCGCTCGAGCGACGATACGATCGGAAGGATGATGAGGAAGTGCGAGAAATAATAAGCCGCCGCCAGCTGGCTGACCGCGACGTAGAACGGCGTGGCCGGAGCACCACCGCAATAACCGAGGATCATCACGTCGACGACCAGCAACCAGAAGAAGCGCTTGAACACCGGACGATAGGATCCCGAACGAACCGGCGACTTGTCGAGCCACGGCAGGAAGAACAGGATCAGGATCGAGCTGAACATCGCCAGCACGCCCCACAGCTTCGCTGGCAGGATGAAGTCGACGGTGAAAGCGCGAAGGATCGCGTAAAACGGCCAGAAGTACCATTCGGGCACGATGTGCGCGGGGGTCGCCAGCGGATTGGCCGGAATATAATTGTCCGGGTGTCCAAGGTAGTTCGGAGCGAAATAGACGAACAAGGCGAACAGGGTCAGGAACGCTGCAGCGGCCCAGCCGTCCTTCGCGGTGTAAAATGGATGGAACGGAAGGGTGTCCTTCTCGTCCTTCACGTCGACACCGGTGGGGTTGCCCGAGCCGGGGATGTGCAGAGCCCAGATGTGCAGAATCACGACTGCCGCAATCACGAACGGCAGCAGATAGTGCAGCGAGAAGAACCGGGTCAGAGCGGCCTGGTCCGGTGCATAACCGCCGAGCAGCCACACGCGGATCGGCTCGCCTACGAGCGGGAATGCCGAGAAGAAGCCGGTGATGACCTGCGCACCCCAGTAGCTCATCTGGCCCCAGGGGAGGACGTATCCCATGAACGCCGTCGCCATCATCAAAAGGTAAATGACGAGACCGAGCATCCACACCAGCTCGCGCGGCGCCTTGTACGAACCGTAGAAAAGACCGCGGAAGATGTGGATGTAGGTGACGACGAAAAAGAAGCTCGCGCCGTTCATGTGGATGTAGCGGATCGCCCATCCGGCATTCACGTCGCGCATGATGTGCTCGACCGAATTGAACGCACCGTCCGCGCTCGAGAAATACCACATCGCCAGCACGATGCCGGTGACGATCTGGATCGTCAGGAACAGGCCGGCAAGGACGCCGAAGTTCCACCAGTAGTTGAGGTTACGCGGGACGGGATAGCCGCCGCCGACTGCGCCATAGACCAGGCGGGGGAGCGGAAGCCGCTCGTCCAGCCAGCGCATGAATGGGGCCTTCGGTTCGTAAGGTTTTGCCCAGGCAAAGCTCATATTACGGCTCTTTCCACTCAGCCGATGCGGACGGTCGTGTCGGACACAAATTCATAGTCGGGAACCATCAGGTTCTTCGGCGCCGGTCCCTGACGGATTCGAGCGGCCGTGTCGTAGGCCGAACCGTGGCACGGGCAGAAATAGCCGCCGAACGGACCGCGGTTCTCACCTTCGCCAGTTCCAAGCGGAACGCAGCCGAGGTGGGTGCAGACGCCGAGCGTGATCAGCCAATTGGCCTTGCCCGGCTTGGTGCGGTCGGCGAGCGACTGCGGATCACGAAGCTCGGACAGAGGAACCGCATTGGCGGCCTGGATTTCGGCCGGCGTCAGATTGCGGATGAACACCGGCTGCTTGCGCCACACGGTCTTGATCGCCTGGCCCGCTGCGATCTTCGAAATGTCGACCTCGGTCGAAGCCTGCGCGAGCACGTCGGCGGGCGGGCCCATCTGCTGGATCAGCGGGAGTGCGACTGCGACCACGCCCATTCCGGCGAAGGCGACAGCTCCCACATTCAGGAAATCCCGACGGCGGACGCCGCCTTCCGATTCAGCCGGGTCCGAACCCTGTGCGGATTGTTCCAGCGTGGCCATGCTTCCCCTTGTGACGCGATGTGCTGCTCGTGCCGGAACCGGCACATGACGAAGTCGCACTTGAGAGGACCTCAGGGGCGATTGGCGGGCCTGATAGCGAGGCAGTTCGGCACTGCCAAGTGCCACAATTGGCATTCGCGCCCGGCACGCTATGTGGCACCCATGCTTGTGCTCGACGAACAACAGCAGGCCGCCCGCGACTGGTTCGAAGCGCTTAGGGACCGCATCTGTTCAGCCTTCGAGGAAATCGAGCGCGAAGCCGGAAGCGACGCTGTCTTCCAGTACACACCCTGGGACCGCGACGACCCGGACGGAAGCCCGGGCGGCGGCGGAGTCCGCGGGCAGATGACCGGCAAGGTGTTCGAGAAGGTCGGCGTGAACGTTTCGACCGTCGGTGGTCGCTTCTCGCCCGAGTTCGCGGCGAGCATCCACGGCGCGGAAGACGATCCACGCTTTTTCGCGACCGGGATCAGCCTCGTCGCGCACATGGCGAATCCGCATGTGCCCGCAGTCCACATGAACACTCGCTTCCTGACCACCACCAAGCGCTGGTTCGGCGGCGGCGCGGATCTCAATCCAGCTTTGCCATACGAGGACGATTCGGAGGCTTTTCACGCACGGCTTCGGGCAGCCTGTGCCGCGCACGACCCCACTTTCTACCCGCGATTTTCGAAGTGGGCCGAGGACTATTTCTTCATCCCGCACCGGGGAGTACCGCGCGGCGTTGGGGGCATCTTCTACGATCATCTCGAATGCTTCGCTCCGGGCGATGGACCGACCTTCGACGACAATTTTGCGTTCACTCGGGACGTCGGCGAAGCCTTTCTCGACATCTTTCCGAAAATCGTCCGGAAGCGCGTCGATACTCCGCACAGCGACGAGGAAATGCGCAAGCTGCTCGAATTCCGCGGCCGCTATGTCGAGTTCAACCTACTCTATGATCGCGGGACCCTGTTCGGCCTGAAGACCGGCGGAAACATCGACGCGATCCTGATGAGCCTTCCGCCCCTGGCGGCCTGGAAATGAGCTACGAGGACGTCTTCGACCGCGACCTCGCGGCGGTCGTCACGTTCCTCGAGATGCGCGAATCGCCGAAACTGAGGGTCCCCTCCTCCTCGCTGTCGCTGCGCCGCCTCGAAAGCCCGCGGCCTGACGTTTATCGCGAACTGTTCCGCGCCGTCGGTTCCCGATGGCTGTGGTTCTCGCGGCTGGTGATGCCGGACTCGGAACTGGCGGCCATCATCCAGCACCCGCTGGTCGAGCTCTTCAACATCGATGACGCGGCCGGCCAGCCTGTCGGAATGCTCGAGCTGGATTTCCGCGAGCCAGGTGAATGCGAGCTTTCCTTCGTAGGCTTGATCCCGGAACTTTCCGGGCAAGGACACGGCCGCTGGCTCCTTTCGGAGGCGGTCAAGCGTTCCTGGCGTGAAGGCATCTCACGAGTCCACGTCCACACCTGCACGCTCGATCACCCGGCGGCGCTGTCGGCGTACCGCCGCGCGGGCTTCGTCCCCTACAAGCGCTCGGTTGAGCGGTTCCCCGATCCGCGCCTGATCGGGATCCTTCCCAGCGACTGCGCTCCTCAGGTTCCGCTGCTGGGGACGCTGACCTGAGCGTCCCGTCCCGCCGCCTGGGCATAGATCCGCGCAAGCATGACGGCCGTGAGAATTGAGAAGGCGCCCTGGGCAAGGCCGCCGACCAGAGCGACGATCAAGGCACCGAGCGAAAAGGGTTCGATCTGTGGGCTGATCATCCGGGCGAGCAATCCGCCGATGATTCCGGCCGCGAACAGGAGCGCGAGCGTAGCGACCAGCAGGAGCAGGATGAAACCGAGCAGCCGCCAGAAATTGCCGGCGGTGAGGTCCCAGCTCCGGCGGATGATCTTGATTGGGCCGATTGGCTCCGCGCTGGCGACCGGAGTCACCAGTGTGAACCTCACCGATATCGCAAGCACGATCAGGGTGACGACCAGGACCAGCAGCCCGGCCGCTCCGTTCGGCTGCTGACCCGACATCTTGAGCACGTTGACGCCAAACACCGCGCCAAGAATGAACATGACCGGAATCAGGAAGATCACCAGCCCTAGCATGAGGAGCAGGACGGCCCCGAGTGCCGATGGAAATCGCCGAGCCCCGTGACCGATTGCTGATCCGACCGTCGTTGACGGGCCCAGTGCCAACCGAACGATCGAGAGCTGGCCGACAAAGGAGATCAGGACAGCGACGAGCCGAAGGATCTGAATGGCTCCCGACGGAGAGCCGGCTCCGGGCGTCTGCGGAGCGATGATACCTGCAATGACTTCCGGCAGGACGATCATCGCCAGTGCTACCGATGTGATCAGTCCGCCATCGCGGCCGAAGATGCCCCTGGTCTCATCCCAAGCACGCGAGATCGACAGATTGATTGCCACACGTCACCCCTTTTGAATTCGCGCGGTTGTTATGCGGGGCATAACCAATGCTTGCAACGCTTGCTCCCGACGAGCTGCGGGCCCATCTCGCGCCCGTGAACGGTCTTGACGACATCGAGTGGCAGGTAAGCGAGAGGCTTGTGCCTTATGAAGAGGCGCTTTCCGGAATGGAGGAGCGCGCCGCCGCAATCCGAGCCGGCACTGCACCTGAATGCATCTGGCTGCTGCAGCACCCGGCCCTGTTCACCGCTGGCACCAGCGCCGATCCCGCCGAGCTGTTCAACCCCTCCGGCTTCCCGGTCTACGAGGCCGGTCGAGGCGGCCGCTACACCTATCACGGCCCAGGCCAGCGGGTCGGCTACATGATGCTGGACCTAGACCGGCGCGGACGGGATGTCCGCCGGCTGGTCCATTCGCTCGAGGGCTGGATGATTGGCACCTTGGGCGAGTTCGGAATTGCGGCGCATCGCGCGGACGGGCGCATCGGAATCTGGGTTGGTGAGGGCGACACGGAAGCGAAAATCGCGGCAATCGGGATCCGTATCAGGCGCTGGGTCACTTTACACGGGTTTGCAATCAACGTTGCACCCGACCTTACGCACTTTGGCGGGATCGTCCCGTGCGGCATCAGCGAGTTCGGCGTAACAAGCATGAAAGAGCTTGGGAAAGATTTGCCGATGGCAAGCGTTGATGACGCCCTGAGGCGTACTTTTCCATCATTTCTCAGCGACTTGTCACAGTCGTGCAAAGTATCT
>JBKPKZ010000054.1:0-12546 GCA_046731355.1 Pseudomonadota bacterium | reverse complement strand
GCGACCGCTGAACGGAACAACCTCGAAGGCAATCCGAAGCTGGCGCTCGCCAGCGCGGAAATGGCCATGCGCGGAATTCCGGCTGGAACGCCGGACTATCTTCGCGCCCAGGACATCGCCATGGTGTCACGGACCGAGCTGAAGAAGGACAAGAAGGGCCGTGACAGAGAATAAGGCGTCGCCGCTGGGACCGGCGATCGCAGGGGGCATCGTCGGTTCAGTACTGACGGCGGCGATCCTGCTCTTCGCGGCACCTCAGTTCATGAGCAGCCGCATCGTTCGGCAGGGCATGCTCAACGACCCTCAGATCCTGATGGACGCCGCCGACGCTCTTCGCGACCGGCAATATGCGCCGACCCTCGCCGGCCAGCGAGGTTCGATCGAGACTCCGTTCGCGTCATCCTGGAAGGGTTCGAACAAGCCGAAAGTCGTGCTCGTCGAATTCTACGACTACGCCTGCCCCTATTGTAAGGCGAGCAACCCCCACGTCGACCAGCTCCTTCGCGAAAATTCGGACTTGCGCGTCGTCTATCGCGAGCTCCCGATTCTCGGGCCCGACAGTGTCGTCGCAGCGCGACTTTCGCTGGCAGCATCGAAGGCCGGACGCTTCCGCCAGTTTCATGACGCGCTCTACGCCGCCGGTCGGCCGGCACCTGAAACCAATGCCGTCGCCGCGCGCGTCGCCGCCATTCCGCCTACGCCCGAGAAGGACGTTGCGATCGAAGCCGAACTCAAGAAGAACTTCAGCCTTGCAAGCCAGCTCGGCGCGACCGGGACTCCGCTGTTCGTCGTCGGAGACCGAGTGCTCAGCGGGGCGGTTGGGTATGAAGCCCTGAAGAAGGCCGTCGAGGACGCGCGAAAGAAGGCTTAAGGCCTACTCGAAATCCTCCCCGCGCCTCGGGAGAGATCAGCTTTCCGAGGCGGGTCCCTTGAACCCCTGGGCGATGACGTACCACTCCGACGAATCCTTTCGGCTTGCCGGCGGCTTGGCGTGCTTCACGGTGGTGAAATGGCGCTTCATCTCGGCGACGAGCTGATTATCCGCGCCCCCTGCCAGGACCTTGGCGACGTAGGCGCCGCCGGGCCTCAGGACCTCCGTCGCGAACAATAACCCCGCCTCGACCAGCGCCATGGTCCGCAGGTGATCGGTCTGCTGATGGCCGACCGTGTTCGCGGCCATGTCGGATAGGACGAGGTCGGCCTGGCTGCCCAGCGCTTCCTTCAATTGGTCCGGCGCGGCTTCGTCCATGAAATCCATCTGGAGGATGGTAACGCCGTCGATCGGATCGGTCGGAAGCAGGTCAATGCCAACCACATTCCCCTGCGGCACCTTGCGGCGAACGACCTGGCTCCAGCCGCCCGGTGCGATTCCGAGATCGACGACCGCCTTAGCGCCCTTAAGTAGGCCGAAGCGCTCGTCGAGCTCGAGCAGCTTGAACGCCGCTCGGCTACGGTAGTTCTCCGCCTTCGCCCGCCTCACGTACGGATCGTTCAATTGCCGTTCGAGCCAGCGCGTCGAGGACGGCTTCCGCCCCTTGGCGGTCTTGATTCGCTTCACAGAAGGTGGCCGTCCCTCGCCATCAGCGAGCGCAGAATTCCTTCACGGATCCCGCGGTCGGCGACTCCGAGCTTCTGCGCAGGCCAGATTTCAAGGATCGCCTCCAGGATCGCGCAGCCCGCGACGACGAGGTCGGCCCGGTCGCGGCCGATGCAGGGGAGAGCGGCACGTTCCTCATGATCCATCCCGGCGATCATCGTGCTGATCTTCTGCATGGCGTCGGTTGGAACGTGCAGGCCATCGACCGCGCGTCGGTCATAGGAGGGAAGCGCCAGGTGAACGCTCGCGAGCGTGGTCACGGTGCCGCTGGTTCCAAGCAGGCGAATGCCCTCGACATCGCTGGGTAAGGTCGATGCGAAGCTTGCAAAAGCCCGGCGAGCGCGCTCGCGCATTCGGCCGTAGGCCTTCAGGCGATCGGGACCTTCGAGCGCAACCTTGCCCTCGCTCTCCGTCAGCGAGACCACGCCCCACGGAGCACTCCACCAGCTGCGGATCTTCGGGACGCCTATTTCCTGGTCGACGAGAACCAGTTCGGTCGACCCGCCGCCGATGTCGAAGATGAGCGCCGGACCATCGCCCGGCTCGAGCAGCTTGTGGCAGCCGAGGACCGCGAGACGCGCTTCTTCCTGGGGTTCGATGATATCGAGGACGATGCCCGTCTCGCTCCGGACCCGATCGACGAATTCCTCGCCGTTCTTGGCGCGGCGGCATGCCTCCGTGGCCACGGAGCGGGACAGGGACACGTTCCGGCGGCGCAGCTTCTCGGCGCAAATGGAAAGCGCGCCGACGGCCCGGTCCATCGCGGCGTCGGACAGCGCGCCGCTATGCGAAAGCCCTTCTCCCAATCGAACGATTCGCGAGAAGGCGTCGACCACGGTGAACCCGCCGTCGACCGGCCGAGCGATCAGCAAGCGGCAATTGTTGGTGCCGAGATCGACCGCTCCGTAGGTATGGCGAAATGAAGGGAACCGCCGCTCCGGCGATTTTTCCGAGACCGGCCCAGGTCGATACTGCGGGGCCGGAGCGCTGGCGACAGTCTGCGCCATGAACAACGCTCGTTTCTATCCTGCACCACCTGCGCGTGCAGATGGCTGACTTGGGACCCATTTAACCGGCAAAGCTAATGAAGGGCAAGCTCATCACCGGCGAGACCACTCGGCGTTGACAGTAGGAAGACCGCTTTCTATCTCGCCCGCCTGCCGGCATTGCCCCGTCGTCTAATGGTAAGACTACGGACTCTGACTCCGTCAATCGTGGTTCGAATCCACGCGGGGCATCCAGCATTCCCTAAGATAATCAGTCCTTTGCCGACTTACGTTGGGCCCCAGGACCCGTCGCAACACGCTGACACGGTTTTCCGCAGACTCCCGCCGATTCTCATCGGCCCCCGACGGCTCCATGCAAGACAGATGCAGCACCGGATCAGGGACGTGAGGCGAATCCCGATGTCCGCTTTCGACCCTTCGCGGACACTAGCAGCCTAGGTCAGATCGCCGCCCCAGAGGCTGTCGCACAAATAGCCCCAAGTCAGCGGCGAATGCAGTCTGTCCGATCGCGAGAGTCAGCAGCTGAAGATCCCCAAAGGAGCTGTTTTCAGTGCGAGTTGACGCTCAAGGTCCTTCGAAAAAACGAGAGCGCCTCGGCATTGATATCGCGGTGGATCCGATTGCGATCAGTCCCCGGAGGGTCCGTGCAGATCTTGGGGTCATCCCGGGCCAATCCATCCGAGCAAGGTGCGAGAAAGATATAATGTCCGGCATTCGGGATCGCCCTGATGCCGGAAAGGGTCCGGATCAGCGGCGCGATATGGAGGACGTTGTAGCGTGGATGCAGGACTCGGTCGTCTCTCGCATAATAGAGGAAGACCGGGCGGTCGACGTGGGCAAGGCCGGCCGCGTCGAATACGGAGCTGAACGGCGCCATGACGAAAGCCGCTTTCACGCGTGGGTCGCGGGTCGGTCCCCACCGCGCCAGGTCATGCTGCAACCTCGCGACGTCCTCCCCGATGGTCCTGTGCTCCATCCTGTCCTGGGCTTCAAGCTTTGCCAGCGGTTGGCAGACATTCTCGTCGTCGGGATGAACCTTGCAGTGACGGGGAAGGATCGCGAACTGCGGTTCGGCGCCCACGAGGAGCAAGGCGGTATAGCCTCCGTTGGAGAAGCCCGCGACGCCGATTTGGCTCGCGTCGATGTGCGGCTTCCACCGCGGGCTGGCGAGCAGGTGGGAGATTGCGGCCGACACCTGCCTCGGCCTGCCGCCGAGGACGATTGGCTGCCCGTCCCCACCGCTGTCGCGGAAATTGTCCTTCGGGTGGGTGATTGCCGCAACAATGAATCCGCGGCTCGCAAGGTAGGTCGCAAGGTCGTGGTGGCCGAGGGCCGACCCGCCATGCCCATGGGAAATGAGCACAAGCGGATAGGCTCCGGGAGCTTCAGGAGCTTCCTCGGCGGCGCTGACCTCGTAGGATCCAATTCGGGTCGGGCCAGTCCTGTCATCGGAAGGGTAGAAAATGAAACCGTCCATTTCCCCGCCATTGACCGGATCATCGACTTTGAGGGGGGAAAATCCGACGCCACGGATCGAAGGATTGGAGGCGGAGGCCGGCCGGGCCTGCGCAATCCATTGCTCAACATGGGCGCTCAGCTCGCCGAGCGGGACCACGCCTTCTTCAAGCACTGCCCGGTGAAAGGCCTTGAGGCTGAATCGCGAGCCCAGCGCGGATTCGGCCCGCGAGCGTAACTCGCGGATCTTCAATCCGCCGGAATCATAAGCTGTAAGCTGTCCCGGCATGACGGCGATACGATCGACGAGGTCATTGGCAGACTTGGTCGTATAGCGACCGGTCCCGACGAGATAGCGAACCGCTTGCTCGCGGGTCCAGTGAAAGGCGTGAAGCCCCGGATCCACGACCATCCCACGTGCCGGCCAAATCCGGCGAACAATGGGCGTGGCCGGATCGTCGTAGATGCCGAGTTCCTCGCCGAGGCCCTCGGCGTAGCGCGCCCACCCTTCCTGATACCCCGAGATACTAATGAGCCTCGAAAAGCGGGTTGCCGGCTGCAGCCGCCTTGCGAGCGCGATTTGGAGATGATGCCCCGGCCAGACCTCGTGAACCGCGGTGATCTCTGCCTCCGCGCGCGTCTCCGAAGCGAAATTGCCGAGCTCGATGGCGAACGTCGCGGATTTTGAATCGTCGGCCTCGGCGACGTAATGCGACGAGGTGCCAACGAGGTCCTCGAACGGCCGTTCGGGCTCGACAACGGCATCCTGGAGCGGCAGGCGGTCGACGACCAAGGCAGCCGTCCTGGCCTTCGCTTTGGCAAGCACGTTTCGCGACATTGCCAACAATTCGTCCTTCGACCGGAAATGCTCGGCCGGATCGCTCTGGATCCGGCCGAGTAGGACTGGAATGTCGGTGGTTCCAAACCGCGAGGCGCCTACCCTGGCGATGTCCGCCTCGTTTGCAGCCACCGTCCGGCGGCCGAGATCGAAGACCTCGGCCGGCGTGCTCGCGAGGGACGTGTAGGACCGCAGGTAGGCCTTGTAGCATTGGTGACCGTTCGGCAGGTCCGTGACGGCGACACCGGTCCGCGCCCGCGGCAGATAATCGTTTTTGAGAAAGTCGCGGTAGCGCTCGAGCGCCGGATTCACCCGTTGTAGGAGCGTTCGTCGGAAAGCCGTCTTGAACTCGGGGCGATCGGACCGCTCGGCTGGGGAGAAGAAGGGCGACTTCTCAACCGGGCCAGACACCAGAATGTCCATCTGCGCAATGACCCGGCGGACGACGGACGCCGGGGCCGAATAGCCCTGCGACAGCCCCACTCGAAGGTTCGCAATTTCGACGTCGACAAATTTCGGCACGCTGTTCCACCGGCCAAGGGCCTGTGCTTGGTCGTCCCGGGTGGCTACCGGCTGCTGTTCGGCGACGTCTGCAAACTTCGACTGCCAGCCATCGAAATGATTGACGTCCCAAAGCTCGCGTTTGCAGATCCGAAGCTGAAGGTCGCTTTCGAGCTTCTCGCGCAAGTTGGCGAAGGTGGCCCGCGTCGCCATCGGCAAGGCTGCCGCGTCGATCGTCAGCAATTCGGCAAGATCGTCCCGTTCGATCTTCTGGAAGCGACCAATGGCTTCAGGACGGCGATCGGCGAACCGGTCATGACGGTCGATTTCGAGGCCCGTCTCGTAGGCGATGGTCGGATCGTAGGCGAGCTGCTGCGAAACGAACCGGTCCGCGAGGGCTTCGATCCTTTCTCCCGGCGTTTCTGCGCTGACAGGCGCCCCGGCGATGAGCGCTGCGAGAAACCAGAGCCCGCTGGTAAGAAGGATGCACCTCATCGGCGCGCAAATAGCGGCCCAAATTGGGCCTGTCGCCGGTTACATTCGGGAGTGCAGGGCCAATCCTGGCACTCTCCTCCGCACGCCGATTGGCATTACGAGACGAACGGTACGGTTGGTGTGCGAGCCCCGCGCCCAGCAAACGCGCCATCAACCTCATTGTGGCCCCGTGCCTTAGCGGCCTGCTCTACGGCGTCGCCATTCGTTCAGACCGAAATCGTTTCGAAAAGCTTGCTGAAATTCTGCCGCGATCTGGGCAGTGATTCTGCGTAAACGACCTCGTGAACGGCAAGCCCGGAAGCAATCGCGCTCGCCCAGTCGAGCCGCCCAAGGAGGCGTCTTGCATCGGCCTTGCCCAAGCCCCTGCCCTTAAACGTCGCGGTAAGCGCTTCCTGGAGTTCCGCCCTTTTGCGCTGAAGGAAATTCTGGAGATCCGGGCTCCGGCACACCTCGGCAGTCAATTCGAGCATCAGTGCGGTCCTTGCATGGTCGACAGCGACTTTGGAAACGTTTCTCGCAATGAGATCGGGGAGCCGATCCAGATCTCCCTTAGCCTCCTCCAGGGCTGCCTCAATGTCACTCAATTGAAGTCCCACTTCCTCGATGATTATGGCTTCGACGACCGCCGCCTTTGATTCAAACAAGCGATAAACTAGGCCGACGCTAACGCCTGCTTCAGAGGCGATATTTTCGACGGTCGTCGTCTGAAGCCCGCGGGCCCCAAAACTCCTCTTGGCCGCGGCAAGGATTTGAGCCCTCCGGGTTTCCGGGCTTTCACGCCGGCGCTTGGCGGCCTCCGTCATCAGTCCGTCCTCCTCTCCCAAGGTCACATAACCGCGAGCCCGAGGGCGCCGCAACGCTTGCATCCATCGATCCATTATTATAATGAGTGAATATTCATTCATTAGTGGGATTTCGTCATGCGCGGCATCACCTGGTTCCTTGGCCTCAGCTTCGGCCTTGCGTGGATCTCCTGGGAAATTGCGATCCGGAGCGGCGTCAATGTGCTTAGCTGGCAGTTCCAGCTCTACGCCCTCCCCGGCGCATTCGCGCCTGCGATCGCCGCGATCATCGTCAGGAAGTGGATCACCCGCGAAGGGTTCGCAGATGCCGGACTCAGTCTAAATCGAAAGGCGTGGCGCTATTATCTCCTGGCGTGGCTGCTTCCCCTCCTGATCGTTGGAGCAATCACCCTGCAAGCGCTGATCTTTGGCGTTGCCGAGCCCGATTTTGGACTCGTTCGACCAACCCCGCTGGCACAGCCGGGCGCAGCCGGGTCGCATCCGAATGCCTGGCTGGTGGTTCCCCAGCTCTTGGCTACCGCCCTTGTAATGACTCCCGTCTTGTGGGGAGAGGAGTTCGGGTGGCGCGGCTATCTGCAGCAGCGGATCTCGCCCAATCGACCGCTCACGGCGGCGCTGATCACTGGTGTCATCTGGGCTGTTTGGCACTTTCCGCTGACGATCCGCGGATTCAACTACCCCGACCATCCGGTGCTGGGCTCACTCTTCCTTTTCATCCCGTTCACGATCCTCAATTCGTATATTTTCGGATGGCTCATGCAGAAGACAGGGAGCGTCTGGACTCCAAGCCTTGCGCATTCCGCGACGAACACGATCGGCGCCTTGGCGCTCTTGTGGCTCAACGGAGCGGCGGGCCCGGCGCTCATTAGCTATGGTGGCGTGTTTGCTGTTCTTCCGCTGCTGATTGTGTGCGTGTGCCTCTATCGGCTTGGCGACAGAGGGTCGGAGGCTTCGCCTCGCACCACCTTTTCGAAGGCCTGAAATCCACCTCTCGCTCGGGTCCGCGAACGCCGACGACGTCATCCGCGCCCGCAACCTCGCTAGTCCTTAGACTTGGCCTTCAGGAGGTCGGCCGCTTCGCGCACCCTTTGCGCCTCTGATATGGGCGCGACCAGCACATGGTCGCCAGTCGCGATGACCATCAAGCTCTCTCCGCCGATGACGACGATTTGCGGACCGGTCGACTTCACGAGACAGCCGGAGCTTCCAACGACGTGCGAGCGCTCGTCAACGACGTTTCCGTCGGCGTCCTTGGCTTCGATTTCGTAAACGGCGGCCCAGCTCCCGACGTCGGACCAGTCGAGCTGGATCGGAACGACGGCGATTCGGTCGGAATGCTCCATCACCGCATAGTCGATGGACGTGGATCGGCAGTCGTCCAGCGCGGCTTTGGAGGGAATGACCCGATCGCCATCAGTCGTGGCAGAGTCCATCGCCGCCTGCGCTGCGGAATGAATATCCGGCGCGTGCCGTTTCAGCTCCGCGAGGAAGGCCCCGGCCTTGAACATGAACATTCCTGAATTCCAGAAGGCCTTGCCCGAATCGACCAGCGCGATTGCACCGTCCCTGGGCGGCTTCTCCACGAACGATTCCGCTTCCAGAACTCCATCGCCGAGAGTGCTTCCAGCTGTGATGTAACCGTAGCCCGTTTCGGGTCCCGTCGGCTGGATTCCGAACGTGATCAGATAGCCGGAGCCGGCTACCGAACGCGCTCTTCGAATCGCGTCCAGCAAGGGTGCCGAGTCGCTGATTCGATGATCGCTTGGGAGCACCAGCAGGAGCGAATCGGGGGGCGATGCAAGCGCCGCAAAGGCGACAGCCGCAGCGGATCCGCGAGGACATGGCTCGAGGATCACGCGGGCGTCCGGGACGAGTCTACTAAGATCGCTCGCCTGCGAAGAAGCGCCGACGATGATCGGAGAAGCGAAGATCTCGGAGTTGCGGACGCGCTCGACCGTCTGCTCGAGCATCGTGCCTTCACCAACGATTGCAAGGAGATGCTTTGGGCGCTTGGATGTGGAAATGGGCCAAAGGCGGGTCCCTGAGCCACCGGCCAGGATCACAGGCTGAACTACTGCTTCCATGCCTCAGCAATATCGGCGGTCGGTCTACGCGTCCAACTGTGGCCAATCGGTAGATTGTACCGCCAAGACACATTCCTGTTCTTTTTCGGGACAAATTAAACTCTTGAGTTGATTCGGAACCTTAAAATTGTGTTAATGGTTTTCCTCGGGGCCAAGTGCATCGCGTGCAAGTGTTGCGGCCCGTTTCAGTAGGGTTCTGGATGCCGACTGCAGCCACGTCTTCGCGTTCCGGACGGCGCTTGAATTCAAGCGGTCGTGCGCGTCGCGCTAAACGCGCCTCTGTTCAGCGCCGTCGTACGATCCTGATGAGCGCCGCGGCGCTCGCACTGGTCGTCGGAGCGCCGCTCGGCATCGTCGCCCGAATGGGTATGCTCGATCCCGGACTTCCTGGCCTCGACAGCGCCAAGAGCTTTCTTGCTTTGATGACCGACCGGTCGCCGGGCGAGCGTACGAAGGCCGAGCTGACCAAGACGAAGTCCAAGAAGCTCGCCATGGCCGCGCCGAAAATGCGTGCGCTTCCGAAGGTGGCGAAGCCGGAACTTCCGAAGGAATTCGTGGCGGCGATCGCTCCGCCTCTCCCGAACATCGCGGAAGTCCCAGCGACAGCGCCGCTGTCCTCCATCGGGCCCCTCCTCATCACTCCGGGAATCCCGGGAGCCGGCGGTGGAATCGTGGTTCCGCCCCAGGCCCCTCCGGGTGGCGGTGGTGGCCCACCGGGTCCGCCGCCGGAGACTCCTCCGGGCCCGCCGCCCCCGGTCGATACCCCGTCCGTCCCAGAGCCGGGCACCTGGGCGACCATGCTGCTCGGGTTCGGCCTGACGGGCTGGATGATGCGTCGTCGCCGGCGGACGCTTACGGCGCACGTCCCGGGATAGGATCATGAAAAGGGGAATGGTCGTCGCTCTCGCTTTTGCGGGACTGGCCACGGCCGCAGCGGCCGCCTGGTCGAGCCGGATCATCGATCGGCCCCAACCTTTGCAAACGAAGCCGCAAGGTCAGTACGGCTGGTCGGACAAGGATCGGACCTATCTCAGCGAGGCCCAGCTGCTTCAGGCAAAGGCACAGGGGCAGCTCGATCGGGACGTCCGCTCGATCCTCAACGTGCCGAAGCAGATGAAGTACGGCGACTATGTCTGGAACGACCGCAACGTCCCTGAAGGAACGATATGGATCAGGGTCGACCTGAAATCGCAGATCATCTCGGTCTTTCGCGCGGGCCACGAAATCGGAACCGCGGTCATCCTCTACGGCGCGACCGAGAAACAGACGCCGAGCGGGACCTTCCCGATCCTCGCCAAGATCAAGGACCACAGGTCGATTACCTACGACAATGCGCCCATGCCCTACACGCTGCGGCTGACGGGCGACGGAGTGTCGATTCACGGCAGCGACGTTCGCTGGGGTCGCGCGACGCACGGCTGCATCGGCGTTCCTATCGAATTCGCGCACAAATTGTTCGACCAGGCTTCGAAGGGCGATCAGGTTGTAATCGTTACGGAAAAAGGACCGGCCGAGCTCGCGTCCTAACTTTCGTAAATTATCGTCCGTAAACTGTTTAGTGACCATCATCTGCGACAAGGCGGGAGCACATTCGAGGATGCTCCATGTCTCGTTCGCGTTTGCATCGCGTTGCTGCCGCATTGGCAATGCTCTGCATCAGCCCGGCGCTTCAGGGCGGCGTCGGCTTCCGCCAGAATTTCGAAGAGCGATTGCTCGCGGCCCACAACCGCGAACGCGACTCCATGGGCGCGCCGTCGTTGAAATGGGATCCGGCGCTGGCCCGCTCCGCGAAGGATTGGGCGGCTTATCTCGCCCGTACCGGCAAGTTCGAGCATTCGCCCGACGATTCCTGGTGGGATACCGAGGGCGAGAACCTGTGGGCAGGCACTGTCAATTACTACCAGCCCGAAGCCATGGTCGGCCTGTGGGCGTCGGAGAAGCGCGACTACAAGGCCGGCGTTTTCCCGAACAACAGCCGCTCCGGCGACGTCGAGAACGTCGGTCACTACACCCAGCTGATCTGGTCACGTACCGGCGCGGTCGGCTGCGCCATTGCCCGCGGCCGGGATGAAGACTTTCTCGTTTGCCGATATAGTCAGGCCGGCAACGTCCTTGGCGAAAGGCCAATTTGAGCCGTGCTCGAACGCGTCCTCTTCGTTGCAACGATCGCCGGCGGGGCAACGCTTGGCGTGTTCTGGCCGCTTCACAAAAGCGAGAGCCCGGCCGCCGCCCCTTCCGCGCTCGAGGTTACCCTCGAGCGCAACTCCGACCGTCACTTCTACGCGGACGCCAATGTGAACGGGAAATCCGTCCACTTCCTGGTCGACACCGGCGCGAGCGAGATCGCGCTGACCGAAGAGGATGCACGCAAGGTCGGCATTGAAGTCGATCCCCAGAAGTACGAGCTGATCGGTCAGGGCGCCTCCGGGATGGTTCGCGGCCAGTATATCGAGCTCAGCAAGGTCGATCTCGGCGGAATCCAGCAGAGCAGTGCCAAGGCCGTCGTCGTCCAGGGGGCCAGCGTCTCGCTTCTCGGCCAGCCCTTCCTCGAAAACGTCGACGAGATCGTCATCCGCAAAGGCGAGATGACCCTTCGGACGCAGGCCAAGTCCTAGCCTTTTGTTCTTGAAAGCAAGGCTCCCACTGATGAGCCGGCAATGCTAGGCTTCGCCGAAGAGGTGGTCGGCGAGATAAGAATCCAGCCTTGAAGTATATTCTCCTTCTCCTGTGGATGGGCCTTTGCCCGATCGTCGCGAGCTACCTCAAGTCGCAGCCGAAGTACGTGCAATGGGCGGCGTTCGCCATGGGGCTCATTCCGTTCGTTACCGGCACGCTCCACCTTTACGTTGCTCCGATTGCCTGGCCGATGTGGCCGGGCTGGCCGAAAGGCGTCGAGATTTCGGCGATGGACTTCCTTGCCATCGCGATCCTGATCGGCACCAAGTCGCAGGGGCGCGGCCTCAAGCAGATCTGGCCATGGCTTGCCTATCTGGCCGCGGTTTTCGTCGCCATTCCGCAAGGGCAGGTCGTTCTGGCCGGCGTCTTCTATGCCTGGCAGATCATGAGGGTCGCCCTGGTTTGTGCCGCGGCAATCCGCCTGGCCTCCTATGCCGGTGCTCCGGAAAGTCTGCTCAAGGGCATTTTTGCGGGGCTGATCTTCCAGGCCGGCTTTGCGATCAGCCAGTCGGCAGGAGGCGCTGCGCAAGCAGGCGGCGAATTCGGATCCCAGAATCTGCTGGGGCTGATGGCCCACTTCGCGCTCTTCCCGGCTTTCGCACTGCTCCTTGCAAGGAAATCTGTCGGGTGGGCCTTAGCGGCATTCGCTGCAGCCGTGGTCGTCGACCTCCTGACGGCGTCCCGTGCGACTTTGGGTCTCGCCGCGATCGGTCTTGCCATTCTCGGCGTCGCCTCGATCATGAAGTCTGCGACGCCGCGCAAGTTCGGAATCGTCGGCGCGGGCGCCCTGCTTGTTGCGGCGGTCAGCCCCTTTGCGATCAACGCAATCCAGTCGCGGCAGTCGACCAACAGCGTCGAGAGCAGCAACAGTCAGCGCGCGGCGATGGAATCGGCCGCATGGATGATCATCGAGGATTTCCCGTTCGGAACTGGCCCGGATCAATACGTAGTCGTTTCCAATATGGGCGGATATTCCGCTCGAGCGGGTGTGGGATGGAACGCTTCGAACAGAGGCACGTCCGTGCACAATTCCTATCTGCTCGTCTGGGCGGAGACCGGACTGCTCGGCCTGATCACGTTCCTGCTCGTA